>CAYZJD010000169.1:0-9365 GCA_964478455.1 uncultured Solibacteraceae bacterium | reverse complement strand
GCCCGACGACAACCTCCACGCGCCGAACGAGAAGTTCCACCTGCCGAACTTCTACCGCGGCATCGAAGCCGTGGCGAAGTACCTGGAGGCGCTGGGTTAGCGGCCTCTCCGTGGAACCTGCCGCTCCCTCCTTGCGTAATCTAAAGGACAGAAGGAGGCTGTGTGCCATGCGTGCCGTGACTCTGTGTCTGAGCCTGGCTGTGCTCGGGTTGCCGGGGATCCTGGAGGCCGTGGACCGCGCCGGAAAGGAGATCAGTCGCACGGTGGACTTGAGCGCGGGCGGCCGCGTCTCAGTGGACACTTACAAAGGCAGCATCCGGGTCAGCGGATGGGACAAGGGGCAAGTGGAGATCCGCGCGCGGATCGAGCCGGACTCCGGTTGGTTCGGGACGCACGAAGCGGAGGTGGAAGAGACGGAAGTGCGTATCGACTCCTCTCCGGATTCGGTGCGGATCAAGTCGGATTATGGCCGGCCGAGGCCTGCTCTGTTCAGTTGGAGGGTTCTGCCTCTCGTGCACTATGAGATCCGGATGCCGCGCGCGGCCCGTCTCGACATCAAGGACTACAAGTCCAAGACGGAGGTGACCGGTCTCCAGACGGAGGCGCAGATCGAGACGTACAAGGGATCGGTTGCCGTCGAGGGGCTGAAGGGCGGCCTGCAACTGGAGACGTACAAAGGCAGCGCCAGGGTACGGTTCGACGGTTTGGAATCGCGAAGCCGGTTTGAAACATACAAAGGCGAGATCGAGGTGACGCTCCCCGACAATCAGGGCTTCGAGCTGGAAACGGACCTCGGCCGGCGGGCGGGCCTGGTTTCCGATTTCGATCTCAAGACGCGCGAGCGCCGTCACCGGAGGGGAGCACGCCATTTCAGCGAGGCCGTGAACGGCGGCGGGCCGAAACTGTCGCTGAAGTCCCACAGGGGCGACTTCCGGCTCAAAAAGGGGTCAGCCTGATCTGCTCCATTTTTCCGCGCCGTACACGCACAGGTAAATGGACCAGATCAGGCTGACCCCTTTTTAATCGGGGTGCCGTCGCGGATTTCGTCGCTGCCGCGAAGAAGGATGACGTCGCCCTCCGACAGAGGCCCGTAGACCTCGACCTGATCTCCCTCCCGGGCGCCACGGCGGACATCCACCCATTCCGCTTTGCCATTGGCAACCCGAACTACAAAGACGCGCTCGGTGGTCGTCACGATGCTGGTGGCTGGGACCACCAAGGATGTTTTGCCGCCCTGAACCGGCCAGTTCACTTCCGGGTACATCCCCGGGGCAAGGGCCCCGTCCCGGTTCGCCACGTCAAGTTCGACCGCCATCGTGCGTGTCTTCGGGTCTACGGAGTGCGCGCTCCTGGCAACCACGCCCGCGAATGCACGTTCAGGATGGGCCGCCACGCGAAACGAGACCCGCGTCCCCAACGCGATGCGCCCGGCGTAAGCCTCCGGCACCGCAGTCACAAGCCTCAGCCTCGTAACCTGCTCGAGACGCAGCAGCGCTCCCGAGCCCGGCCCCGCGAGCGCGCCGGGATGCGCCAGGCGCTCGGTGATCACCCCGGAAAAAGGGGCCTGGACCTTCAGATACTCCTCCAACCTCTTTAGCGCTTCCACCGAGGCCTGAGCGGCCTCGCGCGCGGCGCTGGCCGACGCGACGGCCCCGGCGGCCGCAGCCACATTCTCCTCCGCCACCACCAGCTCGTTTCCGGCGATCGCGCCGGGCGTCTCCGCCGCTTTCTTCAGGTGTGCATAGGTAGCTTCGGCGGCCCGCAGCTTAGCCTTTGCTTCGGCGAGCTGTGAGTCGGCCGCGCGAGCTTTCGCCTGCGCTTCCGCGACCTGAGCTTCCATCTCGGGAGCGGAGAGCGTGACCAGCGTCTGCCCTTGCTCGACGACGCTGCCCCTGTCCACCAGCACCGCCTCCACGAATCCCGTGACGCGCGCATGCAAGTCAACCGACTGATAGGGGAGTAGTTCGCCCGTGAGCCGCACGGACCGGCTCAGCGGTTTAGCCAGCACCTTTGTCACTTCAACGGCCTGGCCGGCCAGGACAGAAGCAGAGAACAAGGCCAGACACACTCTAGCGCGGCTCATAGTACCTCCCATCGGGATCCATCGGGTGTAGTGACGCAGTCGTGCGGCTCGCGCTGCGTTGCAGAATCGCGTACAGGGCCGGCAGCACCGTCAGCGTGGCAAAGGTGGCCAGCGTGAGCCCGCCGATGACAGCCCGGCCGAGCGGCGTCGTCTGCTCCGCGCCTTCGCCAATGCCCAACGCGATCGGCGCCATGCCTGCGACCATCGCCGTCGCGGTCATCAGAATCGCGCGCAGGCGGCCGCGGCCGGCTTGCATGCTCGCGTCCTGAACCGGCGCCCCGCTGCGGCGGCTGAACTCGGCGAAGGTGACCAGAAGAATCGAGTTCGCCACGGCGATTCCCACCGCCATGATGGCGCCCATGAACGATTGCACGTTCAGCGTGGTCCCCGTGATCAGCAGCATCAGCAGCACGCCGCAGAGAACCGCTGGCACCGTGGACGCCGCCGCGATGGCGAGACGGAAGGATTCGAAGTTTGCCGCCAAAAGAAGAAAGATGACCACAATCGACAGCAGAAGCCCTGCTTGCAGGCCGGAAATGGTCTCCTCGAGCGGAGGAATCTGGCCCCGGACCGCGACAGTCACGCCCCGCGGCGGCTCACCCGCCTTCTCGATGGCCTGGCGGATCATCGGCGCTACGTCGCCAAGGGGTCTGCCGTGAATGTTCGCCGTGAGGCTGACGACGCGCTGCATGTTGTACCTCTCGACCAGCCCGAGGGACTCGGTGATCTTCAGATCGGCCACGTCGCCGAGAAGCGCCCGGCTTCCGTTGTGCGCCGTCACCGGCAGAGAGCGTACATCGTCCAGGGAAGTTATGCGGTGCTGCGGGATCTCCACCTGAATCTGAAACGCATTGCCGCTGGCCGGATCACGCCAGAAATTGGGCTCGACAAAGCGGCTCGACGAGGTTGCAGCCACGAGCGACCGCGCCGTTCCAGCCGCTGTCAAGCCGAGCTGCCCCGCGCGCTCCCGATCCACCAGGATTTCGAGCGTCGGGTAATCCAGCGGCTGCGCGTATTGGAGGTCGCGCAGCACGCTCAGCCCGGCGAGTTCCGCGTGCACCTTCTCGGCGTGAGCGCGATTGGCGGCGAGGCTCGGTCCCTGAACCGCCACTTCGATGGCCGTGTCGGACCCGAAGCTCATCACCCGGCTCACGATGTCGCCTGCCTCAAACGAGATCCTGACACCGGGCAGTTGCCTGGCAAACCGGGCGCGCAACTCCTCCTTCAGTTCCTCCCCGCGCAGTTTCGCCGAGGGTTTGAGCGCAACCAGCAGAACGGCTTCATGCGGGCCGCTGGTCCACAGGTAGATGGTATTGATGGGATAGCTCGCGGGCTGTACGCCGATGAAGCTCGTGGTGATCTGAACGTTCTCCGCGCCCACCGTGTCGCGTATCAGGTCCATCGCTCGGAGAGTCAGAACTTCGGTCCGCTCGATCCGTGTGCCGGTCGGCGCGCGCAAGCGAAGTTGGAACTGGCCGGCGTCGACGGCGGGGAGGATCTCTCGTCCCACGCGCGGGTAAAGAACCGCCAGGATCAGCCCGGCCCCCAACAAGTAAGCGGCGGCCAGCGGCCACCGAAAACGGAGAGTAAGTCGCAGGTACTTCGCGTAGAACTCGCGCAGGCGGTGGAAGAGTCCCCGGCTCTCCTCACCGTGGGCCTTGCGAATGACCCTGGCCGCGAGCACCGGAACAAATGAGCTGGACAGCACATACGACGAGATCATGGCGAATCCGACGGCCAGGGATAGAGGGATGAAGAGCTGCCGCCCGACGCCGGTCATGAAGAAGGACGGCACAAACACGGCCAGAATCGAGACCATCGCCAGCAGACGCGGGATGGCGGTCTTTGCGGAAGCGCCGAGGATCGCCCACGCCCGGGAATCGCCCGCCGCCAGGTGCGAATGGATGCTCTCGATGAGCACGGTCGCCTCGTCCACCAGGATTCCAACGGCAAGCGCAAGCCCGGCCAGCGTCATGATGTTGATCGTTTGCCCGGACGCCCAGAGCCACACCACTGCTGCCAGTAACGCAAACGGGATCGTGGCGACCACGATCAAAGCGCTGCGCCAGTCTCTCAGGAACAGCAGCACCATCAGTCCCGTCAGCAGCGCCCCTAGCAACGCCTCGTGGACAAGGGTTCGGAGCGCCCTGGACACGTAGCCCGACTGGTCGAATTCCAGGCGAATCTCCACGTCCTCCGGCGCCGCCGCTCGCATTCTCGGCAGCGCTTCCTTGACGCGCTGGATTACCGCGAGCGTTGAGGCGTCCGCGCGCTTTGTTACTGGAATGTAAACGGTACGCCGCCCGTTGACGTGCGCGTACCCGGTGAGGATGTCCGTCCCGCTTTCGATGTAACCGAGGTCGCGGAGGTACACGCTGGGCCCCGATCCGCCGCGCACCGGCGCGTCCATCAGCTCGCCGAGGTTTCCTCCCACCGTGGCATTGGTCGAAGCGATGTACGATTGCTCGCCCATGCGGACAACACCGGATGGAAGCACGGCGCTTGCCTTGTTCACTGCCGCCACCACTTCTTCCGGCGACAGTTGGTACGCCCGCAGGCGCTCCGGGTCGATGCGCACGACGATGGTTCGCTGGTTGCCGCCGAACGGCGGCGGCGCCGAGACGCCGGGCAGCGTCGCAAAGAGCGGCCGCACCCGGTTGATGGCGATGTCCTGCATTTCGCCGGGACTCCGGATCGGACTCGAGAAGACGAGCTGTGCCACGGGCACGCTTCCGGCATCGAACCGAACGATGAAGGGAGGCACGGCGCCGGGCGGCATGAAGGCGCGGGAGCGGTTCACTTGGGCCACCACTTCGGCGACGGCCTGGTTCATGTTTGTGCCCGGATGGAAGACCAGCTTCATCAGCGCCACACCCTGAATGCTCTTCGACTCGACGTGCTCGATACCGGTGATATAGAGGAAATGGTACTCGTAGTAGTAAGTGAGGAATCCCTCCATCTGGGATGGATCCATCCCCCCGTAAGGCTGCGCCACGTAGATCGTGGGCGAGCCGAGACTGGGGAAGATGTCAATGCGCATTCGCTTGATCGCCAGGATCGAAGCCAGCGCGATGGCGAGCACAGCGACAAGCACCGTAATCGGCCGTTTCATAGCCGCGTTAACCAGCCACATTTCTCCCTCCCGTAGCTTTCTTGCCTATTTCGCTGCCTGGCGAACGAAGGCCGTGATATCTCCTGCCGCCACGGCGATGGACAACAAGGCGCGCCAGACATTGAGCCTCGCCAGCGAATCGTCGATCTCTGCCTGCGTCACCAGCCGCTGAGCCTCTGCCACCTCGACAAGCGTGCCGAGCCCCGCCTGGTACCTCGCGGTGGCCTGCTGGTCCGCCGCCCGCGCTGCCTCCAGTTGAACCGGCGTGTTCCGGGCGATCCGTCTCGCGCCCTCCAGTTCGGCCCGGGCCTTCTCCACCTGTGCGCTGAGTTCACGGCGGATCTGATCGAGTCTCGCCGTTTCGGCCAGTTCCCGGTGCTTCTCTACGTCTCTGCGCGCGCGCACGGCGGGCAGGTCCATGATGGGGAAGCTCACCGACACGCCGAGACCCCAGTTGAAGATGTTCGGGCCCAGCCCCGAGAGCCCGCCGAGCCTATCGCCATTCGTCATGGCCCCCGTGCCTCGGGCGTAGCTCGCGGCCTGGAGACTGAACCTCGGGACGTAAGAGCGGGCAATCGCTCGGTCCGCCGCCTGCGCCTGTTGGACTACCGATTCCTGCTCGATCGCCTGCGGGTGCCTGTTCGTCGCGCTTTCGCTCGAGAGAGTGTCACCGGGCAAGTCGAGCAAGCGCCCGCTCGAGACATTGAGGTCGGAGGGCCGGCGATCCACGTACTGCCCCAGCGCGGCCTTGGCCACCTGGATTGCCTGCTCGGCCTGGATGAGCTGGTTCTCGGCGGCTGCCAGCTCTGCCCGCGCCCGGCTCGCGTCGGCGCCCGGGCGAAGCTGCGCTCTCACCAGAGAATCGACAATCCCGGCCAGCACCCTCGAACGCTCGACGCCAGCCTTGGCCGCTACCGCCGTCTGTTCAGCGGCAAGTACGGTAAGAAACGCCGCGGCCGTCGATGCGCCAACTTCGAAGCGCGTTCGATCTGCCGCCGCCATCGCGCGGCGCCGGCCGGCTTCCGCCAGTTCAACATTCGCCCTACGCAGGCCGAGGTCGAAAGGCTCCCACGAAACCAGGAAGCTCACCGCACTGCCCCAGACGCTGTTCATGTCGGTGCCTGCCAGCACCGGTCCGGAAATGGACGCCACCTGGGACTGCGGAAGCAGCATGCCGAACACGTTGTTCCGGGTGGCCCGGTTCGCCTGCCCGAATAACGTCGCCGACGGCAGATAGGCCGTGCGGGCCAGGTGAATCGCCGCCGCCGCGGACGAGACGTCCTCCTTCGCCGCCCGTGTTGCCGGGTAGCGGTCTGTTGCCTCGGCGACTGCCTGCTCCAGGGTGAGAGCCTCCTGAGCTTGGCAGGCCGGCGGGCCGGCCAGGAACGCAAAGAGAATAGAAACCTGTGCAACAGTGTGACGACTGGTCATGCTCACGCCCCTCTGGTGCTGCTCGTCAGCTCTGCTCGAACAGCTCTCCGAACAGTTCCCGCACCTTTTCCTTCGCCGCCCTAAGCGCCTGTCGCCCCTGAGGTGTGATCCGGTAAACCCGCCGGGTGTGGCCGTTCTTCCGCACCTGCCTGGAACGAAGCAACTCCTTGCGCTCCAGGCCGTGCAAGAGCGGATACAGCGTGCCGGCGCTTAGCTTGTACCCGTGCCGGGCAAGCTCGTCCATGATCCCGAGGCCGAAGATCGGCTCCTCAGCGGCGTGGTAAAGGATGTGCAGCCGCACCAGGCCCGAATACAGATCCCGATACAGCGTTCCGGCCAGTGAGTGATCGGATTTCGATATCGGCATTCGATTCTTCAGTCTAATCCCTTCCCTCCTCCCCTGTCAACCCCAAAAAGGGGTCAGCCTGATCTGCTCCATTTTTGCGCGCCGTACACGCACCGATAAATGGACCAGATCAGGCTGACCCGTTTTAGAATGGCGTCGTATGGTGGTTGAGATCGAGGGCGTGCCGCTGCACCTCGCCCATCCCGACGAGATCCCCGTGCGCTGGGTCGGCCAGGAAGAGGTGATGCGGCAACTGCTGGCCGCCTGGCTGGTGGTGGACTCGCAGGATGTG
Source organism: uncultured Solibacteraceae bacterium (assembly GCA_964478455.1). GTDB lineage: Bacteria > Acidobacteriota > Terriglobia > Bryobacterales > Bryobacteraceae > CAYZJD01. The sequence goes on along the minus strand of CAYZJD010000169.1, from coordinate 2,101 downwards.
CCGATGACCCCGCGCCTTGTGGGCAAGCCGGGCGTGGGCAAGACCACCCTGGCCTACACGGCCGCCCGGCGGCTGGGCCGCGAGGTCTACATCACGCAGGCCACCGTGGACACGCGCCCCGAGGATCTGCTGGTGATGCCGGTGATCGAAGGAGAAGGCCGGCTTCGGTACGTGGCCTCGCCGCTGGTGACCGCGATGGTCCGCGGCGGCGTCTCCATCCTCGACGAAGGCAACCGAATGAGCGAGAAGAGCTGGGCGAGCCTGGCGCCGCTGCTCGATATGCGCCGCTACGTCGAGTCGATCGTCGCCGGGATTAAGATCAAAGCGCACCCGAACTTCCGCTTCGTCGCTACGCTCAACGACGACGCCTCCACCTTCGACCTGCCCGAGTACATCCACTCGCGCCTCCAGCCGCAGATCTACATCGACTTCCCCGAGCGCGACGAGGAGTACCAGATCCTCAAAGAGAACCTCCCTTTCGGCGAGGAGAGAATCCTCACCTACGTCACCGAGTTCCTCCAGCAGGCGCACGCGGCCGAGGAGCGCTACACGGTGCGTGACGGCATCAACATCGCCCGGTTTGCGATGAAGCTGAAGGGCCTGGCCACGGACCATGCGCACGAGCTGGTGGCCCTGGAATCCGCCGTCCTTCAGACGCTGGGCGAAGAGGCGATGCGGTATGTCCCCCGGCTCCGCGCCTGACCCATCGCCGAATCTCACGGAGGCGGGCAGCCTCCGGCGCGGGCGATTCACGTACTTCCCCGTTGCCCCCGGCAGGCTCGAATTCGCCGCAGCGGTGCGCCGCGTGCTGCTGGCCGAGAGGCCGCGCATCGTCGCAGTGGAGCTGCCGGTTACTCTGCGGCAGGCGTACCTGCGGGCCCTCGAGCGCCTGCCCGAGATGTCGGTGATCCTCTACCCGGAGGAAGGCGAGGAGGACCGCGCCGTCTACATCCCCATCGAGCCGGCGGATCCGTTCGTCGAGGCGCTGCGCGCGGGCCGCGAGATCGGCGCGGAGCTGGAATTCGTCGAGCCTGATTTCGATAAGCGGCCTCACCTGCCCGACTGCTACCCGGACCCCTATTCCCTGCGGCATGTCGGACTGGAGAAGTACATCGAGGCGTACCGTGTGTACCCGCAGCCGCGCTCCGATGAAGCGGCGGCGCACGCGGCGGGCATCGCCTGGAAGCTCCAGGGCCTCGACCCGCTAGCGGCGGTGTTCGTCGTGCTGTCGCTGAACCTGCTCGACCCGGTCCTCGACGCGATGGAGGAACCGCAAGCCGAGCCGATGGGGCGCCGGAGGCGCGCGGGCGTGCAGGTCCTGAATCCGCATCCCGAGTGCCTGGCCGAGATCACGATCGAGCATCCATACTTACAGTGGCGGTACGAGCAGTACCGCGCCGGGATGAGCGACGAGCCGCTGATCGACCGCCCGCGCGTTCAGCTTGCGCTGCTGCGGGAGGCGGAGAAGTCCTACCACGAGGCGACGGGGGACAAGGTCGAACACTGGCAGCGACGCCTGCTGGCCCGCTACACGCGCAACCTTGCGCTGGCGGGCGGCGATCTGGCGGCGGGCTTGTTCGACATCACCGTGGCCGCGCGCTCGGCGGTGGACGACAACTACGCCTGGGATGTTTGGGAGACCGCGGGCAAGTATCCGCCCCAGAAGACGGCGAGCGATCTTGTGACGGTGAGCCTGTCGGGCGAGGAGGTCTGGCTCGACACACGAAAGATCCGCCTGCGCCGCCGCCTGCCGCGGCCGAAGCAGCGCCTGCGGCCATTCGGTCTCAAGGGGCGCAAGAAGGAGAAGTTCCCCGGAGAATGGGCGCGGCAGATCGACGGCAGCGCGATCTGCTCGTACCCGCCGGAGGACATCGTGGTCGAGGACTTCGGGCGGTTTCTGCGGAAGAAGGCCAAGAGCATCCTGTCGGAGGAACGCGTGCGGGTGGAGCCGTTCACCACGTCGATGCTCGACGGGATCGATCTCCGCGAAACCATTCGCAACTGGCACGAGGGCAAGATCTACGTGCGGCAGTTCGACAAGATCGCGGGCGAAGTCGGCGCGATGGTGGTGATTTTCGACGAGGACCGCGAGGGGCGCTGC
>CAYZJD010000168.1:0-9395 GCA_964478455.1 uncultured Solibacteraceae bacterium | reverse complement strand
ATTGCCGAAGTCGGCGACGAAGGCGTGAAGATGTGCTACGACGCGGGCAACGTGCTCGACTACGAGAACCAGGATCCCATTCCCGACATTCGCGAGTGCTGGCGGGACGTTCGCTCGTTCGCCATCAAGGACCACCGGAACTTCCCGAAAGACGAAGACTGCGGGCCGGGCTTCGGCGAGATCGATCACTACAAGCTGCTGATGCCGGTCGCCCGCACCGGGCTTGCTATGCCACTGGTGTGCGAGAACATCTTCGAGCCGGTCGTGCCCCGCCCGGACAAGCCCGAAGGCGTGGACGCCCTCGCGCGGCGCGCCCGCGAGTTCCTCGAGACCGTGGTCCGCGGCATCCAGGCGTAAAACCGGGGACAGCCCGCTTACAGCCTCAGGAAGATCTTCCGCCGGTACAACCAGTAGCAGAGTGACCACATCACCAGCACGCCGGCGGTGTACAGCGCCACCGGTTGAAGATCGCCCATCCACCGGAACTCGCCCGTGAACACCCCCACCGCCCGCCGGATCCATCCGGACAACACCATGCTCAGCGAGTAGATGAAGATCGAATTGCTGCCGACCACCAGGAACGGAAACGCCAGCCTTCGCCAGCCCACCACTTCGATGAGCACGAAGAAGATGAGCATCATCAGCAGCACCCAGCCGGTGCTGTAAAGCGTGAACGAGGCGGTCCACAGCCGCTTCACCATCGGATTGACCAGGCTCAGCGCGAGCCCGCCGGCCCAGCAGGCAACCATCGAACCGGCGAGGATCTTCATCTTCTGCGCCCGGCTCCGGCCGCTTCGGAACAGCAGGCCCGTCCAGACGCCGAACAGCGTGGTGACGGTGCTGCTGATGAAGTTAATCGTCACGTAGTAACCGCCGTACTTCAGGCCGAGCGTGCGGTCGATCACCGCGCCGATATTGTCCGTCTTCGAAAACGCTCCGTCCGGCCCGGGGAAAAGCAGGAACAGGCCCCAGTGCACAAGCAGGATCAGCGCCGCCGCCATGGCCTGCGATCGGAAGCGCAACTGCATCAGCAGGTAGCAGAACAGGTACGTGAAGGCAATCTGGCTCAGCACGTTGATGAGCTGGAAGCTCAACGCCCCGTCGGCGATCGAGATCAGAACCTGGCTCAGCAAAACGAGCTTGAAGAAACGCGCCAGCACGTGGCGGAAGTTGTCGGCAGGAGTCGCCCCGAGCGCGGTCCGCTTGGCGAAGGCGAACGGCATCGCCACGCCGACCATGAACATGAACGACGGCTGGATCAGGTCCCAGAACACCAGCCCCTCCCAGCGCACGTGCTCGAACTGGCGCGCGATCCATCCGTAAACGGAATGATCCACCAGCCTGCCGAAGCCGAAGCCCTCCGAGGCCAGCATGATCATGATGAAACCGCGGAACGCGTCAAGCGCCAGATTCCGCTGTTCGGCCGGCGGCTTGCCCGCCGCCGCGGTCTGTTGCTCTAACACAGCACTGGCAGTTTGCGAAGACATTGGCGCGATTCTAACACGGAAGCGTGCTCCCTCCGGCCGCCGGCTACGGGCTGACGCTCTCGATCTTCAGCGCCTCGTTCTGCAATCCCGACGCGGCCGCTTCGACCTCGTAGACAAGCTTCTCCGTGCCGGGCACATAAAGCCTGCTTAAGCTGCGCTGGCTGTCTCCCTCGCGCCACAGATGTGTAACTCTCAACGCGCTCGGCGACTTTGGATCCGACAGCACGGCGCTGTTGGCGATCACCTTCTCCAGCCCGCCGTTCCACACCTCCACCTTCACTCGCGCCCGTTCCCCGTTCAGCGTGCGCCCGCGGATCGCGTGGTTCACCCACATGTGGTTCTCCTCGTGCTCGGGATCGGGCGCAAAGCGCTTCAACTCCTGCCAGTTCTCGCCGTTGTCCTCGGAAAGAGACAAAACCACGCGGACGTCCTGCACTTTGTCGCCCAGCGCTCGGACAAGTACGCTGACTCGCACTTCTTCGACCGAGCCGGAAGGACCCAAGCTGAACGTCAGCACTCCCGGCGCCTCCTGTGCTTGCGGCCGCAGATAGGGCGCCTTGTCCGCCATCGCCAGGTTCTCGCGCCTCTCCTCCGGAAGCCCCTCGCCCCGCTGCCAGCGGCTCTCGCTGTAGAACGTCCGCCGCGGGCGCGTCGCCAGCTCGAAGCGGTTCTTGCCGGGAGCGATTCGCGGCAGCGCCATCGGCGACAGCGCCACCCACGTCCTCAGCTTCAGATCTTCCAACCCGACTTTCCCTGTGCCCTTGTGATCTACCCACTCGAACCTTACTTTGTGGGCGAAGCGGCCGATCAGGTGGCGCGACAGGTCTAGACGAAACGGCACAGCGCCGAGCCGGGGGTTCTCCCAGACCTTCGTCCAGTTCCGCCCGTTGTCCGTGCTCACCAGGATGCGGTTCTCGTCCGCGCGGTCCAGCCGCCAAAACAAGCCGCTGACGACCGCCGCGTCGCTGTCGTCTTCGAAATCAGTCAAGTCGTTCTGCAAGCCGGCGATCACCCACGGCGTGCTCACCTCTACTTCCAGAGCGGCGACGCGGTCCTTCTCCGCCGCGGCGAGCGGTGGATAATCGCCTTCCCGGCGGACGATCATGTTCCAGTTGTCCGCATTCTCAGCCCGGAAGGCTTCCGACCGGAGGTCGGGCTCGTATTCAAACAGCCCGTTCCCGTAAGTGGCCGGCGGCCGGTCAGTCCATGCGAGCGTGCCTCTGCGCACGGGGCCCACAACCCAATAGTCCTTGTACACAACGCCCAAGTCTTCCTTAAGATGCTTCAACAGGTAGCGGTTCTTCGGCCGGTAGTACAGAGTCACCCTCGCGCCCGTTCTCAGGCTGAGGTTCATGATGTGCGCGTCCGCGTAGGTGTGGTGGTCCTTGACGGTACGCACATTGCGAAACACATCGGCCATGTCTTTCTTCTCGTCGAAGGGATAGAACGGCTCGGGCGGGTTCTTCTGCTTGAGAAACAGGTCCGCGTCCTTCGCCAGCTCGTCCACCGAGGCGATGGTCTTCCCGTCCGGCAGGAACACGTAGCCGAACATGTCGGTGTCGATGTAATTCCACTTGCCCCCGAACCACACCTCGGGCACGCTATGGAGCGGCATGGTGCGTACGCGGCACTTCAGCCCGGCGGCGTTGTAAAGGGCGCACATCGCCGAGCTGATGTTCATGCACAGCCCGTAGCCGTACACACCCACCAGCTTCACCGGGTCGGTGACGTACTCGCCGCGCTCCTCGATTGGCCCGTCGAAATGAATGAAGTGCGCCATGCCGAACGCGTGCAGCGCCAGCGCCTTCTCGCGGTCCGACGCCGCGCCGCGGGTCACCTCGGCAACGATGGCGTCGGTGTTCCAGCAGTGCGGCTGCGCCGATCCCACCAGCGTGATCCCGTTCTGCTCCGCGCTGAGAAGCGCCGCGGCCGTGACACACAGAAAGAGTACTCGCATCATCAACACCAGAGTGTATCCGAACCACGCGGCCCGGCCGAAAACGCTATGATGCTTCGCGATGTCATCTCCCCGCCTTTCCCTGCTGTTCGTCCTTCTTGGCGTGCCCCCTGTTGTCGCCCGCGCCGACCGCGTCGAGTGCCGTGCCGTCGCGGATTCGTGGGTCGCCATGCCGCAGTGGGGCCAGCCGAGATTGCAGGCGACCGAGGCCCTGCGGAACCATGGTCATGACCGCGAACTCGTGGTCCGCGGCCGCGAGAGCTTCGCCCTGCTGATGTTCGACGTCTCCGCCTCGAAAGGCATGGTCATCGAGAAGGCTGTTTTACGGCTTCACCGGCGTCCGGACCCCGTGCCGCTCCACACCGCCGGCCTTTCCACCATCAGCGGCAGCGGCCCCTGGATGGAGGATTCGGTCAATTTCTTTCAGCCCAGCCAGGGACTGTCCTGGTCGTACGAAGGTTCTGACCTCGTGGATGTGACCTTCGCCCAGGGCGGGAGCCTGTACGCGTACCAGCGGGCGCGAGACGCGGGCGGCGGCTGGTGGGAAATCGATGTCCCGCCCGCCATCGTCAGCGCGCTCCTTACCGTGGATCAGTACGGGCTCATGCTCACCGACGAGAAGGGCCAGACACAGACCAGGCACGTCTTCGACAGCCGCGAAAGCGAGTTCCAGCCAACGCTGATCATCGAAGGTTCCCGCGGACATCTGGGCCGGCCGGGAACCGTTCGCTCGTTCAAGACGGGCGGCGGCATCCTCGGTAGCACGCCGGCCGAGGCCCGGCGGCTCGGCCGGACCTCGCTGCGGCCCGGCAGCGTCATCCTGCACTTCGGCGGCGCTGGTCGTCATCCGGGACAAGGGATCCCTCCTCGTTACGACGTCCGTTACGCCCGGAAGCCCATCAGCGAGGCGGACTTCGAACGGGCTGCCTGCGTACCGCGTTGGAGGATGAATCCGTTGGCGCCGAAGACTGCGCCGTTTGCCAACGCCAACGCCGTGCGCGACGAAGTCACCGCCATCGTCGAAGGTCTCTCCCCCGGCGCCGTGTACTACTTCGCAGCGCGGGCCATGGACGCCGCCGGCAACACGGGCCCTGTTTCTTCGCTCGGACGCCACCGCGCATTTGACCGCCTCTGGCCGTCCCTGCCGCCTCCCGCGAGCAAACAACCTTCTCCCACGGGCGGCGCGCCACAGGCTCCAGGCTTCCGGGTTTGGGCCATCCCCGACCTGCTCAAGATCGACCCACGCACGGGTGAATTACTCGAGCACCGGGATTTCACCAGTCACCGTGCGCGGAACAGAGTCTGGGACGCCGCCGCCTCTGCGGTGAGGCTCGTAGGAGCGCGCAATGAATTTGTCGCGTTCCAGCTTGCCGTCGAGAGCGCGGAACCGCTCGCCGGGGTCCAGGTGAGCATCACAAAGCCGCTGTTCTCAGGCAGCAAGCTTCCACCGGTGTTCCGCCAAGTCGGTGCGATCCAGCTTTACAGGGAGTGGTTCGTTCCGGACGATAAGCAGCCGGCCGAGCCCCACGCATGGTATCCCGACGCGCTCGTTCCGCTCTCCAGGCCGTTCGATCTTCCCTCGCAAGACAATCCCGTTCCCGGACAGACGGTGCAGCCGGTCTTTGTCGATGTCTACATCCCACATGACGCCAGAGCCGGGATGCATACCGGGGAACTCACGGTAGGCGCGGCGGGCAGCAAGCGGCGGATTCGCCTCGAAGTCGAGGTGCTGCCTTTCACGTTGCCCGGTTCGCTCAACTTCATCGTGGATCTGAACTGCTACAGCGGCGTCAATGCCGGCTGGGACGCCAAGCGCGGTACGCCCGAATACCGCAAGCTCGAACAGGCCTACCACCGCGTTGCCCACCTTCACCGCGCCAATCTCGATGTGCTCGGCTACTCGCACAACGGTGACACCGTGCCGGACCATGCGCCGCCGCTTGAAGGCGAGGGCGCGGCCACGAGAGTCCGCAGTTGGGCTGACTGGGACGCCCATTTCGGTCCAGTGCTCGATGGCTCGGCCTTCTCGGATTTGCCGCGCGGGCCCGTGCCGGTTCCCGCGATCTACCTGCCGTTCTTCGAGAACTGGCCGGGCGACCTGCGCGCGTGCTACAAGCACAACGACTATCCCAGGGCGAATACCGAGGAGGAGTACCGCGCCATCATCGCCCGCCACGGCCTGGAGGCCGGACCCATCGAAGAATCGTTCCCGAAGGAATACCAGGAGCGGTTCTCCGCCGTGGCAGCGCAGTTCGCCGCCCATCTGCGCGCCCGAGGCTGGACGCGCACGAAGTACTTCATCTATTTCAACAACAAGTACTACTACAAGCGCCCGGTGCAGGGCGGCCGCGGCGTTTCCTGGTGGCTGCTCGACGAGCCGAACCATTACGACGATGTCCGCGCCATCAGCTTCTTCGGCTGGCTCGCCAACCGCGGGCTCGAGAAGTACCGGGATGTGCCGATGCTGCTCCGCACCGATATCAGCCGCGTCGATTGGATCCGCGACCTTCTCGCCGGCCAGATCGGCCTCAATTGCATCTCCCGCCGCTTCTATGAGAAGAACCGGTACCTGATGGACGACCGCCGTCGTTTCGGCCGCGACTTCTGGAACTACGCCTCCACGAACCATCCCCGCGATACCAACGTGGCCATGCGCGCCTGGTGCTGGAAAGCGTGGCTCCACGGCGCCAACGGCATTGTGCCGTGGAACACCGTCCGCGGCGCGGAGTCGTGGGAACGCACCGAGCCACTGACCGTGTTCTATCCCGCAGCCCGCTTCGGTTCGAGCGAGCCGTTCGTCTCCATGCGCCTCAAGGCCTTCCGTCGCGGGCAGCAGGACATCGAGTACCTTGTCCTGCTCGCGCGGAAGCACGGCTGGGACCGCGAGGCCGTCACCCGCGCCGTTTCGGATGCGCTGGACCTCGGCGGCGAAGCGCAGACGCAATCGGAGGAAGACGCCGGCATCATCACTTTCCACAAGGTCCGCGACGCTGACCTGGACTCCGTGCGGCTTCGCGTCGCCCAGGCCATCCGCGCCGCTACCATAAGATGAAGGAAACGGATGCAGCCGCCCGAGACCTCAGGCGCGGAAGACGCCCCCCCACCGGTTGCCCAAACGATTGACCCCGGGCGTACCACCCGCCGGCGGCTTCTGTTCAGTCTCGCGCTGGCTGCCTTGATTGCCGGCCTCTACCTGAACCCGCGCGAGATCCGGCATCCCCCCGGCATCGTTGTTCCTGAAGATCCGCATCAGACCGCGGTGGACCACGCCTCAAGCTGGGCGTACAAGGACGGCAGGTTCACGCCGGTCGCGAGTATCCGCTGGCGCGCGCGTGTGCTCGGCACGGAACGGTACTGGTTCGATCGCAGCGCACGCTGGTCTCCGATCGATCTCGCGCTTGGATGGGGACGGATGTCCGACCAGCGCGTGATCGACCGGCTCTCCTTCTGGCAGGGCCGGCGCTGGTACCACTGGAGGCCGAAAGGGGCCTCGCCGCTCGCCGGGGAGGAGATCATGCGTCATAGCGCGAACGTCCACGTCATCCCCTCGAACGAGGCGATCGAAAAGCGCCTGCGAGAAGTGCGCGCAGGGCAGATCGTGGACTTCACCGGACTCCTCGTCGTCGTAGAAAGCGCCGGCGGCTCCAAGTGGGAGAGTTCCACCCGCCGCGACGACACCGGCAACGGCTCCTGCGAAATCGTCTGGATGACAGACCTTATCGTTCGCTAGCCTACTCCACCCTCACCGCTCCGACGTCGTACCATCCGTCGCTCTGTCTTCCTTCGATGGCCAGCCTGACGGCAGGCTTGCCGGTCCACGGGTCAAGCAAAGCCACCCGCACCCGGTACTCCCCAGGCTTCAGATCGTCCGGCACGTAGATCGACGTGTCCACTACCGCATCGCCCGGCAGCCACTTCCGCACATCGGCCGGCAGCCGGATCACGGCGCTTCCGCTCGCCGATCGCAGTTCCATCGCCGGCCAATACTCCCGATACGGAGGCGCTACGCCCGCGTTTAGCCACCACATGCTGACCGGCGCCATTTGTCCGGCTTTCACCGCCTTCGGATACTCGAGGCGCCGCAGCACGAAACGGTAGCCGATCTCCTTCTGGAAGTCGTCGAACTTCCCCTTCCACTCCTCGGGAATCGCGCTGGACTTGATGTTCACCGTGCTCGCGTGCCACCGGAGCGCCTGTTCAAGGATGTAGTCGAGATCCAGCTTGTGTTCCTTCCAGTAAATCGGCGTCCAGCAAGTCTCCAGCGACACCGGGCTCCGTTGCCAGACATCTTGTGCGCCGGCGCGTACCAGTTGCTGCGGGTAAACGTCGAGCATGTGCGCGAGCCGCCTGCCCCAGCTATCCCAATACTCCCCTGCTGTGTCGCCCCAGCAGTCCAGGCGCCAGCCCGCTCCCTTCTGTGTTGCGTAGCGCAGCGCCGGCAGTTCGTCGAAATTAACCAGCACCGGCGTCCGCTTGAAGTTGTCCAGGTACAAGTCGAGCAGCGCCTTCTGCATCTCCCAGCCCGGCAAGTACGGTCCCCAGCCCTCGCCCCAGTAGCCGACCGTCGAGATGTCCACGCTGTCCATGTACGGATGACCGTCGTACCGCGCCGCCAGTTCTTTCACCAGCGCTCCCCAGTGCTTCAGGTACAGCGGGTCGTCGGCGTCGGGCGCCCACGCTTTCCAAACGGGGTCGGCGTCCGTGTTGGCCCGCCGCGCGCCAGACGCGCGGTACCACTCCGGCAGCGGATGCCCGTCGTCGTACGGCATAATGCGGATCATCAGCTTCTGGCCGCGCTCGCGGGCCCCATCCAGCGCGCGGTCAATGATCTCCCACCGGTACTTGCCTTGCTCCGGCTCGATCTGAAGCCAGAACCAGCGGAAGTAGGCCACCGAGCTTCGCGGAAAATCGGGGTTCTCCGCGCCGCGCGCCGCCGTGCGCTCCGGTCCCTGCTCGGACCATCTCCTCCCCGGGTTGATCGCATCGCCGTTGAACCGCTGGAACGTCTGGATCCCCATCCCCGGGTTCACCAGCACATCGTGGATCTCCTTCGGCCGCACGACGACTGTTTCCTGCGCCGCCGCGCAGGCAAGCAGCCCCAGGCTACTCCACGCGAATCGAACCCACCTCATACCAGCCATCGGGCTGCCTCCCTTCGATCGCCAGCCGGATGGCCGGCGTTTCGGTGCGCGGATCGAGGATCGCCACGCGAAAACGATACTCCCCTGGCTTCAGCGTCTCCGGTACGTACAGCGTGCCGTCGAAAACCGAATCGCCGGGGAGCCACCTCCTGATGTCCACGGGGACCCGAACCGTGGCGGCCGCCTCCGCGCCGCGCAGTTCAACCGCCAGCCAGTGTTCATGGTACAGAGGCGCCACCCCGGCGTTCAGCCACCACATGTGCACCGGTATCATCCGCCCCGCTTTCACCGCCTTCGGATACTCGAGCTTGCGAAGCACAAAGCGGTAGCCGAGTTTCTTCTCGAATTCGCGAAACCTCGCCTTCCACTCCGGCGGAATCGCCGTCGATTTGATGTTGATCGTCGAAGCGTGCCACCGCAGGGCCTGCTCGATGCTGTAGTCGATGTCAGCGTCCTTGTAACCCCACTCTCTCCACGACGCCGGCGTGCCGCACGTCTCAAGCGATACCGGGCTGCGCTGCCAGGCCTCCTGGATCCCGGTCCGCGCCACCTGCTGCGGATACATGTCGAGCATGTGCATCATCCCTTTGCCGCGGCCACCGAGATCGCCCCAGCAGTCCAGTCGCCAACCGGCGCCGCGCTCCACGCCGTAAGCGAGCGCTTTCGGCTCGTCGAAGTTCATGAGCAGCGGCGTGCGCCGGAAGGCGTCGAAATAGTCGTCGATCAGCGCCTTCTGTGTCTCCCAGTCCGGCAGATACGGTCCCCAGCCCTCGCCCCAGTAGCCGACCGTCGAGATGTCCACGCTGTCCA
>CAYZJD010000167.1:0-9430 GCA_964478455.1 uncultured Solibacteraceae bacterium | reverse complement strand
CTTACGGACATCCTCTGGGGCGGCCTGGTTTACTTGAACTGGAACTTTTCCCACCCCGTGCTGCTGGCGATGGCTACAGCCTACGTCGGCAGCGGAGTTGTCGTGCGGATGGGAGGCATCCTCCGACGCCGACTCCGTCCGGCGCCGCCGGTGGTAGAAGCGGGAGTCGCCAAGCATGGGGGTTGACGTTATGTTCGGGTGGAGAGCAGACCTTCCGCCGGCAAGACTGTCGGCGTGGCGCGCAAGACTGCGCACTCCACACCAACTGATCTGCTTGCCAGAGATCGTGAGTGCCTGGGTAAGCCGATGAAGCGCGCCAGCGTGTCGATCGTGGGCGGCGAGTCCCTCATCGGACGTGAAGTGCGCGACGTGCTTGCCGAGTCGGACCTTGCCGTTTCGCTCAAGCTAATCGGCGTGGACGCGGAAGCGGTCACGCTGACCGAACAGGACGGCGAGGCGGCCATCATGACCCGGCTCGACGAGGACGCGTTGCGCGGCTCGGAGGTCACGTTCCTCGCCGGTTCCCGCGACTCCAGCCACAAGGCGATCGCGCTCGCGGGCGTCTCCGGCGGCGGCCCCATTTTCATCGACCTGACCTACTGCGCCGAAGACGATCCGCACGCCCGCTTGCGCGCTCCTTCCGTCGAGCCGCCAGGCTTCGAGGCGCCCGAGGCCGCGTTTCATGTCATCGCGCACCCGGCCGCCATTGCGCTGGCCATCCTCTTGAGAAGCCTCGCGGCCGCATGTCCCATCCGCCGCTCGCTCGCGCAGATCTTCGAACCGGCCAGCGAGCGCGGCCGCCGCGGGTTGGACGAGCTCCAAAAACAGACAGTCAATCTGCTCTCGTTCAAGAGCCTGCCCAAGGAGGTCTTCGACGCGCAGCTCGGCTTCAACCTGCTTGCGAGCTATGGTTTCGACGCGCCACAATCGCTCGAATCAGTCGAACAGCGCATCGAGCGGCACCTCGCTTCGCTGTTATCCATTGCCGGCGTGGGGCCTCTGCCTTCCATCCGCCTCGTCCAGGTGCCCGTCTTCCACGGTTACAGCATCTCGGTGCACGTGGAGTTCGAAAGGCCGCAAGAGCCGGCGGCGCTGGCTCGCTCGCTCGCCTCCGGACAGGTGGACGTCCGCGACGGCGACCTGGAGCCGCCGACCAGCGCCGGCATCGCGGGCCAGAGCGGGATCGCGGTGGGTGGCATTGCAGCCGACCGCAACGATCCCCATGCGTGCTGGTTCTGGCTGGTCGCCGACAACCTTCGCCTTATGGCCGATAACGGCGTGTCGGTGGCCCGCGACCTTCTGCGGCGCAAGGAGCCGGGCCTCGCTGTATGAAGCGCGGCTGTCTCATCGCGCCGGGCGCGATCCTCTGCCTTCCGTTGTTGCTTCTGGCCGGCTGTGGCTACCACGCCGGGGGCCGGGCGGACCTGCTTCCCCGAAGCATCCACACGATCGCGGTGCCGGCATTCACCAATGTCACTGTCCGCTACAAGCTGACCAGCCGGCTTCCAGCCGCCATCACTAGAGAATTTCTCTCCCGCACCCGCTACCGGATCGTTGCCGACGCGAACGACGCCGACGCCATCCTCGACGGCACGGTGGTGAACTACAACTCCTATCCGACCGTGTTCGATCCTGCTACCGGCCGGGCCAGCGCCGTGCAATTGAGCGTTATTCTTTCGGTCGTCCTGCGAGAGCGGGCCACGGGGAAGGTCCTTTACCAGCGGCTGAATATGGAGTTTCGCGAGCGTTACGAAATCAGCGCCGATCAGCTCGCTTACTTCGAAGAGAGCGATATCGCGCTCGACCGGCTGAGCCGCGACGTCGCTCGCAGCGTCGTCAGCGCCGTACTCGAGAACTTCTGAGGGCATGACTCCGGAACAATTCCTCGCGCACATCCAACGGCAGGAGCCGGCCCCGGCCTACCTATTCCTGGGGCCCGAGCCCTACCGGCGCGAGCAGTGCCGCCGCGCGCTCATCGAGCGGGCGCTAAGACCGGACGAGCGGGGCGAAGGCTTCATCCGCCACGACCTGGATGAGATTTCCCTCAGCGCCGTTCTTGACGATGCCCGGGCACTCTCCTTGTTCACGCCGCAGCGGGTCCTGTGGGTTTCCAGCGCCGAAGCGGCCCTGGCGAGAGGGAGGTCCGCCGGCGAGGACGACGAGGGTTCCCGGAGCGACGCTGCCGGCACGCTTGCCGAGTACATGAAGAACCCCACACCGGGCGTGGTGATCGTCTTCGATGCGGCCCGCTTCGAGTTTGAAGGGGAGGACCGGCAGAAGATCGAGCGCGTCCGCAAGTTCTATTCGGCTGTCCCGGCACAGGTTGAGTTTGCGCGGTTTCAAGCCGCCGAAGCGAGGCAGCTTGCCCGCCAGCTTGCCCGCGCGGCCGGTCTCACGGTTGACCCGGAGGTGATGGACCTTCTCTCGGAGTCGCTAGGGAACGACGCCATGCGCATCGCGGTGGAGATCGAGAAGCTCCGCCTTTACAGCGGCTCCGGCAAGACGCTCACCATGGAGGACCTGGCCGCGCTGGTGCCCGACTCCAGCGCCTCGAGCATCTTCGTTCTCGTGGAGGCTCTGGGGCGGCGCGACCGCCGGCGGGCGCTCGATCTGCTCCACATGCTGGTGCGGCAGGGTGAATACTTGCCCCTGGCGCTGACGTTTCTGGCCTCGCACTTCCGCATGGCGCTGGCGGCCAAAGAGGCGGGGCTTCGCGGCGCGCAGCAGGTCCAGGACCGGTTCTCGCGTCCCGGCCGGCCGGTCTGGCGTTCCAAGGCGGAGCAGATCCTGCACACCGCCTCCATCTTCACCAGCGAGGAACTCGCGCGCATCCTCACGGAGATCTTCGGGGCCGACCGCGCCCTCCGCGACGCCCGCCCCGACGACCGCATCGTCATGGAGGACTTCGTTCTCCGTCTCGGCAATCGCCGGCAGTGAATTGCGCGCCCGGGCGCCGGCCGCACCAAATTGACCTAGCCGGCAGTCAATGGTAGTCTCCTCCTGGATGGCGGCTCGCCGCCGTTTTCCATCCGGCCGGCCTTCATGCGCAAGCTCCAGACCTGCGAGATCTCCAAGAGCTACTCGAACCGCAAGGTTGTCGAGGACGTTTCCATGCTCGTCGAGCAAGGGGAAGTCGTCGGCCTCCTTGGCCCCAACGGGGCTGGCAAGACCACCTCTTTCTACATGATCGTCGGCCTGATCAGCCCGGATTCGGGCCGGGTGCTGCTGGACGAGGAGGAGATCACCTCGTTCCCCATGTACCAGCGGGCCCGCCGGGGGATCAGTTACCTGCCGCAAGAGCCGTCGGTCTTCCGGAAGCTCACCGTCGAGGAAAACCTGATGGCCATACTGGAAACGCTGCCGGTCAATTCGCACCAGCGGCGGGAACGGATGTCGGCGCTCATCGAGCAACTGGGTCTGGAAAAGGTGCGCCAGAACAAGGGCTACGCGCTGTCCGGCGGCGAGCGCCGCCGGGTGGAGATCGCGCGGTCGCTCGTCATCGAGCCGTCGTTCCTTTTGCTGGACGAGCCGTTTTCGGGCATCGACCCCATCCAGGTGCTGGAACTCCAGCGCATTATCTTTGACCTTAAGAGAAGCGGCATCGGCATCCTCGTCACAGACCACAACGTGCGCGAGACGCTGGCCGTCACAGACCGCGCCTACATCATTCACAACGGCAAGATCTTCCGCGCCGGAAGCCCCGAAGCGCTCGGGCGCGATCCGGAAGTCAAGCGTATCTACCTCGGCGAGAGCTTCGATCTGAGATAGCCGGCCCGCGGCAACGGTCCGACGCAGACTCTCGGCCAGCGCGGCGTCCGCCGGCAGGACTGGCGGCAGGACTGCCGGCGTGGCCCGCAAGACTGCGCGCTCCACACCCGCCCAGGCTCAGGGCCGGAAATGTGGGAAGTATAGTAGGAAGCCCGCCCGGCCGCTGCTCCACCGTGCTCCTGGTAGAATGTTCCCAGATGAGTTTGCTTTCGCCCAGACTGCAACTGAAAGTCGCGCAAAAGCAGATCCTCACCCCTGGGCTGGTCCAGATGGTGACCGTGCTCCAGCTCAACCGGCTGGAGTTGAAGGACATGATCACCCAGGAGATCGCGCAGAACCCTGTCCTCGAGGAGGCGGTGGAGGACGGCACCCAGGAGCTTTCACCCGAAGAGGTGCAAGCGTTGCTCGAAGTCGAGAGGGACCCGGCCGAGCCACCTCCGGCAGACCAGGGGATCCTCGAGGCTGCCAGCAACGCGGCCGAACTCTCCGAGGGCATCCCCGAGATCGAAAGCGAGCCCGCCGAGCCGCCTTCTGTGCCGGGCGCGGAGGCTGAGCCGGCAGAGGTCGTGGAGCCGAAAGCGGTTACCGACCCGTTCGAGGAGATCGACTTCGGGACCTACTTCGACGATTACCTCGATCCGCCCTATCGCAGCCCCGCCGCCGAGCAGGTGGAGAAACCCTCATTCGAGACGTTCCTGCCGGCTCCGGTCAAGCTGTCCGATCACCTCTACTCGCAGCTCAGTATTCTCGTGATGCCGGAGCCGGTGCGGGCCGCCGCCGAGCTGATCATCGGCAATCTCGACGAGAACGGCTACCTGACTGCGGCGCTAGGGGAACTGGCCGCCGGGGGCGAGCCGAAGCTCGAGGATCTCGATGCGGCTCTTGGCGTGGTGCAGACGCTGGATCCGCTTGGGGTCGGCGCCAGGGACGTGCGCGAGTGCCTTCTGCTCCAGCTCGAGGGCCGCAACGGCAAAGGCAGCGTCGCCTGGCAGATGGTCGCCGACCATTTGAAGCTCGTCGAGCTGCAACACTTCAACGAACTGGCCCGCGCGCTTGGGCGGCCGCTCGAGCACATCAAGATCGCGGACCACGTCGTACGCAGCCTGGATCCGCGGCCCGGCCTGAAGTACTCCGGGCCGGGCGCCCGGCAAGTCGAGCCGGACGTCTACGTCTTCAAGGAAGGCGACGAGTACATCATCCAGTTGAATGACGAGGATCTCCCGCAGTTGCGGCTCAACCGGGATTACCGGCGGATGCTGGACCGCAACCGGGAGCCGAACAGGGAAGTCCGCAACTACGTCAAGGAACGGTACGCCTCGGCTATCCAGCTCATGAAGAATATCGAGCAGCGCAAGCAGACGATTTTGAAGGTCTGCCAGGCGATCGTGGGGCGGCAGCGGGATTTCCTCGACAGCGGCATCGACCATCTCAAGCCGATGATGATCAAAGACGTCGCCGAAGAGATCGGCGTTCACCCATCCACGGTCAGCCGCGCCGTCGCCAACAAGTACGTGCACACGCCGCAAGGGGTGTTCGAGCTGCGCTACTTCTTCTCCGAAGCGGTTCAGGGGCCCTCCGGCGCCGACACTCCGCTGCTGCTGCTCAAGCGGAAAGTAAAGAAGATGATCGAGGAGGAGGATCCCACGCGCCCGCTCACCGACGAGCAGATTACCGCCCGGCTCCAGGCCGGCGGGATCCACGTCACCCGCCGCACCGTGGCCAAGTACCGCGAGGACATGAAGATCGCGTCCACGCACCACAGGCGAAAGCGCTCTTGAAGACAGCGGATCGACGGAGGCTTCGATGAAACTCATCTACACGGGTCGTCGCGACAACTTGACTCCCCAGCAGGAACGAAAGCTCGCGGGCCGTTTCTGCAAGCTGGCTAAGCTGCTGGACCGCCGCGAGGAAGAGCGGGAAGCCCATGTCATTCTGACCGCACAGCGGCATCTCCAGCAGGCCGAAATCACGGTGCGCGTGAATGATCAGTCGCTGGTGGGCATCGCCAGCGGTTCCGATCAGTACCTGGCCGTGCTTGCGGCCACCGAGAAGCTGGAGAAGCAGATCCTCAAGTTCCGCGCCAAGCGGCGCGACACGAAGCGCTTCCCGAAATCCGAGTGGGGCGAGGAGGAAGCCGTTCCGGAGATCGGGGAGATCGCCGCGGTGGCCGAAGAGAGCGAGCCGCAGCAACGGGTGTTCCGCGTGAACAGCCACGCGAGCCGCAAGCCGATGACGCTCGAGGAAGCGCTCCTCGAAATGGAGGGCGGCCGCGACTACCTGGTCTATCGCGACGCCGAGACGGACCGGGTCTCGGTGCTGTTCCGGCGGCGCGACGGCAACTTCGATCTCATCGAAGCCTGACGAGCGTTCCGGATGGCCCGCAAGAACCCCTCGGCCGGCGCCAGGCCGCGGCCCGAGCTGATCGTCATTACGGGGTTGAGCGGCTCGGGCAAAGTCACCGTTCTGAAGTGCCTGGAGGACCTCGGTTACTATTCCGTCGACAACCTTCCTATCGAGCTGATTTCGAAGTTCGGGGATCTGATCCAGGATTCGCCGAAGATCCGCCACGCCGCCCTGCTGGTGGACATTCGCGAGCGCACCGGGCTCGAGCGGTTTCCGGAGATCCTCGCCCGCCTGCGGAGCGCCTTCCCGACGCAACTCGTCTTCCTCGAGGCGGATGATGAGACGCTGGTCCGGCGCTTCAGCGAGACCCGCCGGCCGCACCCGCTCGGAGCCGGCAATTCCGTGCTTGCCAGCATCCGCCGGGAGCGGAAGCGCCTGGCGCCGATCCGGGCTCTCGCCGACCACGTCATCAATACTGCGAAGTTCAACGTTCACGAGCTGCGCGAGCTGATCGTCGAGAAGTTCACCGGCAGCCGGGAGCAGTCCCACATCATGGTCCACATCACCAGTTTCGGCTACCGGCACGGCGTGCCCGCCGACAGCGACCTGGTCTTCGACGTTCGCTTTCTGCCGAATCCGAATTACATCCCGCAGTTCAAGAAGCTCAGCGGGCGGCATCCCAGCGTCGCCGGCTACATCCGCTCCTTTCCCCAGACGGTGGAGTTCACCGAGCGCATCGCCCAGTTGCTGGTCTACCTGCTGCCGCATTACATCCGGGAGGGCAAGAGCCACCTCACCATCGCCTTCGGCTGCACCGGCGGCCGTCACCGCTCGGTGATGATCGCGGCCGAGATCCGCAAGCGCCTGGCCCGCGCCGGCTACCGGGTCAAGTGCACCCACCGCGACATCGAGAAAGGGTAGCCGGATGAAGAACGTCTCGCGGGCGGTCCTGTCGCTCGTGGCCGTGATGACGGCCTTGACAGCACCCGCCGTGGAGCCGGTGGTGACCTCTTATGTTCCCTACCGCTTCGATCCAGGCGAGTCCTGGAAGACGACGGCCGAGGGCGATCCCGGCGAGACGAAGCTCGACGGCAAGACCTGGACGTTCGACTTTTCCAAGGGCGCGAAGTGGATCTCGCTCGTGCCGCCGGACACGGCGTTGCTGGGAGATGTCGACCGTTTGCGGCTGAAGGTTCGCGGGACCGCCAGGGGCCACCCTGTTCACCTGTACCTCAACACGCACTTCATGACCTTTCACAAGAAGGCCGGCGAGTTTTCGGGCTCCGGCGAGCAGGAACTGGTCATCGATGCGCCTCCGGGGCCGGGCTGGCAATGGTTCGGCGGCGAGAACAACGGCAAACTCCACGGGCCGCTGCGGCTCGGCGAGATCCGGCTGGAGGCGAACGGCCACGCCGACAAGGGCGCGCTGGAACTGATCAGCATCTCGGCCGAGGGCAGCGTGCCTCCGGACAAACGCTGCGTGGCCACCGCGCGGGCGATCGAGGACGGCGGACCGGACCGGTTCGCGGCCACGGTGCGGTGCCTGTCCGGCGCTCCGCTAAACGGCGCCGTCTCCTGGCGGCTTCGGGATTGGGCAGGGAATGAAATCGGCGCCGGCGAACGGCCGGTCACTGCCCCGCCGCAGGCCGGGCGCGCCGTCGTAGAAGTTCCCCTGCCCGCCGCCGCGGGTGGTCTCAAGTTCGTCGAGGCGGAGTTCTCCGCCGCCTTTGCCGGCCAGCAGATACCGGGCGCGTACGCCTGCTGGCTCGGCAGGCAGCCGCCGCACGAGGACACCGTGCTTCGCCCCGATTCTCCCTTCGGCATGGGCGTCTACCTGGGACGCTATGAAGGAGAGGACATGGAGCGCACCGCGCGGGCCGCCCGCGAGGCCGGCGTGAAATGGTCCCGCGAAGACTTCGAGTGGGAACGGATCGAGAAGGAACCCGGCCGATTCGACTGGAGCTTCCACGACAACCTGGTCGCCGTCGCCAAGCGCAACGGGATCACCGTCTATGCCATCGTCGGCTACTGGACGCCATGGTCGAAAGCGTACACCGAGGAAGGCGTCGACCAATACGTCCGCTACCTCCGGGAACTGGTCCGCCGCTACCAGAAGGACATTCGCCATTGGGAGATCTGGAACGAGCCCAACATCTTCTTCTGGGACGGTCCCAAGGACCTGTACGCCACGCTGCTGAAGAAGAGCTTCCAAGCGATCAAGGAGATCGATCCGTCGCTGGCAGTACTGGGCATCTCGACGGCGGGCATTGACTACAACTTCATCGCGCGGATGCTGGCCCGCGAGACGCCGTTCGACGTGCTGACCATCCATCCGTACCGGCCGGTGCTCGAAGACCGGATCTTTATCAACGAGCTGAAGATCGCCTCGGATCTGGTGCGGCTTCCCGACGGGAAGCAGCGGCCCATCTGGCTTACCGAGATGGGCTGGTCCACTTACACGCCGCACAACACCCGGAGCCAGCCGTTCGCTCCCACGCCGTTGCGCGCCCAGGCTGAGTTGATCGCGCGGACGTATCTCTGCTCGATCGTCTCCGGCGTCGAGCCGCGCACCTTCTGGTACAACTTCCGCAATGATGGCGAAGACCCGCTCTACTTCGAGCACGAGATGGGCATCCTGTACCGCGATTTCCAGCCCAAGCCCGCCTACTACGCCTTCGCGACCCTGGCTCGCGTGCTGCAAGACAAAGTACCGGCCGGGGCAGTGGACGCAGGCGACGGCGTCCTTGCGTACCGGTTCGATCCGCGTCCCGGGACGCGCGGCCGCGTCTTCGCGCTGTGGCATCCGGCGGCGGACGCGACAGCGTCGCTGCGGCTGCTGGCGCGGACGGCGACCGTGGTCAACACCATCGGCGAGACGCGCAGCGTCGAAACCGGCGCCGGAGGGATGCTGCGGCTGCGGCTGCGAAAGGGCGCGCCGGTGTACGTCCTCGTCGAATAACCGCCATGCTTCGTGTCGGGCTGAATCCCTACGGGCTCACCTACTACCTCGGGCTTCAAGGGCGGGGAACGCCGCGCGCCAATCCCAACGGGCGTGGCCTGAACGGATTCCTGGAGATCGCGGAGGAACTCGGCGCGCGGACAATCGAGTTCCACAACGGCTGGTTCGCCGGTCCTGGGGAGGCCGAATTGCGCGCATTTCGCGAACGGATCGAGCGCAACGGCATGACTCCGGTGGTCAGCCTCGGGCCCCCGCTGGAAGGTGTGGATACGGGGATCGCGGCGGCGTGCGCCATTGGAGCGAGGATCGTCCGGCTCGGCCTCAGCCCGGTGCTTTCGGGCGATCGCGCGGCCCAAGGCG
>CAYZJD010000166.1:0-9474 GCA_964478455.1 uncultured Solibacteraceae bacterium | reverse complement strand
TGCCGAACTCGACCGGCTCGCCTTTGGCCGCGAGCTCGACCCGCGTCAGCTTGTCGGAATCGAAGGTGAGCAGCCTCTTGTCGCGCAAGTCCCGCGCGCTCTTGTCGAGGCTGGTCTTGTTGTAGCTGGCGACGGTGAAAACCCGCGGGTCGCCTTCCTTTCTCGCGTAGAAACCGCCTCCAGCGGGGCTCTCGTCGCCGAAGTACAACTTCTCGACCTTGCCGTCTTTCTTCGTCAATTGCAGCTCGAAGGAAGGCGCCGCCAGGCCGAATTCTGCCAGGTTGGAGGCCTTTTCTTCCACCAGGCGTCCCGCATCGAGAGAGGCGAGTGTGGACGTCATGCTGGAGAGCGTGTCCTGATCCACCGGCAGCGGCTTGGGCGCCGTCATCTCCCATTTGCCGGCATCGCTCTTGCGAAGAACCACCGGCTCGGCGTCCTTCTTCCGGAGCTCGATCTGCTTGATCTGGTCTTCGGGAACCGTCAGGATCTTGGGCGGCGCGTCCGGGGCCGGTTTGCCTTCCTCGGCCTTCTTGGCCTTGTTCGACCAGTATACGAGGCCGGCAAGCCCGGCCAGCGCCACGAGCGCGATCAGCAAGCCGCGGATGCGCATCGCGCTATCTCCTCCGCCACCAAACGCTGAGGCCGGCGGCGATCACCATCAAGGGAATGACGATGACGCTGGAGTAAAAGACAGTCCTCATCTGCGCCCGGCTGAGCGACAACCGCCGGTCTTCCGGTTCCTTCGGCCGGATCGAGATGAGCTCTTCGTCGGAGGAGAGCCAGTTCACCATGTTCAGGACGAGGTCGCGGTTGCCGTTGAACCGCAGGAAATTGTTGGCAACCCAATCGGCCGAGCCGACCACGACGAACCTCCCTTGCTGGTTTTCCTTTCCGGTGTTGTACGTGCCGGCGGCGCCCAGAGCCAGCGGGCCCTTCTTGTCCTTCTTGGGATCGAGCCGGATCTCCGCCGGGCCCAGGTTCGCCGTGGCGTAGCTGTTGCTCGAAGTGGAAAACAGTTTCTCCACACTCGTCTTTTCGGCCGATTTCACCTCGAGGCTGCGCGAAATCGGGAAGGCCGTGGCGATCTCCTTCATCTCCCGGACAATGGCGTGGAATTCGTAACTGGCAACCAGCGGCACCACCTCGCTGAGGCCAAAGAGCTGGCCGATTCCGCTCGTGTCCAGCGCCAGGTCCTTGTTCAGCGTCACTCCCCAATCCTGGAGGATCTTCACGAGCGCGGCGTTCTCACTGATTTCGTCGCGGGCGAACTGAACCGGGGGGGAGAGCAGGAACAGCGCCCGGCCGCCTCCCTCTACATAAGACCGGATGGCGTTGACGGCGGGCTCGGTGTAATCGTACTTCGGACCGCCCACCAACAGGACCGTACAGTCCTTTGGGATCTCGGCTTTCTCCAGCAGCGAGATGGTTTTCGTTTTGTAGTTGTTCTTCTCCAGCGCTTCTTTGAGCGACGAGTAGCCGTTTCGCTCGGAATTGTCCAGTCCGCGCTCGCCGCTGCCCGAGACCGCGCACACGGTCCGCTCGCCGCCTTTCAGCGCCCGGATCAGCGCGCCGGTCACTTCCTCTTCCGTCAGGCTCTTGGCCTCTTCCCGCCTGCCGCCGGTCTCAACGTAGATCGCTCCGTAGTTCTTCACACCGTAGTTCTTGGCAATCTGCGGCTTCTTGTCCGGATCGATATAGTTCACGGTCAATCGCGGGGAGAGGCCGTCGTAGCGGTCCAGGAAGTCGCGGGCGCGGTCGAATTCGCGGTTCCGGTCGAAGTACCACACCTTGACGTCCTGCTTCAGATTCCGAGCGACCTTTTCGGTCTGGTCCGCCAGGCTGAACCGCTTGTTCGCAGTGGCATCGAGAGATTTATTGTGCCGGTTCGCCAGCCAGTTCGCCGCTCCGATCACCGCCAGAACGATGAGCAGGTAAAGAGTGAAGTAGGCTGTGTACTTTGTCTGCCGTGCTTTCAGCCATCCGAGCTTCATTTACGCCCTCCAGCGGAGTGATTCCATCGACCGGGCCGTCAGGAACAGCCCGAGGAAGATCGCAGACACGTAAAACACCAGGTGTTTGGTATCGAGCACGCCCTTGGAGAACGGCTCGAAATGAGTCACCACCGACATGTAGGCGACGACCTTCGCCCAAGCCGCCGTTTCATACGCGCTGACCCAATCCAGGATCCACAGGAGCAGGCAGGCGGCGAACGTCGCGCCCGCGGCGATGATTTGGTTGCGCGTCAGCGTGGAGATGAACGTGCCGATAGCCAGCAGACAGCCGCCTTGGAGGAGCAGGCCGAGGTAGCCGATGAGGATCGGCTTCCAATCCGGCTTGCCGTAGGCAAACAGCAGCGCCATGTTCACCGCCGAAGTGACCAGGATGCAACCATAGAGGGCCATGGCGGCCAGCCATTTGCCCAGGATGATCTCCAGGTCACGCACCGGCGAGGTCATCAGCAGCTCGATGGTTCCCGAGCGCTTCTCCTCGGCGAACAGCCGCATTGTGATCATGGGCACCAGAAACAAGCCGATCACGCTGACGTTCATCAGCAGCGGCCGGATCACCCACTCGTTGACGTCCATCGGGAAGCCGCGGCCCATCATCTGGGACTCAAAGCTCCTGCTGACAAAAATGGCCACGGCCACATAGAAGAAGTAGCCGAAGATCAGCGCGAAGACCGCCATCAGCAGGTAGGCGATCGGCGACGCGAAGTAGCTCTTAATCTCTTTGCGAAAGATCGTCCAGATGTTCTTCACTTCTTGCCTCCGGTGGCGTCTTCTTTTTCCGACGCCGTCAATTGCAGGAAGATCTCTTCGAGACTGAAGGCGACCGGCCGCAGCTCGGTGAGGTTCCAGCCGGATTCGACCACGGCCCGGGCGAGGTCGGCGCGGATCGACCGGCCCTGGAGGCTCTCCACCTCGCAGGAGCATCGGTTGTTCTTCCGGTCCTTCTCCACCACGCGGCTGACGCCGGCCACCTGTTCAAGCCGCTGGCGCACCTGGGCGGCGTCGAACTGCGCGTCGCGGGCTTCGACCTCCACGGCCACCGCTTCGGACCCACGCAGCCGGCTGGTCAGGTTCTGGACCGAGTCGGTCGCCACCAGTTTGCCCTTGCTAATGATGATCACCTGCTCGCAGGTCTGCTCGACTTCCGGCAGGATGTGCGTGCTGAGGATGATGGTGTGTTCACCGGCCAGGCGCTTGATCAGCTCGCGCGTCTCGATGATCTGCTTCGGGTCCAGGCCCGCGGTCGGCTCGTCCAGCACGAGCACGTCCGGATTGTGGAGCAGAGCCTGGGCAAGGCCGACGCGCTGGCGGTAGCCCCTGGAGAGGCTGCTGATCAGCTTGGTCCGCACGTCGCCGATGGCGCAGCGCTCGATCGACTGGTCGACGCGCTGCTGCCGCTCGGACTTCGGCACGCCCTTCAGATTCGCCACGAAGTGGAGGTACTCGATGACCTCCATCTCCGGGTAGAGCGGCGGGGACTCCGGCAGGTAGCCGATGCGCCGTTTCACCTCGAGCGGCTGTTTCATCACGTCGTAGCCGGCCACCTGCGCCGTGCCGGAGGTGGGAGGCAGGAAGCATGTCAGGACGCGCATCGTGGTCGTCTTGCCGGCGCCGTTAGGCCCGAGAAAGCCGACGATCCGGCCCTTCTCCACTTCGAAGGAGATGTCGTCAACAGCCACTGTTCGCGCGTAGCGTTTTGTGAGACCTTGGACTCTGATCATAGGAAAACCGGGAGGGTTACTACCGACCCTCCATCATAAATCAAAAAGGGGTCAGCCTGATCTGCCCCATTTCTCCGGCGGAGCGTCCGAGCCGGGAAAAATGGACCAGATCAGGCTGACCCCTTTTTAGAGGCCGATGAGCTGGAAGCCGGCGTCGACGAAGAGGATGTTGCCGGTGAGGCCGCGGCCGAGGTCGCTGGCGAGGAAGACGGCCGTGTCGGCGACCTCGCCCGGCTCGGTGTTGCGGCGGAACGGGGCGCGCTCGGCGACGAAGTCCAGCACACCAGAGAAATCCTTGATCGCGCGGGCCGAAGCGGTCTTGATCGGGCCGGCCGAGATCGCGTTAACACGAATCTTCTTCTGACCCAGTTCGCTCGCCAGGTACCGCATGGCGGATTCCAGCGCCGCCTTCGCCACCCCCATCACGTTGTAGTTGGTCACCACGCGCGTCGCGCCGAGGTACGTCAGCGTTGTGATCGACCCGCCCTCCTTCATCAGCGGCGCGGTCGCTCGCGCGACCGACACCAGCGAATAGGCGCTCACCTCATGCGCCAGCAGGAACCCCGCCCTCGATGTCTCGACGAACGGGCGGTTCAGGTCTTCCCGGTTGGCGAAGGCGATGCTGTGCATCACCGCGTCCAACTGCCCGTCCGCGCTCAAAGCGTCCGCGAGCCCGGCGAGTTCCTCGTCCTGGGTCACATCGCAGGGCAGGCACCGGGCGGCCCCCAATTCACTGGCCAGTTCCTCCACGGTAAGCCTCTGCCGCTCCCCCTGATACGTAATGACAAGTCTTGCGCCCTCGCGCCGGAAGGCCTCGGCAATGGCGTAAGCAAGGCTCCACTTATTGGCGATTCCCAGAATGAGGGCAGTTTTGCCCTCGAGCAGATTGAACATGAACCGACAATTGTACCGTAGGCCGCGCGGAATCACGTTCTGGCGCGCTACAGCCAGCGCTTGAAGAATTCCCACGCCTCGGCCTGCATCGCGGGATTGAACTCGTGCGGAGTGTCGTAGAGCCGGCAGAGCTGGCGGTCCGGCGCGCCCGCCTTCCGGTAACATCGGGCGACTTTCTCGTAGGCCGCCTTGAGACCGGCCTGGTTGAACAGGGTGTCCTTTGCGCCGTTGATGAGGAGCAGCGGGCGGGGCGCGACGAGCGCGGAGAGATCGGGCAGATCAAGATACCGGAGCAGCCCGACGAGGTGGAATGTCAGCCCGACGGAGTGGATCACGTGCCGCTTGATCTGCGATGCGTAGGAGGTCATCCAGCCGACGGAAACGCCAGACTTGATGCGCTCATCCAATGCGGCCAGCATGAAACTCCGGTAACCGCCTACCGACAGGCCGACGCAGCTTAGCCGCTGCTTGTCCACTTCCGGCCGCGAAGCCAGGTAGTCCAGCGTCCGGATGTCGTCCCACAGCATCACGCCCGGCCAGGAAACGCCGGCCGTGAACAGCGCCCGGGCCACGAGCTGCTCGTTCTGGCTCGAGCGGCGGTTGAACTCGCGGATTTCTGTCTCAGACATCGTAGCCGGGCGTTCTTTGAAGGCGGGCGGGTCATCGTCGAGCAACATCCGCCGCTCGCCCCAGTAAAACAGGTCGATCACGATGACGACGTAGCCCTGCCGGACGAGTTCGCGGGCGATGCTCTTGCCTCCGTAGGCTTCCTGGCGGAACTTTGTCAGTGCCGGGTGCTCGCCTTCGAGTTCGAGCAACTTCTCCTTGCCCCACAGGTAGAAACCGCCGTGGTCGTGGAGCGCCACGATGCCCGGGGCGGGCAGTTTCGCATCCTTCGGGATCAGCACGTAGGCCGGGACTCGCAAGTCCGGCGTAGTGCGGAACGTGAGGTACTCCTCGACGTGGTCTCCGCGATCGGTGCGCCGGATCAGCCACGGGTCCGGCTCGACAGGCGGCGGCGCGTAGAACATGTGCTCGAAAACCTTCGCGCGGGCGCGTTGCTTCCAATCCGCCAGGTCGCGGAATTGCGGCCGGAGGAAGGAGAGCTCCATGGGCGCGCGGTCGGCTTGTTTCTGAATGAACTCGCACAGGTTGCCGAGGTGAGAGCCGGCGCACGCATCGGCCGGCGCTTGCGAGGTTGCTTCGAGCTGCATTCCTGTGGCGGCTGCCAGCAAGCCAGAGAATTCTCTGCGTGTCATCTCCGCGTCCTCCGCGTCTCTGTGGTTAACTGCTACCGCAGCCTCACCGGCGCTCCCCCCTGCTCCTTGCTCTTCTGCGCCGCATCCATGAAAGCGAAGATCTCGATGGTCTCGTCGTTCGCGACTGGCGGTTTCTTCGTCTCGAAGAACTTCACGATTTCCTTCACCAGGAGCGTGTAGTCGGCCTTCATATCCGGCCGGCTCTGCGCCACCTGCTTCCCTCGGAACACGACCGCTCCGTAGTCCCAGGTATTGCGCAGCGTCTTCACCACGCCGGTGCGCCCGTCCTTCCAACGGCCGACGATGACGTCGTCGCCGGCAGTCGAGACCCGGCTCACCTCTTCGCACCCGGGTCCCATGAGCGTGAAGAGCATCTCGATGGGGTGGATGGCGTACCAGGCGAGCTCGAGATAATGGTGCGGCTCATACGGTCCCGGACCCCAGGTGATCACACCCGTAGCATCCGCGTACTTCAACGTCAGCGCGATCTCGCTGTAACGCAGGCTCGAGGCGCTCCACCACGGCACGCCCGCCTCTTTGGCCAACCGCGCGATCTCGCGCGCGTCGTCAAGGGTCGCCGCCAGCGGCTTGTCGATGAACACCGGCTTCTTGGCGGCGAGGACCGGCCTGACCTGCTCCAGGTGGACACGGCCGTCCACGCTTTCGAGCAGAATTCCGTCCACCTTGCCGAGCAGCGCCGGGATGTCGGGCACAATCTCGACGCCGTACTTTGTGGCCAGCTCATCGGCGAACTTGTCCACGCGGGTGCGGCTCGATTCGAGGTCGGCGCTGCCGCCCTTGTACGCCGCCACGACACGCGCGCCCGGGACGTGGCCGGGTTCGCCCGGATCGTTCAGGAGCTTGGTGAATGCCGGAGCGTGCGAAGTGTCCGTGCCGATGATCCCAAGGCGGATTTCCCCGCCGAAGGCGGCCAGGCCCGAAACAAACAGAAGCATGAGGAATTTCATCACGCGCATTGTACACTAGGCTTCCGGTGGACCTTTCGACTCCCGTCAAGTACGTGAAGGGCGTGGGCCCCGTGCGCGCGGCCATGCTAGAGACGAAGGGGCTGCTGACGGTCGAAGATCTCCTCTTCTATGCGCCGTTCCGATACGAGGACCGTACCAACACCAAGCCGATCGCCGAACTGGCGCCTGGCGAAATGGCGACCGTGATCGCGGAGGTGCGCACCGCTGGGGTGGCTGGCTTCCGGCGCCGCAACCTCGGCTTGTTCGAGGCGACATTCCGGGACGCCTCGCGCGAGCGGCTCACCGGCAAGTGGTTTCACGGCGCGTATCTTGCGGACGTGATCGCGCCGGGCCAGAAGATCGCTCTTTACGGCAAGGTGGAGTTCGACAGCTACTCCGGCGAGCTGACGATGCTCCATCCCGAGTTCGAGATCCTGTCGGGCGAAGAGGACGAAGCGGAAGCCTCCCTGCACGTGGGCCGGATCGTGCCGATCTACGAAGCGGCCGGCAAGATCACGACGCGCGTCTTCCGCCGCCTGATTCACCGGGCGCTCGAGTCAATCCCGGCGCTCGACGATCCCCTGCCCCGCCACATCCACGACCGGCTGAAGCTGGCGGATCGCTGGACGGCGGTCCGCGAGATCCACTTCCCCTCGCCGGCGACCGACCTCCGGCTCTTGAACGCGTTCCGCTCGCCCG
This sequence comes from uncultured Solibacteraceae bacterium, assembly GCA_964478455.1. Lineage (GTDB taxonomy): Bacteria > Acidobacteriota > Terriglobia > Bryobacterales > Bryobacteraceae > CAYZJD01. The sequence continues at coordinate 1,924 of CAYZJD010000166.1, read as the reverse complement.
CACAGTTCCGGCTGATCTTCGAGGAGTTCTTCTGGCTGGAGTGCGGCCTGGCGCTCAAGAAGAACAAGGGGCGCCGCCAGGATGGGATCGCCTTCCGGCTCACCGATCGCGTCCGCGAGCAGATCAAGCGCATGCTGCCGTTCAAACCCACGGCCGCGCAGAAGCGCGTGCTGGCGGAGATCGCCCGGGACATGGCCGAGCCGCATCCGATGAACCGCTTGCTCCAGGGCGACGTCGGCAGCGGCAAGACGCTCGTTGCGGCGGAGGCCGCCATCATCGCTATTGAGAACGGCTACCAGGCGGCGGTGCTGGCCCCGACGGAGATCCTCGCCGCCCAGCACTACTTCTATTTCAAGAACCTCTTCGCCGGGCTGGGGTACGCTGTGGTTCTGCTCACGGGCTCCGCCACCAGCCGCGAGAAGACGCAGCTCAAGAAGCTGGTCGCCGAAGGGCTCGCGCATATCGCCGTCGGCACGCACGCGCTGATCGAGGAAGATGTTGAGTTCAAGAACCTCGGGCTGGCCATCGTGGACGAGCAGCACCGGTTCGGCGTGATGCAGCGGCTGCGGCTGATCCGGAAGGCCCTCCGTCCCGACGTGCTCGTGATGACGGCTACGCCTATCCCGCGGACACTCGCGCTGACGCTGTACGGCGATCTCGACGTGTCGATCCTCGACGAAATGCCGCCGGGCCGGAGACCGATCATCACGAAGCATGTGCCCGAGGATCAGGTCGAACTGGTTTACAGCTTTCTCAAGAAGCAGATCGACCTGGGACGCCAGGCCTACGTTGTATATCCGGTGATCGAAGAGTCGGAGGCGAAGGCGGTGAAGGCAGCCGAGAAGATGCACAGGCATCTCTCGCAGGTGGTATTCCCGGGCGTTCCTATCGGGCTGCTGCATGGGCGCCTTCCGGCGAACGAGAAGGAATCCGTGATGGAACGTTTCAAGCGCGGCGAGCTGAAGATCCTGGTCTCGACAACGGTCGTCGAAGTCGGCGTGGACGTGCCGTCGGCCACGGTGATGGTCATCGAACAAGCCGAGTGCTACGGCCTGGCGCAACTTCACCAGCTTCGCGGCCGGGTGGGGCGGGGGGCCGAGCAGAGCTATTGCATCCTGGTTACGGGCAAGCTCAACGAGCAGGCGCAGGAGCGCATCCGCACGATGATCGAATCCTCCGATGGCTTTTATATCGCGGAGATGGACCTGAAGCTCCGTGGCCCGGGCGAGTTCTTCGGAACGCGCCAGTCGGGCTTGCCGGCGCTGCGCATTGCGAACATTTTGCGGGACTCCGAGGTGCTGGAGGTCGCCCGGTCGGAGGCGATGAGCTTCGTCGCCAGCCCGCCGGCGCCCGATGAGCTGCGGCGCGCCGCGGCTTACATTCGCGATCACTGGCAGAGGCGCTACGGTCTGGTCGAGGTGGCCTGATGCGGGTCATCGCCGGCGAGTTTCGCAGCCGCCGGCTGAAAACCCTGCCTGGTTTGTCGCTGCGGCCGACGCCGGACCGCTTGCGCGAGGCGTTGTTCAACGTGCTCGCGCCGCGCATCGAAGGCTGCTTGTTTCTGGATGCCTACGCCGGCTGCGGGGCCGCCGGCATCGAGGCGCTGAGCCGCGGGGCGCGCCAGGCGATCTTCATTGAAAAACACCAGGCTGCCGTCGCCGTAATTCACGAGAACTTGCGAAGCCTCGGGCTCGAATCACGGGCAACGGTGGTCTGGGGAAAGGCCGCAGCCTTCCTTGCTCGCTTCCGGCCGGACATCGTGTTTCTGGACCCGCCCTACAACGCCGAAGGCGAGTACGAAGAAGCCCTCAACACGCTGGGCCGCACGCCGCCGCGGCTGGTGATCGCGCAGCATGCTTCCCGTTTTGAGCTGAAGGAGTCCTATGGTTGCCTTGGCCGCACCCGCGTACTGCGACAGGGAGAC
>CAYZJD010000165.1:0-9507 GCA_964478455.1 uncultured Solibacteraceae bacterium | reverse complement strand
GGACGGCGCGGCCACTACGGGCCTGTCGCCGGCCTCGAGAAACCGGTGAACGGCGTACAGGGCTTCGTAGGATTCGCCGGCATCGCCGGTCACGATCAAGATGCGGCTTGGCATGACCCAGTTGTACCGCAGGGGAAGTGGCGCTGCCAAGAATACAGTGACAGGCAACGCTGTCCACGCGCCGGTCAACACTCGGCCTGCATGGGCGTTTAGTGGGGCTTGGGACAGCGAACCCTGTCACTGTATTTCGCGAACCGAATTAGCGTCAAGTTTCAGAATTGTCCAATGCATGATGAGGTTGAACGGAGGGTTCGTTTCCAATGCGGGGTGAGTCTGAAACGGAAAGTTGATTGCAATGCGGCGTGAGCCTGAAAACGGAGCTGCGGTGGAACCGGTCATGCTGCCGGTAGATGACAATCCGCATGGACAACTTGGAACGGCTCAGCTTGGCCGAGATGGAAGAATTCGTGTCGAACCATCGACACGTCCGCTGCGCGGCAGTGGAGAAGGAGGCAGCCTACGGCTTTATCGAGCGGGTGCTGAAGGTCCAGCACTACCGTCGCCTCAGCAAGGGGCAGAAAGGCATCGTGCGGCGGTTTCTGGGCAAGCTCAGTGGCTTGAGTCGCGCCCAGCTGACGCGGCTGATCCAGCGCTGGATGGAGCGGCGGCGGATCGAGCGGAAGCCGGCGCGGCGGCTGAGTTTCCCGCGACGCTGCACGGCCGCCGACATCGCCTTGCTGGCCGAGGCAGACGCGGCCCACGAGGATCTGTCCGGCCCGGCGATGCGACACCTGCTGCGGCGGGAGTTCGCGGTCTACGGGGACGAGCGGTTCCAGCGACTGGCGGGCATCTCGGCCTCGCACATTTACAACCTGCGGAACTCGGCCGACTACGGCAAGCTGCGGGTGCGGGTCCAGCACACGCAAGCCCGCCAGGTGGCCATTGGGGAGCGTCGCCAGCCGAACCCGAAAGGGAAACCCGGCTACCTGCATCGCTCAGAAAGCATCAGGAGACAGCAGGCGACTCTGGTCCAGATTGGCCCGCGGCGAGACCTGCTTACCGACTTGTGCCCAAAATGGGAACAAGCTATGATGGCAGATGACCGATGCGCGTTCTCGCTCGCAGCATCCTTACGAGGTTCGTTGAGGTGCTCGAGGGTCGCAAAGACCAACCGGCCGTCAAAGCATCCTTGGATGCGTGGTTTCACGAGGTCCAGCGAGCCGCCTGGAGGAACCCGGCGGATGTCAGGAAAGCCTTCACAACGGCAAGCATCATCGACGAGGAACGGGTGGTGTTCAACATCAAAGGCAACGACTACCGGCTGGTGACGGCGATCGACTACCGGCGGCAAACCGTCTTTGTCAAGTGGCTTGGCTCGCACGCCGACTACGACAACATCGACGTCAGAACGGTGCAGCATGGAGATCAAACCTATCAGAGACGACGCGGATCACGATAGAACGTTGCGCGAGATCGAGCGCCTTTGGGGCGCCAGGGAGCGCACGCCCGAAGGCGATCGCCTCGAGGTACTGATGACCCTCGTCGATGCCTACGAACGCTTGCACTACCCTATCGACCCGCCTGATCCGATTGAGGCGATTCGGTTCCGGTTGGAACAGCAGGGTCTCGACCACCGCGCGCTGATCGGCGTGATCGGGGCCAGAACCAGGGTGTACGAAGTGCTTCGCGGCGACCGCTCGTTGTCGCTGTCAATGATCCGCCGTCTGCACGAACGGTTTCAGATTCCGGCCGAAGTCCTCATCCGGCCCGTTGCCAGGAAGAGAAGACACCGCGCCGCTTGACGGCAGCGGCGATCGAAAACGATAAACAGTCCATGCGCAGAAAGGAGCCGGGCATTCTCAGAGCTGGCGGCGTCCGAACGGCCGCGCTCGCTCTTGTTACCCTGCTCCCCGATCTGACTGCAGCACAGACTCCAAGTGCCCGTTTGCGTGCCACGCAGCTCGAGAGCCTCGCTTCCCGATTTCCTTACTTCTGCGCGCAGAGCTTCTTCATGGCGCAGCCCGGCTGTTACGGCGATCATGAAGCGGAGTATCAGAAGCTTGTGGAGGAGCTCTCCTCGGTTCGAGCCTCCAGGGACCAGCTCGTAGGCCTGCTGAGCCATAGCGATCCCAAAGTACGCACCCTCGCCATCGTCCTTCTATTCACCAAAGAGGACCCAGGCGTGCTGCCGCACATCGCGGCGAAAGTGGACGACGGCGCCCCCACCTTTCCGGAGGTCCTTCCGGACGCGAGGCCGTTGCCTTTCGTGGCCGAACACAAGCCGATCCTTGAAAGCCGTACCGTGGGCGAAATCGCCGAGCGCGCCGTGCGACTCTATCTGGAGCCGGCCGGATTCTTCCGCGGCCTGCGAGGCATAGCGGGCTACCCGGGATTCGACCAGTACTGGGCCGCCCGAAAGCATCGCACTTACTGCGCCGGATGGTTCTACGTGCAGCTCGGCCGCGCAAGCGGCCAGACGAGTCCCACGCTGGCGGATCGCGTGCCGAAGATCCGGGCTGTCCGCAAGCGCATCGACCGGCTGCCGGAACCCGACCGCACGTGGACTCTCCTGTGGCTCAACGGAGAGCCGGGAAGCGAGGCACTCGTCTCGGAAGCAGAGCTGCTTCGAGCGTGCAGGAAGGTCGGCCCCGAGCTGCTGCTGCGGATGCTCCAGCGCCGGATCGCGATCGGCGATCCTGACCTCCAGCCGCGCGACAACAACAACTACACCTACGCCCGCATGACCCGCTGGGTACTGGAGCGCGCCGGACAACTGCTGCGAAAGAGCGACGCCGAGGCGCTGCTGGAGTGCGAGCGCCGCGAGCGCCAGTCCGGTTTCAGCGATCCGAACGTCACCGCGTTGTGGGCGATCGGCGCCGCGCAATTGCGGCCGGACCTGGCGCCGAAGATCCTGCCCGAGGCGCTCCCGCGTTTCGAGAAGGAGTGGCAGGGTGATGATCGGGCGTCGCTTGCTTCCGCAATCTGGCAGCACGGCGGCCCGAAGCAAGCGGATTTCCTGCGCGACTGGTTCTACACCGAGTCCCCGCGGCGCGGGCACTTCCCCCATTCCCGCGCTCTCTTCCTCCGGCTGGTCACGAGGCAAGCCGGGCCGGCGCTCCGCCTTCTGATTGCGGGGATCGTCTCCGACAGCCGCCTGGAATCGCTCGACTGGCAGACGCTCGAATCCCTCGCCACGACGGTGAACGCAGTCGCCAAGAAGGCCGTAGTGCCTCCAGCCGAGTTAGAGAGAGCCAGCCATCCCCTCGGCATGGCCCACTTCCACTGGGAGCGGGAACGGGCCGCCGAGCAATACCCGAAGGAGACGGCGGAACTGCTCAAGGTTCTTGAGGGCTGGCGCGAGAGGCTGCGGGCGAGCGTGGCTGAATGGTCGAAGTGAGAGCTCCGGATTCCGCTACGTGCGGGGGCGCCGCGCGAAACGCTTCTTCACCAGGAACCACAAGTTGTACAGCCCGTCGCGCCACGGATTCAGCTTGATCTCGCCCAGGCGGGAGGAGTACATGATGGAGATCTCGCCGAAGCGGATCGCCGGGTTGCGAATCGCTTCCACCTTGATCTCCTCGGAGAACGACATGCCGTCCGACTCCAGGTTCATGTCGCGGAGGATCGACCGGCGCAACACCCACATCCCGGATTGCGAGTCCCGCACCCAGCGCAGGAACAGCAGTGACATTGCCAGCGAGAGGATCAGGTTCCCCACCTTGTGCTTGAAGCTCATCGACTGGCGGTCGCGCACGGGGAAGCGAGACGCGTTCAGGAAATCGACCTGCAAGTGCAGGAACGCTTCGAGCAGGTAGGACAGCGCGTCCACCGGGTAGCTGTGATCACCGTCGAGAGTGACGATCAGATCGCCCGAGGCGAACGAGAAGCCGCGCTTGTAACTGCGCCCGTAGCCGCGGACCTGCTCGCGAATGACCATCGCCCCGAATGAGCGCGCCACCTCCGAGGTGCGATCTGTCGAGCCGTTGTCCACCACGATTACCTCGTCCACGAATGCAGGCATCTTCCGGAGCACCTGCTCGATGCCCTGCTCCTCGTTCAGGCACGGGATGATGACGGTAATTCGCTGGTCTTTGTACATTCAGTGGGAGTGGACCGCGCAGTCTTGCGCGCCACGCCGGCAGTCCTGCCGGAGGATGACTGCGGCGGGCGATTCTTCCATCGCTTCGACTTTTTGGCTTCGGCCGTCGTCTATCATGAAGGTGATTATGAAACGGCTTGTCCTCCTGTTATTGTGCTCGATTGTGTGCGTTGCTGGGTCCGGCGCCGAGAAGCCGTCTTTCGCGGAGATCCAATCCGTGTACCTGTTGCCGATGTTGGGCGGCCTGGACCAGTACCTCGCGAACCGCCTCACGGGCGAAGGCCTTTTCCGGGTGGTGACCGATCCGCAGGCCGCCGATGCGCTGTTCACGGACCGGCTCGGCCAGGCCTTCGAGCTGAAGTACACGGAGTTGTATCCGCCGCCGGCGCCGCCTGCCCCAGAGAAACCACCCGCGGAGGCCGAGCAGGCCGCCGCGCCCGCGAAGGCCGTTGAACAGAAGCGCCAGCCCCCCGAGTGGAAAGAGGAGGCCCGCGTGCGCATCTCCAGCTTTGGCCGAGGCAAGGGGACCATCTTCCTGGTGGACCGCAAGACGCGCGCGGTGCTCTGGTCCACCTTCGAGAAGCCGAAGAACACCAGCGCGGACGAGATGGACCGCGTCGCCCGCCGCATCACCGGCCGGCTGAAGGACCACCTGAAGAAGTAGGGTCAGTCTAATCTGCCCCGAGCCCAGGCGCTCAGGTTTCTGCTCGCGAACTTCAGACCCGACCAGTCTGCGTCAATCGCGCAAACCTTGTAATCGACCAGCCCGCTGGCCAGGCCCGCCTCGCGCACAGCGGCTTGGGTCAGGTCCGAGGCGAGCGCCGAGGTCTTCTTCGGCCAGGCGATCCATATCCCTGCCTTTCCAGTGAGGCCGGCCATGCGGCGGATGCCGCGTCCAAGTTCCTTGCGTGAGCTGACGAACCACAGGATCAGATCCGTGGACGCCGTGGCCCGAGCGGTGAGCTTCACCCCGCCGGGCAGATCGCCGAGCGTCTTCTTGAAGCCGTCCGGCGCCCCGGCGAGCGCCACCACCGAGTCCGGCTTGATGCCCAGTTTCTTCGCGAGCGGCGTGCCGGAGTAGCCGGCCAACAGCGAGCCCGGCGCCACAACGTCGCGCGGCGGATGCGCGACGGCGCGCCTCAGATCGCGGCGGATGGTTTCCCACGAAGTGAAGGCCGCGTCCGGCAAGCTTTGGCGCACGCGCGCCACTTTCTCCGGCGGCCCGCCGACGAACACGATCGGAACGAAGCGGGTGGACTTGAACTGGCGCACGGCGAGGCCGACATCGCGGCCCTGCATCGGCAGGCGCGACAGATCGATCACCACCGCGAGCGGCGGGTTCTCGCGAAGCGAGCGCAGGCCGGCGGGACCGTTGAACCGGCTCGCGTCCACTTCCCAGCCCGCGGCCCGCAAGCGCGCGGCGCGTTCCTCGGCCACGGCGGCGTGCCAGTGGATCAGGCGCACGGAGGGCATACGGCGATCTTAAGGCGCGGGCCGGCACGTCCGCACCATCTCCAGCGACTTTAGCATCTCCGGCAGCGCTCGCACGGACGTGTTGAGTGCGAGATAGTGTTCCAGGTGCTGCCGCGCGCGGTCGCAATGCCGCCGGGCCCACTCGATCTTCGCCAGCACCAGGTAGGGTCCGGGCGCCTTGCCCCGCGCAAGCTCGGAGGCTCTTTCGGCGGACTGCCGGGCCGCTCCCAGATCGCCCGTTCCCGCCTGCGCCTCGGCCAGGTATGTACGTCCGGTCAGCCAGTTCGCGTCGATCGCCAGCGCGCGAGCGGCCACCTCCGCCAGTTCCTTGTAGCGGCGCTCCTCGAGGTAGACCGCGGCCAGATGCGCGTAAGGAAGCAGGGATTTCGGGTCCTGCCCGATAGCCTTCTCGAAGGCCTGAAACGCCTCTTGCTTCCTTCCCATGTGGAGATACAGCACCCCGAGCGCATCCCAAACGTCCGGGTGGGCGCCAGTTGTCACCGCCTCTTCATAAAGCCGGGCAGCTCCGGCAAAGTCCAGCCTGGCCGCCAGCGCAGCCGCCTGCCGCAGTTTCTTTTGCAGCCTGCGGTCCGATTGCGCCGCGAGTTGATCGGCGGTAACGGTCCCGAACGTCTGCACCCCGGCCCGCCGCTTCGGCAGCATCACCGCGGCGAAGTTCCTCTCCGTGCTCGTCACGGTGACGGCCTCCTCCACGATGATGAAGTCGCTGAACCGAACCCGGATCGTGTAGCGCCCCTCCCGCACCCTGTTGAACCCGAAGGTGCCGTCCTTCCGCGTGGTCTGGCGGTACCGGGTCCGCCCCTGGTCGATCAACTCCACCGTCAACGGCCGTCGCGGCGGACCACCGTCGGCCTCCCGGAATACGTAGCCTTCGAGTGTCCCAAGCTCAGCCGCGGGCATCGCCAGCGGCAGGAGGAAGCATATCGCTTGGGCCGCGGTCACCATCCGAGTGCTCAGATCATCCGCTTTCGGCGCGCTTCCGGCGGACCACCTCGCGGTAGCTCTCGACCAGGCGGGCGGTGACCGCGCTCATGTCCCAATGGGCTTCGACTTCGGCCCTTGCGCGCGCGGCCATCGCGACGGCGCGGTCGGGGACTTCGAGAAGCTCGATGATCTTGCGCGCAAACTCCTCGGGCTCGTCGGCGAGCGCGCAGATTTCCCCATCCACCCTGGCGAGGCCTTCCGCGCCGAGGCGCGTCGAAACCACCGGAATGCCTGCCGCGAACGCCTCCAGCAGCTTGACGCGCACGCCCGAGCCGCTCACCACAGGGCAGACGAACAGCGCATAACGGGAGAGCGGCTCACGCACGTCCTCGACGAAACCGCGCAGCTCGATGCCGTCTGAAGAGGACAGCGTGTGCGAAGGCGGCGGGTCCGAACCTACGACGATCAACCGCGCCTCCGCGCGGCGCGCAGCCACAAGGGGAAGCACGCGCTCGGCAAACCAACGGAGACCGGCCTGATTCGGCAAGTGGCGAAAACTGCCGAGGAACAGCATCGTGTCCGGCTCGCGGCCGCCCGGGCGGAACACGTAGCGCGACGTGTCGATGCCCGCGCGCAGGCCGTCTTCCACCCGGCCGTCAAGCTCGGGCACGAACGACAGCAGGTACTCCTTGTTCTCGCGGCTGCACGCCTGCACGCTGTCCATGCGGCACAACACGCGGGTTTCGTAGCGCAGCGCGCGCAGGTACTCGTAGGCCGCCTTGGCCTTAGCGCGGAAGCCGCCCGCGCCGTTCCAGCTCCGGGCGACCGACTGGAAGTAGATGTCGTGCTCGAACAGCACGCTGGCGATGCGGCGATAGTCGCCGGCGTACTGCGCCATCGGCGTGTACTCGAGCTGGAGGACGTCGATCTCGCGGAGATAGAGCTGCCGGTGAATGAGCCACGCGAGATCGTCGCGGGCAAACTCGCGCACCGCGTGCGGCAGAAGCGACCCCATCGCCGCCGGCCCTCCGCCGGTCTTCACGACGAACTCGGCCGAAGCGCAGAGCTGCTTCAGGCACTGGTGCTGCGGAAGCTCCGACGGGTAGTGCAGCAAGGCGACCAGGTGAACTTCGGCGCGGCGCACCAGATCGCCGAGCGTCTGGTACATGAACACGCCGCCGCCGTGCACCGGCGGCACGATCGGGTAGGGCGAGACGAACAGGACGCGCAAGCGATCGGGCTCCGGCGGCATCTCGGCGAAGCGATCGCGGAAGTAGCCGCCCAGAGGACGGCGGAACGCCTCGGCGTCATCTACGACCGCGAGGTCCCGCGCAGTCCACCTCGAACGCGCCGCCCGCGGGAGCTGGCGGAAGGCCCGCCACAGGCCATCGAGAGTGGGGCGCTCGGGCGACTCGCCGGCGACGGCGCTGACGGCGGCGCCGGTCAAGCTGAAGAAGAAGTGCGAGAGGAGGCGCGGCCACGCGTGGACGTTCTTCCAGCTCCACAATGCAAAGTTCTTTGCGATGACGTGGAGCACTTCGTTCGCCGCGAACCGCCGCCCGATCGTCCCCCGGTGCTCGTGCCAGACCACGCTCCGCGGCTCGTACAGGACCTTCCAGCCGCGCTTCCACGCCCTGTAGCCGAGGTCCGTGTCCTCCAGGTAGAACGGCTCGAACAGCGGATCGAATCCGCCCAGCTCGAGGAACTTCCGCCGGTCGAACGCCGAGGAACCGCCGCCCGCGTAGAAGCACGGGAACGGCCGGTCCACGCCTTCATCCACGCGGTGGCGCACTCGCAGCGAACCGCTCTCCCACCACCCTTGCGTCAGGCCCGTCTCCTCGCGTGCCTTCGCCGGGTCCGTGAAGTAGATCCGGCAGGAGACGGCGAACACCTTCTCGTCGGTGAAGCCCTCGACGAGCGGCTCGAGGAAGTCAGGGGCGACGCGCATGTCGTTGTTGAGCAGCACGACGATGTCGTGTCGCGCCGCGCGTACGCCCGCGTTCGAGCCGCCGCCGAAGCCGAGGTTCTGCGGCATCTCGAGCACCTTCACGCCGGGGAAGTTCTCGCGGACGAACCCGGCGCTGCCGTCGGTCGAAGCGTTGTCCACGAGGATGATCTCGTTCCCGCTGTTGCGCGCGGCCGCGGCGACGACGGAGGGCAGGTACCTCTCAAGCAGGTCGCGGCCGTTCCAGGTGGGAATCACGATGCTCGCGGCACGTGACGAGGGCCGCGCGTCCGCGCCCGGCTTGCGGCGCGGCCGGATCACCCACAGCAAGTCGGCCAGCGCCAGTGCGAACGCCGCGATCAGGATCAGGAACGGCGAGAGCAGCAGGAGCGGCAGCGAACGCAGCAGGCGGCCGGGCATCTCAACGGTCACGCGCCTCCGGGCCCAGGCCGATGCTCTTGCCGAGCCTCACCCAGCGCGAGGCGCGGAAGCGGCTCAACTGCGTTTCCAGGGTCTGGATCTCGAGCTTCAGGTTGAGCGCCCACTGGGTGCGCTCCTCGATGGTCTTCTCCGCCCGGTGCAGCGCCTCCACGCACTTGGCCAGCTCCTCGCACTTGGCCTGGAGCTCGGCGGCCTTCGCCTGGTAGTTGCGACCCATCGCCTCCAGCTCGCCCTGAAGCGCACCGATGGCGGCGCGGGCGCGCTCGATCTCCGCGTCGAGGCTCCGCGCCCAGCGGTTGCGTTCCTCCAGTTCCTCAGTCTGGCGCCGGTGCGCTTCGAGCAGGCTCCGCTGTTCCCCCTTGAGGGCTTCGAGCTCCGATTCGAGCGCGGCGATGTGCTGCTCGCGCTCGCGCAGGATGTTGGCCGCGCGCGGTAGATAGACGAACGTCGGCGCGCCGGTCTGGGGCTGAAGCGCGCATACGGCGACGAAGAAGTGCGCCTCAGCGGGGCCGCCGCCTCCGCTCTCGATGCGGGCTTCGGCCGCGGAGAACGTCTTGACGGGCTGGAACACGAGGCCCTCGACGTGATTCTGGAGGAAGAAGGA
>CAYZJD010000164.1:0-9591 GCA_964478455.1 uncultured Solibacteraceae bacterium | reverse complement strand
TGAATCTCAACCCCGTTATGACCAAAGCAACAAGGTCCAGGATCATCCAGGACCCGCCGCTCTTGTTTTCCGCCCCTCGCTCCAGTACCATGGCAGCTTCGACTCTGCCACCGTGGACCACTTCTTTCTCGGACTCCTCGTCGTCATTCTCGGCGGCATGCTCAACTCCACCTTCGCGCTGCCGATGAAGTACTCCCGCTCCTGGAAGTGGGAGAACACCTGGTTCGTCTTCACTCTTCTCGCGCTGCTTCTGCTTCCGGCCGCCGTGGCCGTCCTCGCCGTTCCCCGCCTGGCCGAGGTTTACGCCGCCGCCAAGCCGGCCGACTTTGTCCCTGGCCTCGCCTTCGGATTCCTCTGGGGTCTCGCCCAGACGACCTTCGGACTTTCGATCGCCATGGTCGGCATGGCCATGGCCTTCGCCATCGTGGTCGGCCTCGCCGGACTCATCGGCAGTTTCCTCCCGATGATCGTCCTGCACCCCGAGGCGCTTCTCGGACCCCGCGGCATCGCCCTTGCCGTTAGCGCCATGCTCGTATTCATCGGCCTGGCGGCTTACAGCCGGGCCGCCCGCGAGCGCGAAGCCGCCACCGGCGCAGTGGCCGCTTCGGGAGGCTCCTACCGCAAAGGGCTGGCCCTCTGCCTCTTCACGGGTATCCTCGGCGGCATGATCAACCTCGGTTTCGCCTTCAGCGGCAATCTCTCCGCGCTCGCCGCCGAGTTTGCCGTTCCCCCGGCCTCGGCCAACTTCGCCGTCTGGCTCGTGGTCCTTTCGGCGGGCTGGATCCCCAACGCCGCCTACACCCTCTGGCTCATGGCCCGGAATCGCACCTTTGTGCTTTTCGCCGCCAGGCCCGGCCGCGACGCACTTCTGGCTGCGGCCATGAGCCTCTTCTGGCTCTCGGGCGTCTTCATTTACGGCGCCGGTTCCACCCTGATGGGCAAGTTCGGCACGTCCATCGGCTGGGCCGTCAACATCATTGTCCTGCTCCTCTGGTCCACCACCCTCGGGCTTCTCACCGGCGAATGGAGGGGTACCCGCCCGGAGATACTCCGGCGGATGAAGACCGGCGTCGCCATCATCCTCGCCTCCGTTGTCGTCCTCAGCGCCACTGGCCTGTTGCCGGAGTGACGCAGCCGGAGACAACCGTAGCGCTCCTCATTCTCCTGTTTGCCAGCAACAGGTTGTCACCGGCGCCCCGCCGCTCTCGGTTGGCTTTGGTGCTATATTGATGGCTAGGGGTCGGTCCCAACCGCCCAGGCGCTGGGTGGCAGTCCTCCCAGGTAAGCCTAGGAAAATAAAGTACTTAGTGGAATTTTGGTTCGTTCCGTCATTCTCTGTTGCACGCCGCCTTGAGACCGGCGGCACCGACTGCCCTAGGTTAAGCAGCCGGTCGGTACTGGTTCCACTGGCCCAACCGGGTGGTTGGGCGGGCCCGTTTTCTCTGCTAACCTTAGGAGTTATTTAGAACCGTCCATGCCGTTCGAGATCCAACCTCTCCGGGAATTCCTGGTTCGCCCGTCGATCCCGCCGGCGCTGAGCAGGATGACGGAACTGGCCTACAACCTCCTCTATAGCTGGGATCCGCAAATCCGTGCCCTGTTCCGGCGCCTGGACCCCGCATTGTGGAAAGCCTGCAACCGGAATCCGGTGCTCATGCTGGGGCGCATCTCCCAGGACGTCCTCGAAAAGGCCGCCTCCGATCCTCGTTACCTCCTGATGTACCGGCAGACCTGCGAGCGCTACGACGCCTACATGCAACAGGACGACCCGCCTGCGGGGGGCAAGATTATCGCCTACTTCTCGATGGAGTACGGTCTTGTCGAGTGCTTGCCGGTCTACTCCGGCGGGCTGGGCATGCTTGCCGGCGACTTCCTCAAAGCCAGCAGCGACTCGGGCGAGCCGGTGGTCGGCATCGGTCTCCTGTATCAGAAGGGCTACCTCGAGCAAGTGCTGAACCCTGACGGCTGGCAGCAGGAGCGCTACCCCATCAACGACTTCTATACGTTGCCGATTCGCCGGGTCGCCGGTCCCGACGGCAAAGACCTGAAAGTGAGCGTCGATCTGCCCGGTGGCCCCGTCTGGGTCAGGCTCTGGTACGCCGATGTCGGGCGGGTTAGGCTCTATCTGCTCGACACGAACATCGAGGACAACCACCGGCCCGAGGACTGGGATATCACCGACCAGCTTTACGGAGGCGATAACACCACTCGCATCCGCCAGGAGATCGTCCTCGGCGTCGGCGGCGTGCGCGCGCTGAAGGCGCTCGGAATCGAGCCGACCGTCTTTCACATGAACGAGGGGCACTCGGCCTTCCTCGCCCTGGAGCGCATTCGCGTGCTCATGAAGGAGCACGGGCTCAGCTTCGACGAGGCACTCGAAGCTTCGCGGACAAACAACGTCTTTACCACGCACACCTCGCTCGCGGCCGGCATCGACCTCTTTGATCCCGGCCTGATGTACGAGTACTTCCGCGACTACTGCCGCGAGACCGGCGTCGAATTCGAGCGGTTGATGGCGCTGGGACGATGGAATCCGCACGACCCCCACGAGCGGTTCTCGATGGCCATCCTTGCCATCCAGACCTCCTCTTACCGGAACGCCGTGAGTATGCTTCACCGCCGCGTCTCCCAACGGATGTGGTCCGGCCTCTGGCCGCAACTCCCTGTATGGGAAGTGCCCATCACGTCCGTCACCGACGGCGTGCACCTGCGCACCTGGGTGAACACGGACCTGGCCGAGCTATACGACCAGTACCTCCAGCCCGACTGGCGCGAGCGCTGGGACGATCCGAAGACCTGGGCGCAAGTCGACGAAATCCCCGATCACGAACTCTTCGAAACCCACCGCCGCCGCAAGCGCCGGATGATCAGCTTCATCCGCGAGCGCCACGTCGCTTGCGCGCTGGCGCGCAAAGCGTCGGCAACCGAGGTGCAGCGGGCATCCGAGGTGCTGGACCCCGACGCGCTCACCATCGGCTTCGCTCGCCGCTTCGCCACTTACAAGCGGGCCACGCTCCTGTTCCGCGACGTCGACCGGCTCAAGAAGATCCTCTGCAACCCGAAGATGCCGGTACAGGTCGTCATTGCGGGCAAGGCTCACCCCAAGGACCACCCCGGCAAGATGTTCATCCGCGAGATCGTGCAGCTCTCGCGCGACCCGGAACTCGTCAAGCGCCTGGTCTTCGTCGAGGACTACGGCATGATGGTCGCCCGCGAGCTCGTGCAGGGCGTCGACCTCTGGCTCAACAACCCCCGGCGGGAAGAGGAGGCCTGCGGCACCAGCGGCATGAAAGCGGGAATGAACGGCGTGCTCAATATGAGCATCCTCGACGGTTGGTTCGACGAGGGCTACGAGTTGAGCGGCGGTTGGCCGATCGGCGACCGCGAACCTTATGCCGAGGACCAGGATGAGATTCATGCCCGCGCCATCTACTCGCTGCTCGAAAACGAGATCGTGCCGATGTTCTATGAGCGCGGCAACGACGGCATTCCCACCGAGTGGATGCAGCGCGTCAAGCAGTCGATCCGCCACATCAGCCGCCAATACAACTGCCGTCACATGGTGGCGCAGTACCTCAGCCAGTTCTACGCGCCCGCTTGTTCCGCCTATGTCGAGATCCGCCGTAACGGGTTTGAGAAAGTGCGCCAGCGGACGCGCTGGAACAGCGAGGTGGTAGGCGCCTGGGACAAGGTGCACATCGTGGACCTTGGTCCGGCGCCGGAGCTGGCCGTCGTCAGCGGCCGTCCAATCCCGGTGCGCGTCGCGGTGGACCTCGCGGGCCTCAAGCCGAACGACGTCCGCGTCGAGGCGATCGTCGGGCGTGTCGGTCCCAACGGGCGTCTGGAGCAGACCGAGGTGATGCTTCTGCCCCCGGTCGAGCAGCGCGAGTCCGTCTACGTCTTCGCCGGCGAGATCCTGCCCCAGCAAACCGGCCGCCTCGGCTACACGTTCCGCCTCGCCCCCAACCACAGTGACGATCCGCTTACGCGCCCTTGCCATCCGTTGATCAAGTGGGGGGGCGACTCCGCCGGCGGTGCCTGATACCGATTTGACGCCCTTGACAGCCCCCTAGCTTTGCGTTCGTTTTCGTGGTACATAGTGGGGTGAGGATCAGGCGGGGACCGGTCCTCGAGTGACACAGCCTCCCGCCACACAGCTTCCCTTTGACAACCCAGAAGTCGGGACGATGGTCTATAAAGTCACCGGCTCCGGGGGTCGATCAACGGATTACGTGACGCCTTCACCGGCTGTCGGAAGCTGCCTCACCTGAACAGGAACGTGTTCCAAGGAGCCCCGAGCGGCCATGGACAGTGACAGAAAGTACAAACAACGCGGATACATGGACTCCTCCTGGGAGCCCCGCAAGACGGAGGAGCGGCCGCGAGAGAAAGGCCCCAAGCTCCCCATTGACGTGACGGGACCGAGGCTGCCACGCCTGGTGCAGACAGTCGTTGCCTCGCGCTGCTACAACTGCGCAACCACGCTGCCGCCCGACGCCGACTTCAAGGGCAACTGCCCGAAATGCAGCGCCGCCTTGCACTGCTGCAAGATGTGCGCTCACTTCGAGCCTTCCACCCGCTTCCAGTGCTTGAAGCCCATCCAGGCCCGCATCGCGGCGAAGGATCAGGCCAACGAGTGCGAGTGGTTTGAACGCCGGGTTACCGTGGCTCGCGACGCCGCGCCCTCCGGCTCCGCCGTTATCGCCGGCTCGGCTCCGGCGCCCCGGCACCCAAACGATGCCCGTGCGGCCTTCGACAACCTCTTCAAGAAGTGACCCCAGTCCGGCGCGCCTCGTTGCGGTTGCAGGGCGGCGGAGCACCTTCCATGCGCATTGCCGAGCTGGTTGAACCCCGCCGCTTCCGGCTGATCGAGGGTCCGATCAGCGATCCGGCGCCCGGCGAAGTGCAGGTGCGGGTGCATTCGGTCGGCATTTGCGGCTCGGACCTCCATTACTACGCCGAAGGCGGCATCGGAGACACCCCCTGCAAGTACCCAATGGTGCTCGGTCACGAGCCGACCGGAGTCGTGGCCAGGACTGGCCCCGGCGTCAGCGGCTGGTCGCCCGGTGACCGCGCGGCGCTGGAGCCGGCCATCTACTGCTACCATTGCGAATACTGCCTCGCCGGCCGCCACAACGTCTGCGCCAACCTCCGTTTCCTCAGCATGCCCGGCGACCCCGGTTACTTCCGCGATTACGTGAACCTGCCCGTGCGCAACTTGTTGCCATTGCCCGAGGGACTTGGCTTCCGCGAGGGCACAATCTTCGAGCCGCTGGCCATCATTCTCCACTCGATGAAATTCGTCGCGCTTCAGCCTGGTGAGACGGCGACAGTGTTCGGCGCCGGCCCCATCGGCCTGCTGACCATCGCCGTGCTGGCGACGTCGGGCGCCGGGAGGATTTGGGCTGTTGAGCCGGTAGCGCACCGGCGGGATCTGGCGCTCGCCATGGGCGCGGATGCGGCGATTGACCCGGCGGCAGCCGATCCCGTCTCCGAGATCCTAGCCGACACGCGCGGCCGCGGCGTGGACGTGGCCATCGACTGCGCTGCCAAGGGCGGCAGCATCAATCACTGCGTCAACGTGGCGCGCAATGCCGGCCGCGTCGTCATCACCGGCATTCCCGCCGAGACGTACGTGCCGCTCGAATTCCACCCGATCCGACGGAAGGAGCTCGTTATCTACAACGTGCGCCGCTCGAACCACGAATCGGAAACCGCGCTCGATCTGCTGCGCGAGCATCCGGCCCGCTTCGCTCCGATGCTGACCCACGCGCTCCCGCTCGAAAGCGTCCAGCGCGCTTTCACTACCCTCGAGCACTACGCCGACGGCGTCGGCAAAGTGGTCATCGACCTCAAAAAGGGGTCAGCCTGATCTGCCCCATTTTCTCCGCGCCGGGGAAAATGGGGCAGATCAGGCTGACCCCTTTTAGTGGCGGAAGTGGCGGATACCGGTGAAGACCATCGCCAGGCCGAGCCGGTTGGCGGCGGCGATCACGTCAGCGTCTCTGACGGATCCACCCGGCTGGATGACGGCCGTGATGCCGTGGCGCGCCGCTTCCTCCACCCCGTCCGGGAACGGGAAGAACGCGTCGGAGGCGAGCACCGTCCCCTGAAGAGGCAGCACCGCTTTCATCGCGGCCACCTTCACCGAATCCACCCGGCTCATCTGACCGGCGCCGATGCCCACGGTCTGACCAGGCCGCACAAATACGATCGCATTGGACTTGACGTGCTTCACCACCTTCCAGCCGAAGGCAAGCGCGGCCCACTCCTCCTCGCTCGGCGCGCGCTCGGTCTTCACTTGGCAGCGCGCACGATCGAGCTTGTGCAAATCCGCAGTTTGCGCCAGGAAGCCGCCGCTGATTGACTTGACAACCAGCGGATCAGGCGCCGGATTCGTCACCTCGAGCAGGCGCAGGTTCTTCTTGGTTCCCAAGATCGCAAGCGCTTCCGGCGCGTAGCCGGGCGCGGCAATCGCTTCGACGAACAGCTTGCCGATCTCCGCTGCCGTCTCCCCGTCTAGCGGCCGGTTGAACGCCAGCACGCCGCCGAAAGCCGAGACCGGGTCGCATTCATACGCCTTGCGGTAGCTCTCGGCGAGCGCCGGGCCTTCCGCGCAGCCGCACGGGTTGGTGTGCTTGATAATCGCCGTGGCCGGCGCGTCGAACTCCGTCACGAGCTGCCAGGCCGCGTCGAGATCGACGAGGTTGTTGTAGGACAGCTCCTTGCCTTGAATCTGCCGCGCGCCGGCGATTCCGGAGAGACCGCCGGAGTACAGCGCCGCCGCCTGGTGCGGGTTTTCACCGTAGCGAAGCGATAGCGCCAGGTCGGCCCGGAGGTCGAGCATCTGGGGCAATTCAGCCGGCTGCTCGACGAACTGTCCGGCCTCCACCTGAATGCTCGCCAGCCGCGCGCTGATCGCGCGGTCGTAGTCGGCCGTCAGGCGGAACGCCTTTCGCGCCAGGCACCAGCGCGTGGCCAGCGACAACTCGCCGCCGCTCATCCGCATCTCCGTGAGCACCGCTTCGTAGTCGGCGGGAGAAACCACGACGGCGACGTCCTGGTAGTTCTTCGAGGCCGCGCGAATCAGCGTCGGCCCGCCGATGTCGATGTTCTCGGTCAGCTCAGGCACCGTGATGCCGGGCTTCGCGGCCGCCTTCTCGAACGCGTAGAGGTTGACGACCACCATGTCGATCGGCGGGATGTCGTGCGCGGCAAGGGCGCGCATGTGCTCCTCGTCGGCGCGGATGGCGAGGATGCCCCCCGCGATCCGCGGGTGGATGGTCTTCACGCGGCCGTCGAGCATTTCCGGAAAGCCCGTGACCTCGGACACCTCGCGCACCGGAACACCCGCCTCGCGGAGCAGTCTCGCGGTGCCCCCCGTGGACAGAATCTCGATGTTGAATTCGCGCAAGCCACGGGCGAATTCGACGATCCCGCTCTTGTCGGTGAGGCTGATGAGCGCGCGCTGGATTCTGGGCATGGCTTTACATTGTGCCACGAGCCGTGCGCCACGGGCCACGCCCCGCGTGCCTATAATTCGATTGTGCATCACACCGTATCTCTCATCCCCGGCGACGGAATCGGCCCCGAAGTCGCCGACGCCACTGTCCGGGCGGTCGAGGCCACCGGCATTCCCGTCCGGTGGGAACGAGTCGAGCTGACGAGGGAGGTCATCGAACAGTCGGGCGAGAGCCTCCCTGAGGGAGTGGTCGAGTCGCTCCAGCGGACGCGGGTCGGCCTGAAGGGTCCGGTGACGACGCCGATCGCCGGCGGCTTCCAGAGCGTGAACGTCGCGCTCCGCAAGAGGCTCGACCTGTTCGCCAACGTGCGCCCCGTTCGGAACCTACCGGGGCTCAAGACGCGCTACCAGGACGCGAAGATCGACATGATCATCTTTCGCGAGAACACGGAAGACCTTTACGCCGGGCTCGAGCACGAGGTGGTCACCGACGTGGTCACTAGCCTCAAGGTGATCACCCGCCGCGCCTCCGAGCGCATCGCCCGCTACACGTTCGAGTTCGCCAAGCGCACCGGGCGCCAGCAGATCACCGCCGTCCACAAGGCGAACATCATGAAGCTCGGCGACGGGCTCTTCCTGCGCTGCTGCCGCGAGGTGGCTCGAGAGTACCCGGACATCGGATACAAGGAGCTGATCGTGGACAACGCCGCGATGCAGCTCGTCATGCGTCCGGAGACGTTCGACCTGCTGCTGATGCCGAACCTCTACGGTGATATCGTCTCGGACCTCGCGGCCGGCCTGGTGGGAGGTCTGGGGATCGTGCCCGGATCCAATATGGGCGAGCGCTGCGCCGTGTTCGAGGCGGTACACGGGAGCGCGCCGGACATTGCCGGCAAGGGCATCGCCAACCCGACGGCGCTGATGCAGTCGGCGGTGCTGATGCTCGCGCACCTCGGCGAGCAGGCAGCCTCGGCCCGGTTGCAGACGGCGATCGAGCGCGTCTACGCGGGCGCGAAGCATCTTACGCCCGACGTCGGCGGCTCGGCCGGCACCACGGAGTTCACCGACGCGGTGATCGCCGCGATGGAATAGCCGCGGGCCGTTGCAGGTCGCGGGATGTGTTAACCGCGGATAACGTGAGCGTTCACGGGTATGCTGCCGGATAGATAACCGGCAACAAGATGTTGTTATCCGTTAACATGACCGTAAACAGGAATCGTCCGGGACCTCCCCCGCTCGCTATACTCTACACATCATGAAGACCACCAACTCCGCGACACTTCGGCGGCTTGCGCTCGCGGGCCTGCTCGTTGGCTTGACCAGCGCCGCGGCACAAAGCAAGGCCGACCAGAAGGAATGGATCCAGTTGTTCAACGGCAAGGACCTGACGGGCTGGGCTGTCAAGCTCGCCGGACACGATCTCGGCGACAACTTCGGGAACACGTTCCGGGTGGAAGACGGCCTCTTGAAGGTTGCCTACGATCAATACAGAACATTCGGCAACAAATTCGGCCACATCTTTTACCGCCGGAAGTTCTCGCACTACATCGTTGCGGTCGAGTACCGTTTCGTGGGTGAGCAGACGCCCGGCGCTCCCGGCTGGGCGCTGCGAAACAGCGGGGTGATGGTCCACTGCCAGTCTCCGGAGAGCATGAGGAAGGAACAGGATTTCCCGATTTCGGTTGAGGTGCAATTGCTGGGAGGATTAGGCAAGGGCCCGCGCTCGACCGCGAACCTGTGCACTCCGGGCACTAACGTAGTGATGAACGGCCGCCTGTTCACGCAGCATTGCACCAATTCCACTTCCAAAACCTACGACGGGGACCAGTGGGTGAGAGTGGAGGTGATGGTGCTGGGCGATTCCGTCATCCGGCACATGGTGGAGGGGGAGACCGTTCTGGCCTACGAAATGCCGCAAATCGGAGGCGGCGCGGTGAGCGGGCACGACGAGAAAGTGAAACAGGACGGGGCTCTGCTGACGGAAGGCTACATTTCCCTTCAGGCGGAAAGTCATCCCATCGAGTTTCGGAAAGTGGAGCTGCTGAACCTGGCCGGCTGCATGGACCCGAAGGCGTCCAACTACAAGTCCTACTACGTGAAGTCGGAAAGCTCGAAGTGCCGGTACTAGA
>CAYZJD010000163.1:0-9647 GCA_964478455.1 uncultured Solibacteraceae bacterium | reverse complement strand
CGCCAATGTCATCCGCCTCTCGCCAGTGGCCGAGCCCCAGATTTACGCCTGCACCCGCAGGTTCGGGACCATCCTGGAGAATGTGACCTTCGATCCGTACTCCCGCAAGCTCGACCTCGACGACGACCGAACAACGGAAAACACCCGGATGGCGTACCCGCTCGATTACATCGAGAACTACGTTCCCGAGAAGATGGCGGGCCATCCGAAGAACATCGTGTTTCTGACCTGCGACGCATCGGGCGTCATGCCGCCGATCGCGAAGCTGACCACCGAGCAGGCGATCTATCACTTCATGTCGGGCTACACAAGCAAGATCGCGGGCACGGAGATCGGTCTCGGCAAGGAGCCCGAGATCACTTTCTCGACTTGTTTCGGCGCCCCGTTCATGGTGCACCGGCCGCAGGTCTACGCGAACCTGCTGAAGTCGAAGATCCTGAAGCACGGGGTGACTTGCTGGCTGGTGAACACGGGCTGGACCGGCGGGCCGTTCGGGGTCGGCAAGCGGATCAGCATCCAGCACACGCGGCAGTTGCTGACGGACGCCCTCGACGGGCGCCTCGAAAAGACGGAATTTCGTAAGGACCCGGTGTTCGGCTTCGACGTGCCGCTGGCTTGCGAAGGGATCCCGACATCGATCCTGGATCCTGCCAACACCTGGCCGAGCCGGGAGGAGTACTTCAAGAAGTACGACGCCCTGGCCGCGCGGTTCATCGAGAATTTCAAGCTCCATCAGCAGGATGGCGCCGCCAGAGAACTCGTCGAGGCCGGCCCGAAGCGAGTGCGGTAAGAGAACTTACCGCGGAGACGCGGAGAACGCGGAGAAACTCGTGATTTGTCTTCTTCCTTCTCTGCGTCTCGTACTCGTTCCCTTTGCGGCCTCGACGCTCGCACTCGGCCCGCAACCGGATCTGGGCGCGATCGATCGTTACGTGCGCGCCGAGATGCAGCTCAACCAGATCCCAGGCCTTTCGCTATCCGTGGTGCGCGGCGAGGACGTCCTGTTCACCAGAGCTTACGGGGTCGCGAGCCTTGCCACCGGCGCGGCGATGACGCCGGACACGCCCGTCGAATTGGCCTCTCTGAGCAAGCCTTTCACTGCGCTGGCTATCGCGCAATTGGAGAAAGACGGCAAGCTGGAACTCGATGTGCCCGTTTCCGCGTATCTTTCAGAGTTCGATGCGGAGCACGGCCTGACAGTGAGGCATCTGGTCGAGCACACGAGCGGGCTGAGGCGCAAGGACGACTTCCAGGCGCCGTGCTGCGGCAAGCCGGGTGAGCATGACCTGAAACTGGCGGTGACGAGGCTGCGAGCGGTGGACCCTCACCCGCCGCGCGGTCCTGGTTTTCGATACGCGAACAGCAACTATGTCTTGCTGGCCGCCATCATTGAACGCGTCTCGGGCGAGTCCTTTCCGGCCTACATGGAGCGGCGGGTCTTTGGCCCGCTCGGCATGAACCGGACCACGCTGGATCGGCGCAAGGCTCTCGCCTGGGGCTTGGCTGAAGGCCACGAGCGGCAGTGGGGGCGCATGCGACCCAGCCGAATCTGGACCGGCTGGTATGGCGCCTCGCTGGTGAAATCGACCGCAAATGACATGGCCCGTTACATGGCGGCTCTGGTAGGGGGGACTGCCGGCAGCCTCGGCCTTCCGCCGCCGGAGCAAAAGCCGTACGCCGTGGGCTGGTTCATCCGGCGAAATCCTGAGCGGCCGGGTGGCGTGTTTCTCGAGCACACGGGGAGTACCTGGGGCTGCAACACGGCTGCGGTGATTGCCCTGGATTCAAGGCTAGCCGTTGTCGTGCTGATCAATGCAGGCGCCAGGCGCGCGGGTGTGATCGCGCGCGGCGTTCTGGCCCGGACAGCCGGGCTTCCGGGACCGAAGCCCGGCGCCGAGCCGTGGACCGGCATTCCGGACTTCTGGGCAATCAGCTTCACTGTGGCGGCCGCCGTGATATTAGTCAATCTGGCTGTCTACCTATCGCGATCGAGGCGAGAGTTCCGCCTCGGAGAACGCAGCTATGCGGGCTTGGGAAACCCGTGGACAACGGCCAGGGCTTTCCTGCTGGCCGCGATGGGCATCGCCGTTCCGTTCGTGCTTCTGGTGGGCCCCCAACCGATGGCCGCTTTTCCGGCGACGGTCCGGGTGGGACTCCCTCTCCTGGCGGGAGCGACGTCCGCCCTGCTGCTTTCCTCGGCCGTGCTCGGCGTGTTCCCCAAAAAGGGGTCAGCCTGATCTGCGCCATTTTCGCGGCCCGCGAAAATGGCGCAGATCAGGCTGACCCCTTTTTGGTAGACTGTGCGTTCGCTGGTATGACGAGCAAAGAGCGCACCCTTGCGGCGCTGAATCACAAGGAGCCGGATCGGCTTCCTGTGGATTTCGGGAGCACCGCTGTCACGGGGATTCACGTGAGCTGTGTCGCTGCCCTGCGCGGCCGCTACGGCCTGGAGAAGCGGCCCGTCAAGGTCCACGAACCCTACCAGATGCTCGGCCTGGTGGAGAACGATCTCAAGGAAGCGATGGGACTGGACGTGAACGGCGTCTTCGGCCGCAAGACCCTCTTTGGCTTTCCCAATGAGAACTGGAAGCCGTGGCGGATGGACGACGGCCTGGAAATCCTCGTCCCCGACGCCTTCCGCGTCACGAAAGACGCCAACGGCGACACGCTGATCTATCCCGAAGGGGATCTGACGGCGCCGCCGAGCGGGAGGATGCCGAAAGGCGGCTACTTCTTCGACACTGTCATCCGGCAGGAACCGATCGACGAGGAGAGGTTGGACCCGGAGGACAATCTCGAGGAGTTCGGACCTCTCTCTGCGGCGGACCTGGCTCACTACGCGTCTTGCGTCAGGGAAGCTTCCTCGAGCGGGCGCGCGGTGATGCTCGGCATGAGCGGGACGGCGTTCGGCGACATCGCCCTGGTGCCCGCGCCGTTTCTGAAGCGCCCCAAGGGCATCCGCGACGTGGCTGAGTGGTACATGACTACGTGCGCGCGCCGCGAGTACGTTCACTCAATCTTCAGCCGGCAGTGCGAGATCGCCATCGGGAATCTCCAGAAGCTGCACGAGGCCGTCGGAAACGCCGTCGACGCCGTGTTCCTGTGCGGGACGGACTTCGGTACGCAAAGCTCCTCGTTCTGTTCGAAGGAGACGTTTAACGAGCTGTGGTTCCCGTACTACAAGCAGGTGAACGGCTGGATCCACAAGCACACCACCTGGAAGACGTTCAAGCATTCCTGCGGATCGGTGGATCGGTTCATTCCGTCCTTCATCGAAGCTGGCTTCGACATTCTCAACCCGGTGCAGTGCTCGGCGGCGAACATGGGAGCGGGACACTTGAAGTCGGCTTACGGCGACCGGCTGGTGTTCTGGGGCGGCGGCATAGACACCCAGAAGGTGTTGCCGTTCGGGACCCCGGAGGAAGTCCGGGCGCAGGTGCTGGAGCGGTGCGAGATCTTCTCGAAGAACGGCGGATTCGTGTTTAACTCGATCCACAACATCCAGGCGCGCACGCCGGTAGAAAACATCATCGCGATGATCGATGCGATCCACGAGTTCAACGGGGCAAGAGCGCCCGCCGCCTGAGGCAGGAGAAAGGCGGCGGGCCAATCATCGGAAAGGCAGATCCAATGGCTGATCTTTCGAAACTTCATGACGCAATTCTCACGGGCGATTCCAAGACGGCGGTGGCGGTAACCAAGGAGGCGCTGGCGGAAAACGCCGACCCGATGGAGCTGGTAACGAAGTACATGGTGCCGGCGATGGACGAGGTCGGGCGGCGCTTCGAGTGCGAGGAGTACTTCGTGCCGGAGCTGCTGCTGGCGGCTCGGGCGATGAAGGGTTCACTCGAGCTGATCCGCCCGCTGCTGGTGGAGCGAGGCGCCGAACCGGCCGGCCGCGTGGTCATCGGCACGGTCAAGGGCGATCTGCACGACATCGGCAAGAACCTGGTGGCGTCGATGCTCGAGGGCGGCGGCTTCGAGGTGATTGACCTCGGCACTGATGTAGCGCCGGACAAGTTCGTGCAAGCGGTGAAAGACCGCAACGCCAACATCGTCTGCTTGTCGGCGCTGCTGACCGTGACCATGCCCTCAATGAAGACCACCATCGAGGCGCTGAGGACCGCCGGAGTCCGCGATCAGGTGAAGGTAATGGTGGGCGGCGCGCCGGTGACGCAACAGTACGCCAGCGACATCGGCGCCGACGGGTATGGGGACAACGCCAACGAGGCGGTCCGGCTGGCGCGCGCGCTGGTTGCCACGTGAAGCCGCTGCTGGGGCAGTTGCTCGTCGAGCGCGTAACGCTGACTGACGGGGCGCTGGGCACAGAACTGCAAAAGCGCGGACTCGCCGCCGGCGAACTTGGCGACCTTTGGAATCTCGCCCATCCGGAGCGCGTGGAGGAAGTCACGCGTTCCTACGTCGAAGCAGGCAGTCGCATTGTTCTCACCAACACGTTCCGTTCGAACCGGGTCACTCTTGCCGGCCGTGGGGTGCCGGAGAAGGCCGCGGATCTGAACCGGGCCGGCGCGGCCGTGGCGTTGCGCGCGGCCGGTGACCGCGCATGCGTCTTCGGCTCCATCGGACCCACGGGCAAACTGCTGATGACGGGAGAGGTGACCCCGGAAGAGATGGTGGGCGCGTTCGTCGAGCAGGCGCGGGCGCTGGCCGAAGCCGGAGTGCACGGAATCGTCATTGAAACGATGGCCGATCTTGAAGAGGCGCGCCTTGCCGTCGTCGCCGCCCGCCGCACCGGCTTGCCGGTGGCGGCCTGCATGGTCTTCGACTCCGGCAAGAACAAGGACCGCACGTTGATGGGCGCCACGCCCGAACAGGCCGCCGAGGCGCTCTCAGAAGCGGGCGCGGACATCGTCGGCGCCAACTGCGGCCAGGGCATCGTCGGCTATGTCCCTATCTGCCGGCGCTTGCGTGCGGCCACGGACCGCCCGGTGTGGATCAAGCCGAATGCGGGACTCCCTCAACTTGTCGAAGGGAGGACCGTTTATGCTGGCGCCCCGGAAGAGTTCGCCCGCTGCGCGCCGGAACTGGCGCAGGCCGGCGCACGCTTCCTGGGCGGCTGCTGCGGGACAACTCCGGACCACATCCGGGCGCTGCGCCAAGCCCTCGCCCAAAACCAGTGACAGGCTACGCAATCCCCGATTTTCCATGCCGGCGTCTGAATTCGGGAATTGCGTAGCCTGTCACCGGTTTTCCGGGAGATACACTGGGATCTCATGGCGGACGCTTCGGACAAGGTCGGCGTGAAGTTGGTCGGCAAGCTGGCGGAGTCGCCCGGGGTGAAGGAGTGTCTCCAGTGGTTCACGCGTGAAAAGCAGTGGATCAACGAGCAGCATCTCCGTCTGTGCCGCATCCCGGCGCCGACCTTCCTAGAGCAGCAGAGGGCCGAATGGATGGCCGAGCAGCTTTGCGTGCTCGGCTGTACGGTACAGATCGATATCGCCGGCAACGTGATCGCCCGGCCCGAGGGATATGGCGAAGGCCCGCTGGTCGGGCTGACGGCACACCTCGACACAGTCCTCGCTCCCCGCAACTCGGAGGAGATCCGGGTGGAGGCCGACGGCCGGTTTTTCGGTCCGGGAGTCGCCGACAACGGTTCGGGCCTGGCGGCGCTGCTGGCCGTGGCCGGCGCGTTGAAGAACTCCGCGAGAATTGACGGCCTGCGCAGCGGACTGGTGCTGGTGGCCAACGTCGGCGAAGAGGGAGAAGGCAACCTGAGCGGGATGCGCTTCCTGTGCCATCAGTCGCCGCTGGCCCGCGACCTGCGGGCTTTCGTCGTCCTCGACGGCCCCGCGATGGACCACATCACTTGTGAGGCGCTCGAGTGCCGCCGCTTTGAGATCACGTTCCACGGCCCTGGCGGCCATAGTTGGAGCGATTACGGCGTTGGGAATCCGGTTCACGCGCTTAGCCGCACGGTGGCGATTTTCTGCGAAAACCTGCCGAACGGAGGAGCGGGTGCGGGCCCGCGATCCACGGTCAATTTCGGAGTCATTGAGGGCGGCGCCAGTATCAACTCGATTCCGACGATGGCCCGGGCGAAGCTGGACATCCGTTCGGAGAAGTCGCAGCGGATGGACGAACTGGTGTCGAAGCTGAGCGCCGCGGTGGAGCAGGCAACCGAGACCGAGAACGAGCGCGCCACCAGCGGCAGAGTGACCTCCCGCATTCGGGAGATCGGCGCGCGGCCCGGTGGGCGTTTGCCGGAGGATGCCTCGATTCTTAGCTATATTCGCGCGGTCGATTCCCACTTGGGCATTCGAGCTCGTCCGGACTGCGCCTCCACTGACGCCAACATCCCCCTCTCGGTGCGGCTGCCGGCTATCTCGATCGGCGCCGGTGGGCGAGGCGGAGGCGCCCACACCACGTCGGAATGGTTTCATCCCGAGGGACGTGATCTCGGCCTCAAGCGGATTCTGCTCACCCTTCTCCTTTTGATGCGCGACCACGAGCTCGCCGGAACCGGAGGATGAGCCGCCCGGGCGCGTTGTCCTCGTGGCGGGCCGACCTGGCGCTCGCCTTCATCGCCCTCATCTGGGGCGCCACGTTTGTGCTTGTAAAGCGAGCGCTCGACGATGTCTCGGCGCTGCTGTTCCTCGCGTTGCGATTCACCCTGGCAGCCGGCGGGCTGGCGATCGCCTTTCGCGGCCGGTATGGGACTGCGCGAGCCGGCCACAAGCTGCGCCTCGGGATGCTCGCCGGCTTGTTTCTCTTCCTTGGCTACGTCTTTCAGACCATCGGGCTCCGCCACACCACCGCGTCGAAGTCGGCGTTCATCACCGGGCTGTCGATCACCATGGTGCCTTTGTTAGCCTCGCTCGTCTACAAGAAAGCGCCGGTCGTTTCCGAGTGGGTCGGGATTGCGACGGCCACCGTCGGTATGGGCCTGCTGACGCTGCCGCCGGGCCAGTTGCGGATTGGCCTCGGCGACTCGCTCACCGCGGGCTGTGCGGTCGCGTTCGCCGTTCACATCGTCGCGGTGGGCCACTACTCACCGCGTATCGGCGTAGAGAGCCTCAGCCTGATCCAGGTGGCCACCGCCGCTCTGTTGGGGCTGGCGACTTTCTGGTGGGCGGAGACGCCGCGGGTGAAATGGACCTTGGAGCTGGTGCTGGCCCTGGTGGTCACGGCGCTGCTGGCGACCGCCCTTGCTTTCACCGTGCAGGCCTGGGCCCAGAAGCATACGACCGCCACGCACACGGCGTTGGTTTTTGCCCTGGAACCGGTGTTTGCGTGGTTGACCTCCTACCTGGTCGCCGGGGAGACGCTGACCGGCCGGGGTTTGGCCGGGGCGGCGCTCATCCTCGGAGGAATTCTGATGGTCGAACTGAAACCGATCCGGGCCGCCACGCATCCATCGGGATAGGCCGGGTCTCCTATCCCATTGCTCTATAATGAGAAGAAGAGTGGTTCCCGGAGTCAAAATCCATGAGTATGTTCGATAAGATTCGTCAACAGAAGCTCCTTTCCTTCACGCTTCTACTGTTCACCCTCTCGGTGGGCATTCTGATCGGAACCCTGATCAGCACCGGCGTGAGAGCCGAAAAGGGGCAGGTCGCCACCGATGCGACACCGCTGGCCATCCCTAACCCGCAGCAGCTCTCCACTGCCTTCACCCAACTGGCCAAGCGCCTCGAGCCCTCGGTGGTAAACATCACCAGCAAGTACGGCATCGACGCGGAGAAGCAGATGTCTCGCCGCCGCCGGCCGGCGCCCAACCAGGAGGACGAGGAGGGGATGGATTTCTTCCATCGGTTCTTCGGTCCGTTCCGCGACTTCCCGCAGGAAATGCCCTTCCGGCGCCAGTCAGGAGGCTCGGGTGTAATCGTGGACGCCAACGGCTACATCCTCACCAACAGCCACGTGGTCGAGAACGCTGACCAGATCAAGGTGAGGCTCAACGGGGACCAGAAGGAATACGATGCCAAGCTCATCGGAACGGACCGCGAGACCGACCTGGCGATCCTCAAGATCGAAGCGGGAAGGAAGCTCCCGGCGGCGAAGATCGGCAACTCCGATGCCGTGCAGGTTGGGGACTGGGCGGTGGCCATCGGCTCGCCATTCGGCCTGGAGGCGACTGTGACGGCGGGGATCATCAGCGCCAAGGGGCGCGACATCACCCCGCAGCAGTTTCAGCACTTCATCCAGACCGACGCGGCCATCAATCCCGGCAACAGCGGCGGCCCGCTGCTGAACATCAACGGCGAGGTGATCGGCGTCAATACGGCGATCGCGACGCAGAGCGGCGGCTACCAGGGTGTCGGCTTCGCGCTGCCGATCAACACGGCGGTGAAGGTGTACAACCAGATCATCAAGAGCGGCCGGATGACCCGCGGCTCGATCGGCGTGCAATTGAACCAGCGCGCGGATGAGGCGCTGTTGAAGGTGTACGGCGCTTCGCATGGGGCGTTCGTACAGGGCGTTGAGCCCGGCAGCCCGGCCGACAAGGCGGGGCTCAAGCGCGAAGACGTGATCATCGCCATGGACGGCAAGAAGATCGAGAACAGCGACGAGCTGGTCAACATAGTCGCCGATTCCGAAGTGGGCAAGACGGCGACGTTGACCATCATTCGCGACGGGCAGAAGAAGGATGTACAGGTGACCATCGGCGACCGCATGAAGGTGTGGGCCAGCAACCCGCTCATCGCCGGGCAGCAGGAGGAAGAGCCGTCATCCGGCGAGGGCACGAAGGCCAAGTTCGGCCTTTACGTGCGCGGCCTCGGGCAGGCGGACCGTGAAGACCTCGGCTTCGAGGACGACGGCGGAGCCCTCATCACAAAAGTGGACCCCGGCTCGTTCGCCGACGACATCGGCTTGTTGCCGAACGACATCGTGATTTCGATCAACCGGCAGCCGGTGAAAACGGTGGACGACATCCGCCGTATCCAGGCTGCGCTCAAGCCCGGCGACGCGGTCGCTTTCCACGTCAAGCGAAACCTCGGCGCGCTGCGCGGCAGGCGCAGCCCGCAATGGACGAGCTTCTACCTGGCCGGTACACTGCCGGCAAAGGACTGAATTGGGCGCGGGCGTGCCCTTGAGCACACCGGCGGGCACGCGCACGTCCTCCTTGCTAGACTGAGACTTGCGCTTGCGTAGGGCCGCCCTTATCGTGCTTCTGCTGTGGGTGGCCGGCTTCGGGCTGGCTGGCGCGGCCGGCACCCGAAAGACGCCGGCCAAGCCCAACTCCACTTCGAAGAAGACCGTCAGCAATCCCCCCGGCGCCGCGTCGTCGGCCAAGGCGGCCACCGCCACAAAGCCGGTCGTTGCCCGGAAAGCCTCAACCCGAGGAAAGAAGAAGGGGACGCGGAGGCGTCGCACGCCGAGCTGGCGGCTGGGCCAGCAGACACCGACGCCGGAGCGATACAGGGAGATCCAGCGGGCGCTCATCGACCGGGGGTACTTGTCCGGCCCGGCTACCGGCGAATGGGGACCGGAGTCGATGGATGCGCTGCGCCGTTTCCAGTCGGACCAGAAGCTGGAGGCCAGCGGCAAGCTCGACTCTCTGTCCCTGATTGCACTTGGCCTCGGACCGAGACGAAACCCTGCGAATCCGAACGGGCGGGCGATCCCCGCCGAAACGAAAGGACAGCCATGATCATTGGAGTCCCCAAGGAAGTCAAAGACCACGA
>CAYZJD010000162.1:0-9691 GCA_964478455.1 uncultured Solibacteraceae bacterium | reverse complement strand
AAGCTGTGGCACTGGTTGCACTTCGCCACGGACACCGCGGTCCGCCGCGGCTCCGGCTCGCTGCCATCCACCGAGAAGTACTTCACCACGTTGACGCCGGCGTCGCGGACGACCATTTCCTTCAGCGTGCCCGGAACCAGCGTGAAGTTGCGGTAGCCCTCGATACCGACGGCGAAGCTGCCTTTGGCGTCGGCCGGCACGGTCCAGGCAGTCGTCCAGGTGGCCGTACCGTCAGCGTTGGCCGTGGCCGTCCGCACGTCCTCGCTTACGTAGGCGGCATAGTCGCTCGTCGGCCCCGAAATCACCAGCACCAGCCGCGTCATCGCGGACGGGCTGATGGGGTTGCCGGCCTTGTCCTTCACCGAGAAGGTGATCGTCGGCTTCTGGCCGGGCGCCGCGTTCTGCACGTCGAGGATGTCGAACGTCGTCCCCGGCAGGTCGCGCGAGAACGTCGGTACCGTATGGGCCCGAGCGATACTCACATCGAACTCGACCTCACCATCGGGAGTGTGGCAGTTGGCGCACTGGTTGTCGCTGATCTGCGGCAGGCCGGCGTGGTTCTCGCCGGTGGCGAAGTTCACGTCATCATGACAGGCTCCGCACGCCGCCCGGTTCGGCTTCAGATACGCGTCCTGCTGAGCCGCACCCTTGTCCTGCTCATGGCAGTGGGTACACCTGCGGGCGTCGGCCGGGAAGACCACGTGGGAGAAATCGAACACCGTCTGCCGGACCCCGACAATCTGGTATGGCTTGCCCGCCTGAACGCTGGGCAGGCCAGAGCCCATGTGGATCTTGTGCGTCATCTCGACCATGTCCACCGAGTTGCCGGTGTCCGGGTCCACAGTCTGCGGCGTGTGGCAGAGGATGCACACCTCCACGCTCTTCCGACCCCCGGTGCCGTGCGCGCTCAGGTCCTGGTGGCATTTGTTGCAGGTGACCGTTTTGATCACGTCGCGCGTCTTCGTCACCGGCGACCCGTTCGGTACGAAGTTGAAGACCTCGTCGTCACGATGTATACCAAGGTCGAACTCGGTCAGGTTTCGGTTGCCATAGGCGCCGATGGTGTGCGTCGCGCTCCGGTCGATGCTGGCCGGTGCCTTCGTCCTGAAGGTGTATTCGTATTCCCCGTCAGCGATCTGCGTGAACGTGCCGTTGTTCTCGCCAGCAGCCTGCACCGCCGTCTGACCAGTGATCGGACTCGGGCCTTGCGTGCGCGTCGTGTAGGACACGTACTGCGTCCTGCTTGCCGGAATGTAGGCAGCAATCAAGCTGATCGACACGTTTCCGGGAGTCGTTACTCCCAGCCGATCCAGCGGCAAGCCCTTGGGGTCCGTCAGCTTGAAGGTCGCCTTGATCGTGCCGTCCTCGGCGATCGACGCTGACGTAATCTTGATCACCAATCCGGGTCGAACGAAATTCACCAGATTGGCGTCGGCGTAATACGCCTTGTCGTGAATCGTGAAGGCCGGTCCGGTGGCGCTCACCAGCACCACGGACCCGACCACGAACACCAGGGCCAGCGCCAGCACCATGGCCCAGGTCTTGTACGAGGTCATCCTCATAGTCGTATTCCTCTCCCTGCTAGAGCTTTCCCTCCCGCCCAAAGCGGGCGATCCAATGATGTACAGCCAAGCTTCGTTTGCAGGTTTGATCCCAAACAGGATATGCAGATCCGATTCGTGCTTTCCTTTAATTACAAGCAGTTGCGTCCTGCTCAGAGGTCGTGAGCGCCCTGCCAAGTGGATTCCTGGGTGAATCGGCGCTGCCCCTGTGTGAAAAAACCCAACACTGTGTAGAATTATTCTACATCCTGACTCAAGTCCATGTCAGGATATCATGGCGGTGTGCAGATCTCCACCAACCGCCGCTGCTTCCTCGGCTCAGCCGCCTTGACCGCCCTTTCCGCCAGCAGAGTCCCCGGAGCGAACGATCGCATTCGTGTCGGCGCCATCGCTACCGGCGGTCGCACCCAATACCTCATGCGCCTGTTGAACCGCATCGGCGGCAGCGAGATCGTCGCCGTGTGCGACGTCTACGAGCCCCGCCGGCTGGAGGCGAAGGAGAAGCTGGCGCCCAGCGCCGATGCTTACGTGGACTACCGCGCGCTGCTGGACCGTAAAGACATCGACGCCGTCATCGTTGGTTCGCCGGATCACTGGCACGTGCCGATGACCGTGGATGCCGTCCGCGCCGGCAAGGACGTCTACGTGGAGAAGCCGCTGACGTACCGGATGGAAGAAGGACCGCTGGTGGAACAAGCGGTGGCGGAGACCGGCCGCATCGTTCAAGTCGGCTACCAGCAGCGAAGCTGGGACTTGTTCCTAAGGGGCGCCGAGATCATCGCCTCGGGAAAGCTCGGCACGATCACTCTCGTGCTCGGTTCCTGGTATCAGAACTACCTGCGATTCGACACGGCGGCGGCTAGTGTGGACGCTGCCCGCCTCGACTGGAAGCGGTGGCTGGGGACCGCACCCGAGCAGCCCGTGAACGCTGTTCGCTACTACCGCTGCCGCTGGTTCTGGGATTTCGGCGGCGGCCACCTCACCGACCTTTACAGCCACTGGATCGACGTCATCCATTGGTACATGCGCGTGGACGGGCCGAAGACGGCGCAGGCCATGGGCGCGCGCTACGTCCTCGACTACCTGGAGTGCCCCGACACAATGAACGCGTCGTACGACTACGGCGCGTTCCAGGCCGTGTACAACGGCACCCTGTCCGGCCATCTCGAAGGGGGCAACCTAATTTTCCGGGGCACGAACGCGCTGATGAAGATCAATCGCGACGGGCTGGCCGTGTATCCCGAGGGCAAGGTTCTGCCCGAGAAGACCGCCTACCCCGAGCCCGAGATCCAGGAGCGCGCGGGCGAAGACGGCACGCTGGCTCACGTGCAGAACTTCCTGGACTGCATCCGGAGCCGCAAGACTCCGAATGCGGCGGTCCCGGCGAGCGTGGGCGCCGCACGGGCCGCGCACCTCGGCAACCTCGCCCTGCGAGAAGGCCGCACCATCAGGACTTGACCGGCACAACAATCGGGAACTTCTGTGGCCTTTCGTCGGAATTCTTCGTGGAAGGCAGCGAGCGGCGACACCGTAACGCCACACCGATCGTCCAACGAGCTTGACGGATGAGTGATCTTGCGGGGTTGAGCGACGCCGATCTGGTGCGGCGCATGGCGGCAGGCAACGAGGACGCGTTCGTCGCACTTTACCGGCGGCGGCAAGGCGCGGTGTACCGGTTCGCCTGGCAGATGAGCGGCAGCAGCGCCGTCGCCGAAGAAGTGACGCAAGAGGTGTTTCTGGTGTTGATCGAAAGCGCCGGCCGGTACGATGCATCGCGGGGGCCGGTGCTGTCGTGGCTGTTTGGCGTAGCGAGGAACCGCGTTCTGCGGTGGCTCGAGAAGGACGGCTACTACAACCCGAACGTTGAGGAGATGGAAGAGACGGAGGCGGCGCCCGCTTGCACGGGGAACGGCGCCCTCGTTGAACTCGAACGGACCGAGACGCTCGAGGTGGTCCGCCAGGTCGTGCTCTGGCTACCGCCGCACTACTGGGAGGCGGTGGTGCTCGTCGCCCGCGCCATCGCGGCTTCGGTGGTGATGCTGCTTGTCTCCGCCGCCGTGTGGCTACGGCGGCCCGCGCCGGCGCCTCAGCCGTTGGCATCGCGGGTCACATCCACGGCCATCCCGGCGACCCCGCAGACGGCCTCGGTCGCTCCGCCGCGCGAGGAGTTGCGTCGGCTCGTACGCCGGCGCACGCAGGCAGTCCGGCCGCGGGGCCGGGAGGTGGCTACGGGATTCCTGCTGGTGACTTGCCATGGCGCGTGTATGGGGACGACAAGACGCGAGCCTTATCCCACGTGGGACAAGACGGAGTCTTATCCTACGTGGAGGGAGGGAGAAGACGATGAGAACCAATTTGTTGATCATGGGACTCCTGGTTGCCGCGCTGGCGGCTGCGCCGCAGGAGCGTCGAGAAGAGGTGCGCATCATCAAGCACGCCGGCGTTGCCGGCGTGGAGGGCGGCGAGCCCGTTCACGACGTGATGCGGTTTGTGTCGGCCGAATTCAGTTGGGATGAGAAGCCTGTGAAGGGCGCACCATACTCGGCTGAGGCCGTCACCGATACGGTCCAAACGCTGGCGGACGGCAACCGCATCGTGCGCAAGAACACCGCAACCATCTACCGCGACGGCGAAGGCCGTACGCGGCGGGAACAGACGCTCGACTTCGTCGGTCCCTGGCGGGCCGACAAGCCGCTCAAGAGCATTTCGATCAGCGATCCCGTCGCCCGGGTAAAATACAGCCTTGACGCGGAGGCGCGCGTCGCCCACAAGATGGCGCTCGACAAGATGTTCCATCTGCCGGCCCCGGCCCCCGGCGTCCCGTTCAACATCGAGATCGAAGAAGAGGTGCGCACGGGCGAGCCTCGCCATGAGGCTGTGTTCATCAGTGGGCCCGGCGCAATCGAACGCCTGCCCGCCGGCGAGGCACCCGAGGTGAAACGCGAATCCCTTGGCAGGCAGACCGTCGAAGGAGTGCAGGCCGAAGGGGAGCGTACGCTCTACACCATTCCCGCCGGGCAGATCGGCAACGAGCGGCCGATCGAAGTCGTCTCCGAACGCTGGTACTCGCCGGAGCTTCAGACCGTGGTGCTTTCCAGGCGCAACGATCCCCGCTTCGGGGAAACCGTGTACCGGCTGACGAACATCCGCCGCGACGAGCCCGACCCGTCCTTGTTCCAGCCTCCGGCGGACTACACGATCAAGGAAGACGAGCCGCCATTGCGCATGCTGAAGCGCAAAAAGGGGTCAGCCTGATCTGGTCCATTTTTCCGGGGGGTACGAAAAAATGGACCAGATCAGGCTGACCCCTTTTTGAGGCCTGCCGGATTATAAGCCGGTTTCTGTACCCTTGCGGGCGGCAGTCATTCCTCTGGGCCGGCCATTACTGGCCGGCTCGTGCGACCTACCCGAGAGTCAGGCGGAGCGGGCCACTCCTTCTCTCCTATTTGGTCTTGCTCCGCGTGGGGTTTGCCCTGCCGGCGCGGATCGCTCCGGCCGCGGTGCGCTCTTACCGCACCTTTTCACCCTTACCCTGACGGGCGGTGTGTTTTCTGTGGCACTTTCCGTGAAACCCGCTTTAAGCGGATCCCCCCGGCCGTTAGCCGGCACGCTGCCCTGCGGAGACCGGACTTTCCTCCCCCGTTTCCGGGAGCGACTGCCCGTCCGGCAGGCCTGCCCTTATTATCTCACTCCGCGACGGGGCCGAATCCTGGAGTATCCTATTCCTTGTCGGTGATTCCGGCGGTCGGGACCATCCCGGCCGTTTCGTGTTCCAACTGCATCTGGAGGAGATGTTGTCATGAAGTTCAAGCTCGCAGTCGCACTCCTGCTTTCCCTCACCTTCGGCCTCGGCGGCGCCCTTTCTGCGCAAGGCCTCGTGACGACGGCCTCGAAGGATGACTGGGAAGAAGTCAACTTCGAATTCAACATGTCGGTTCTGACCGACGGTTACCCGAGCCTGCTCCGGCTGGCGGAGCTGCTGAATCAGAATCCCGAGTACAAGGTGAAACTGGAGGGCCACGCCGACTACATCGGCTCTCACGCATACAACGACAAGCTTTCGGTGGCCCGGGCCGAGACGGTCAAGAGCTTTTTGCTGAAGTACGGCGCGCGCGCCAATCAGTTGGAGGTGGCCGGCAAGGGGAAGCGTGAGCCGAAGGTCGACAACCGGGTGAAAGAAGGGCGCTGGATCAACCGCCGCGTGCAGATGACCGTGACGGACAAAGAAGGCAAGATCATCAGCGCCGGGGGCGTTGCCGACGCGATCAAGGCACTCCAGCAGGCGGCCGCCAAGACGCGCGACTGCTGCGACGACATCCTCAAGCGGCTCGACAAGCTGGACGACATCCTCGCCCTGCTGCGCGACCTAAAGAAAGAGAACGAGCAGCTCAAGCAGGACGTCGCAGCGCTGAAGCAGGCCCAGGCCGGCGTCGAGAAGCAGGTCGCCGAGTTGCCGAAACCGGCGCCTCCCGAGGAAATCGCCAAGGTGGCGGAGGCCGCGGCGGAAAAGGTCGCGGCGCGGGCCGCCGAGGAAGTCCGCATGAAGAAGTTCTCCCTGCTCGGTCTGAACCTCGGCCCGGATACTACTGGCAACCTGACCGTGACGGGGAAGGGCCGCTTCTTCTCGCCGTTCAACGACAACTTCGCTCTCCAGGCGGAAGGCGAGTACCTCCGCTACCTCGACCGGCAGGAGGGGCAGTTCGACCTCGGCCTGGTCAACCGGTACAAGAACGTCCAGACGGGCGTGTTTTCGAGCTTCAAGCGGGTTGACCTGAAGGAGTTCCATTCGGGCGGCACGCTCGGCCAAGCGGCGTTCGCCTTGGACTATCTCTTCAAGCGCGGGCGCATCGGCGGGTACGGCACGAAGTCCTTCCTCTCCGACCCGGTGGTGAAACGCGTCGGCCTCAGCGCCAACATCTTCGAGGAGACGCTGTTGCACGTCACCGATCAGATCGGCGGCAGCACGCAGATCGGCTTGCACAAGGACGCTTACATCGAGGGCAACCTCGGCGCGATCTTCCGCCAGGGCGGCAGCAACCGGCCGGGCGGCATGGTGCGCTTCGTCCAGCCGCTTAATCCAAAGTGGGCGTTCACGGTCGAGGCCGGTCTGAACGAGACGCTGGTGGGGGCGGACGACCACGGCCGGGTGGTCTTCGGTCTCCAGTGGGGCCACTGGGTGCGGCCGAAGGAATTCGTCGATCTCAAGCACCCGGTCCCGATGGACATCCCGAGGATCCGGTATGAGTTGCTGACGCGCCGCGTGCG
Source organism: uncultured Solibacteraceae bacterium (assembly GCA_964478455.1). Taxonomy (GTDB): domain Bacteria; phylum Acidobacteriota; class Terriglobia; order Bryobacterales; family Bryobacteraceae; genus CAYZJD01. The sequence goes on along the minus strand of CAYZJD010000162.1, from coordinate 2,864 downwards.
CACGGGCAACGACGCGCCGGTGGCCGACGCCGGTCCGGACCAGATCGGCGTGCAGGCCGGCACGATCCAGCTCGACGGCTCGAATTCGTACGATCCGGACGGCGACCCGATCACGTTCGAGTGGTTGCAGATCGGCGGGCCGTCGGTGTCCATTTCGGGTGCGAACACGGCCAAGGCCAGCTTCACCGCCGATCACGGCCAGGTGTACGTGTTCCGGCTGTCGGTGAAGGACGACAAGGGGGCCGAAGGCCGGGCGCGGGTAACGGTGAGCACGGCGGCGGCGCCGGAGGTGAAGGTGGTTCGCTTCACCGCCAACCCGACGTCGATCAAGGCCGGCCAGACCAGCACCCTCGTCTGGGAGGTGCTGAACGCCGACGAGGTGATCATCACCGGCCTCGGCAAGGTGGAACCGACGAGCGGCACGTCCACGGTCGCTCCGACGGAGACCACCACCTACACGCTGACGGCACGGAACCGCACCAGCGAGGTGAGCGAAGCCGTCACCGTGACGGTGGAGCGGCCCGGGCCGCAGATCCTGCGGTTCTTCGCCACGCCCGCCAATATCACCAAGGGCGAGGTGGCGACGCTGACGTGGGAGACGCAGAACGCCACCGAGGTGACGATCAGCGGGGTCGGCACAGTGGCCGCGAGCGGCCTAACCACCGTCACGCCGGCCGAAACGACCACGTATACGCTGACGGCCCGCAACCCGTACGGCGAGGTGTCCACCACCGCAAGCGTACAGGTGACGCCGGGCCAGGTGCCGCGCATCCTGCGCTTCACCGCCTCGCCGCCGGAGATCGGCTTGAACAGCCAGTCCACGCTGGTGTGGCAGGTGGAGAACGCCGACCAGGTGACGATTAGCGGCATCGGCAGCGTGGATTCGCAAGGGAGTTCCGTGGTGAGTCCGACCGAGACGACCACTTACACGCTGACCGCGAAGAACCAGTTCGGCGAGGTGGCAGCCACCGCGGTAGTCACGGTGAGAGTACGGACCACCAACCGAGCGCCGGTGGCGGACGCGGGCCAGGGTTTCGTCACCGTCGAGCCGACGGCGCGGCTGGACGGCTCGCGCTCCTACGATCCGGACGGCGACGCGATCTCCTTCTCCTGGCGCGTTGCCGGCCCGCGGAACGCCACCATCGGTGGCGGGGACACCCCGATCCCGGTGGTGAGGTTGGAGAACGGCTGGGGCGACTACGTGTTCGAGCTGATCGTAACCGACGCGTACGGAGCGAGCAGCACGTCAACCGTGACCATTCAGTACCGGAAAGACTAGCAGAGCGCAGGACAGACTCCTGTCCTGTCCCGGCTGGAAAAGGGGGACCAGAGTCCCGCGCGCCCCGAGGGGAGCGTTTACCTTGTGGTGGCGCTCCCCGTGGCTGGCACAGCGATGTGAAGGGGCCAGACCTTTACGCTCTCGCTAGAGAAGTGTTGACTTCACTGTGGAGCCTTCCAGAGGCGCAGCGTGGCCGACCGCTTGCAGATTTGTGTGCAGCAGCGTATCATCATCGAGAAACTCAGAGGGCGCAAGGGCCGCGCGTAACGTCTGTAAACAAAACCGCGCGGGCGTGCATGCCCGGATTCCACTGGAGGTTCCACCTATGCCACAGGCAGTCAAACCCGTACCGGAAGGCTCGCACACAGTCACTCCCTACCTGGCGCTGCGCGACGCCGCTCGCGCGCTCGACTTCTACAAGAAGGCCTTCGGGGCCGAGGAGATTATGCGCATGCCGATGCCGGGCGGCGGGATCATGCATGCCGAAATCAGAATCGGCGACTCCCAGGTCATGCTTTCGGACGAGTTTCCGGGAGCGGGAGTCAAGTCGCCCGAGTCGGCGGGCACAACCACCGCCTCGCTGTATCTGTACGTCGAGGACGTCGACGCGGCGTTCCACCGCGCGGTGGCCGCCGGGGCGCGGCCGGTGATGCCGCCGGCCGACATGTTCTGGGGCGACCGCTACGCCAGCGTCGCCGATCCGTTCGGCCACCAGTGGGGCATCGCCACGCACAAGGAAGACGTCCCGCCGGAAGAGATGAAGCGACGAGGAGCGGAGTGGATGTCAAAGATGGGCCAGCCGGGTTAAAAGCTCTCACCACCAAGGCACCAAGACACCAAGGAAGAGGGAGAACGGCGTTGCGGATTTCTGCGCCCTTGCCTTCCTTGGTGCCTTGGTGCCTTGGTGGTTAAATGATTGATTCGAGATGAACTGGCTGCTGATCTTCGTTCCGGTGGCGATCGGGCTCCGGTTTCTCGCGCCCGAGTGGCAGACACTGATCTTCTTTGCCTCGTGCGTGGCGATCTTGCCGCTGGCGGGGTGGCTGGGGCGGGCAACGGAACACTTGGCAGCGCGGACGGGCGAGGGCATCGGCGGCCTGCTGAACGCGACCTTCGGCAACGCGGCCGAGCTGATCATCGCGCTGGTGGCGCTGCGCGAGGGCCTGCACGAGATCGTAAAGGCGTCGCTGACAGGATCGATCATCGGTAACGTCCTGCTGGTGATGGGGGCGGCGGTGCTCGCCGGTGGGCTGCGGTTCAAGACGCAGCGGTTCAATGCGACGGCGGCCCGCTCGCAGGCGTCGATGCTGACGCTGGCGGCCATCGCGCTGATCGTCCCGGCGGCATTCCATTACCTCGGGGGCCCGAGTGCGGCGGCGCGCGAGGCGGACCTGAGCCTGGAGATCGCGCCCGTCTTGCTGGTGACGTACTTCCTGGGGCTGGTGTTCGCGCTGCACACGCACAAGCAGCTCTTCGCGGGGAAGGCGGCCGAGGCGGCGGCGGTGGGAGAGGGGCATCACAAGCCATGGACGCTTGGCCGCTCGCTCGCCATTTTGTTCGGGGCGACAGCGCTGGTGGCCTGGGT
>CAYZJD010000161.1:0-9708 GCA_964478455.1 uncultured Solibacteraceae bacterium | reverse complement strand
GCTCCTCGGCGCCGGGGAGCATGCTGAAACACTGGCGGGCGATCGATCAGCCCGCGGCGCTATAATTCGCTGGGGGCCGGCAGATGAGTGTACCGCCGCCCGCGAACGAAGCAACCAGGCTGCGGTCGCTCCGCGCGTACGGGATTCTCGACACTTCTCCCGAAGAGGTGTTCGAGGAGCTTACCTCGTTGGCCTCCCGGATTTGCAGGACCCCTATCGCCCTGCTGAGCCTTGTCGATTCGCAGCGGACCTGGTTCAAGTCGATGGTGGGCTGGACGATGCCGGAAGTCCCCCGCGAGATGTCGTTCTGCGCCCGCGCCATTCTCCGGCCGGATGTGTTCATCGTCCCTGATGCGCGGGCCGATGAGAGGTTCCGGGCGAACCCGCTGGTGAAGTCAGACCCGGGAATCCTGTTTTACGCGGGCGCGCCACTGGTCACGTCCGAAGGCCATGCGCTCGGCACGCTGTGCGTCATGGATCATGTACCGCGCCAGTTGAGCCCCGAGCAGATCGAAGTCCTGAAAGCTCTGGCTCGGCAAACGGTTTGGCTGCTCGATCAACGGCGCGACCTAGCCAAAGCCGAGCGGACCGTCGCTGAATTACAGCGAGCCAGAGAGCGACTGGCTGCCCAGTACAGGACCACCTCCATACTGGCTGAGTCCGCTACGTTCGACGAGGCCGGACCGAAGATCCTTCGGGCCATCTGCGACACGCTTGGGTGGGAATACGGCGCGGTCTGGACCGTGGACCCGCAGGCCAACGTGCTGCGCTGTCTTCAAACGTGGCCGGCAGCCTCGGTTGAGTTTCGCGAGTTCGAGGCTCTCTGCAGGAGCATCGCCTTCCCGCCAGGCGTCGGTCTGCCCGGCCGCGTCTGGACCAGCGGCGCGCCCGCCTGGATTCCGGACGTGCTGCGGGATTCCAACTTCCCCCGCGCGCCCGCGGCGGCCAGGGAAGAACTGCACGCAGCCTGCGGTTTTCCGATTGTGCTCGGGGGCCGGGTTCTTGGCGTGATCGAGTTCTTCAGCCACGAGATCCGGCAGCCGGAAGAAGACCTCTTGCCCGTCATGGCCACGATCGGCAGCCAGATGGGGCTGTTCATCGAACGGATGCAAGCCGAGGAAGCGCTCCGGGATAGCGAAGAGAAGTTTCGCAGCCTTTTTGAGGAGGCGCCGGTGGCTTACCAGGAGATCGACGCCCGGGGAATCTTGCGGCGCGTCAACCGGGCGGAGTGCGACCTGCTGCAATTCGAACCTTCGGAGATGTTGGGGAAGCCGGTCTTCGACTTCATTTCACCGGAAGAGCGAGAACAAGCGCGTGAAGCGTTTCGCCGCAAGCTGTCCAGACAACAAGCGATCGCTCCGTTTTACCGCCTCTACCGCCGGCGCGACGGAACGAGCCGATGGGTGGAAATCCATGAACGGCTGATCGAGGAAAGAAACGGCAGCATCGCTGGGGTCCGGTGTACTCTGCTGGACATCACGGAGCGCAGGCGGGCGGAAGAGGAGCTTCAACGGTACGCCCACGAACTGGAGGCGGCCAAGACCCGGGCCGAAGCGGCGACGCTAGCCAAGAGCGAGTTCCTGGCCAACATGAGCCACGAGATCCGCACGCCGATGAATGCAATCATCGGCATGACAGAACTGGCGTTGGACACGAGGCTCAGGCCGCAGCAGCGCGAGTACCTCACCGTCGTAAAGGAGTCGGCGGAGGCCCTGCTGACCCTGATCAACGAGATTCTCGACTTCTCGAAAATCGAGGCGCGCAAGCTGGAGCTGGACGAGGTGGAGTTCAGCCTGCGCGACGCTGTCGAAGACACGATGCGCGCGCTGGCCCTGCGGGCACATCAGAAGAGCCTGGAGCTGGCGTGCCACATCGGGCCAGACGTGGCGGAGACGGTGGTGGGGGACCCCGGACGCCTGCGGCAGATCCTTGTCAACCTCGCTGGCAACGCCATCAAGTTCACCAAGCAGGGTGAGGTTGTCGTCGACGTCAGGACCGAGTCAGCCGGCGCCGGTGAGGCCTGTTTGCACTTTGCGGTGTCGGACACGGGGATTGGAATCCCGCCGGAAAAGCAGCAGTTGATTTTCGAGGCTTTTGCCCAGGCAGACAGCTCAACCACCCGAGAACATGGCGGCACGGGACTGGGTCTTGCGATCTCCTCTCAACTGGTGGAAATGATGGGCGGGCGGATCTGGTTAGAGAGCGAGGTCGGAAGAGGGAGCACGTTCCATTTCACCGCGCGATTCGGCGCGGGGAAGGGGTTGCCGGCCGGTGCGGTGCTTGAACCGGAGTTCCTCCAGGACCTGCCCGTGCTGGTGGTCGACGACAACGCAACGAACCGCCGGATTCTTCGGGAGACTCTCGCGAAGTGGGCCATGAAGCCAACAGCAGTGGACAGCGGGCAGGCGGCGATGGCCGTTCTGGACGCCGTCAAGATGGCCGCAACCCCGTTCCGGCTTGCGATCATCGATGGGAGGATGCCGGGCATGGACGGCTTTGCCTTGATCGAGCGGATCCGCCGTGATCCGGACCTTTCAGGAACGCCAGTCATACTCCTGACCTCGGCCGATTCCCAAGGCAGCGCGGCCCGCTGCCGGCAGTTGGGGGTAAGGGTTTGCGTGACCAAGCCAGTCAGGCAGTCGGAACTGTTCGACGCGGTCGTGACGGCGCTCGCGCGGCCATCGCGGCTGCGACGGCCGGCTCCCCGGCCGGCTGGTCCCTTGGCCGGCCCGGGCAGGCCGTTGCGCATCCTCCTGGCGGAAGACAATGTCGTGAACCAAAAACTCGCGGTCCGGCTGCTGGAAAAGCGAGGGCATACCGTTGCGGTAGCCGGCAACGGACGCGAGGCCCTGAAGGCCTTGGAGAACGAGAGGTTCGACCTTGTTCTGATGGACGTACAAATGCCGGAGATGGGTGGATGGGAGGCGACGGCCGCCATCCGGGAAAAAGAAAGGCTGACCGGCGGACACCTGCCTATCGTGGCGATGACCGCTCATGCTCTCAAGGGTGACCGCGAGCGATGCCTGGCGGCAGGCATGGATGCCTACGTCCCCAAGCCGATCCGGCCTGAAGTGCTCCTCCAGGTCATGGAGTCGGTCATCTCCGCCCCCGCGATTTCCCCGGAAACAGCCAGCGCCGATGCCGGCGAGACCCAACCTGCTCGGGCGGTCCTCGACGAGCCAGCGCTCCTGGCGAGGATGGATGGCGACATGCCGCTCCTGCTCGAACTTGCCGCATTGTTCCTGGCGGAGTGTCCCAAGCTGCTGGAGGACATTCGGAACGCCATTGCCAAGGGCGACGCGAAGGCGCTGCGGGGAGCCGCCCACACTCTCAAGGGGTCCGTGGGGAATTTCGCCGCGAAGCAGGCTTGCGAGGCCGCTCTGACTCTGGAGACGATGGCGTCCGCGAGCGACTTATCCCGAGCCCAAGACACATACGCCATCCTGCAAGGAGAGATCGCCTTGATTGAGAGGCAATTGCGCGGCTTAGTGCAGCGAGGCCGAGTCGAGGCCGGGAGCAATTAAGGATGAGGCGACACGAAGAGGTTGCGGCGGCGGTCAATTTTGAGCGTCCACCTGGCGAACCAAAGGTCAGGACGGTAGCTTGCCTGGAGGGTGTGTCCCTCGAGCGGGATGTTCCTGCGGATCAGATCGGCGAGTACATACGGGCTGCCGGCAACCTGGTGTGGGTGGATATCGAGGATCCTGGGCCGGCGGAGTTATCCATGCTGCTGGAGGAGTTCGGCTTCCACCCGCTGGCCTTGGAGGATGTGGCGAAGGGGCAGCAGCGTCCCAAGGTCGACGAGTACAAGAGCTACATCTTCGTCGTGGCTTACGGGGTGGTGCCTGGCGACGACGCCGCCAGCGTGCGGCCCATCGAGGTGGACCTCTTCGTCGGAAGAAACTATCTTGTGTCCGTCCACCGGGGCCGGCTTCCGGCCCTGGAGGAAGCCTACTCTCGCTGGACGCGCGGGGGAGCCATGCTGCGGGAAGGCGTGGGCTTCCTGATCTATACGGTGATGGACGCGATCATCGATGCGTACTTCCCCATCATCGATGCCATAGAAGACGACTTGGACGAGGCCGAGGAGGAGGTCTTCTCCGCGTCCCGGCGAGATAACCTCCAGGACCTGCTAAGGCTCAAGAGAACCTTGTTCCAGCTTCGCCGCGCGGTATATCCGCTGCGGGAGACCTTCAATGTCTTCCTGCGCCGCGATCACCCGATGTTCTCCGGCAACGCTGCCGTTTACTTCCGGGATGTGTACGACCACATTCTGAGGATCCTGGATGTCCTGGAGATTCAACGTGACGTGGCCACCGGCGTCCTGGACGCGTACCTCACGGTGATTTCCAACCGTCTGAACGTGACCATGAAGACGCTCACGGTCGTCGCGGTGACGGTGGGCATTGCCGGCTGCGTGTTCGGCGCCTGGGGAATGAACGTGGGTGGCATTCCTTTCGGGAGCGCGGCGGGGGGCTTCCTTGCGGTGTGCGGCATGACCGCCGGCCTGATAGTGGCGATCCTGCTTTTCAGCCGAAAACGTGGCTGGCTCTGAAGGAGGAAGAAGTTGAAGGTACTAATCGCTGAAGACGATTCGGTCACCAGGCGCCTGCTTCAGAGCTACCTTCAGAGGTGGGGGCACGATGTGACCGCGGCGCAGAACGGCGCGGAAGCCTGGCGCCTCTTCGAGGGCGGTACGTTTGGGATGGTGATCAGCGACTGGATCATGCCGGAAATGGATGGACTTGAGCTGATCTCCAGGATCCGCTCCTGCCGGCGAGCCGGGTATGTCTACATGATCCTGCTGACGTCGAAATCGCAGAAAGAGGACATCGTTCAGGGCATGGAAGTCGGGGCCGATGATTTTGTCACCAAGCCATTCGACCGTGATGAGCTCCGTGTGAGGGTGCGGGCGGGGGAGCGCATCGTGGAATTGGAGAGCAGTCTGGAGGAGCAGAACAGGGCGCTGAGAGAAGCGAAGACTGAATTGAGCCAGCAGGAAAAGCTGGCCAGCAAAGGGCAGCTCGTGGCGGAACTGATACAGGAAATCGGCGCACGCATCACCGCGGTCGCGGACAACTTGGCGGTGGTCCGGCAGGAGGCGCTGGCGCACTTGAAAACTTCCACCTCAGTGGAGGACTTGACGCGGCGGCTGGATGAGTCCCTGAGCGAACTGAGCCGCCTGCGTGAAATCGTGCGCAAGTATGCCTGATCCGCGCGCGGACGCGCAGCATGGGCGGGTACGCCGCGCAAGGCGGAGGCTTCACATCCTTGGGCGTTCCTGGCCGTTGCGGTGCTCGCAGTATGCACGCGGGGCGTCTTATGCGTGACGGGGTTCTTATGAGGCTTCTGAAGTGGATTCTGTTGGCCATTGCGGCCTGGTTCGTGCTCATGCTCGGCCTGGGCCTTGCCGCGAAGGCTCTGCTGTCGGAGGGACGCATGCGAGTCTTGCTTGCCCGGGCGGAGTCTCGCGTTCCGGTGAGAATCTCGGCTTCGGGCGGCGGGTTTTCGCTCTCCCAATGGTTTCGATTGCGGCCGGCGATCGAGATCAGGGATCTTGAGATCGGCAACCCGCAAGGTTTCTCCTCTCCGAACCTGCTGCGCGCGGGCGTGGTCTCGCTTCAGATCCGTTTGCCTGCGCTGGTCACGCGGCGGGTGGAGGTGCGGGCGCTCGAAATTGACCGGCCGGAGCTGATGATCGAGCGAGACCGCGGCGGGCGCACGAACTTCGCGGCGTTGCTTGCCGCGCTGGAGCAGCGGGCCGGGGGTGCCGGCGGTTCGGGCGGAGCGGGCGCCGCGAAGAGAGATCTGGTCGTGGACAGACTGCGGTTGACCTCCGGCAGCATTCGGTACGTGGAGGCGGGCGGAAGGCAGCCTGCGCTGACCGTGCGGAACATCGACCTCGAGCTGAGCGATTTCTCCGCGTCGCGGGCGTGCCGCATCCTGCTGGCCGCGCGGCCGTTTGACGGGAAGTTGTCGCGGTTCGAGTTTCGGGGAAGGGCCGGGCCGTTCCGGCCGGAGTCGGCGCCGGCGGAGGGAGATCTGGCGCTGATGCTGGCGCCCGCGGAGATCCCGGCCGCTGTCCGCGCCGAGTACTTCGGCGTCCTGCTTGGGGAGCCGGGCGATGCGGCGCTGCTGACACTGAAGACGGCCATGCGAGGAGACCTGATGGGAGAGGTGACGGGAACGGGAAGCCTGACGCTGGCGGACCTCGCAATCGGCAAGGATGCCAGGAGCCGGCTTGCCGTCTCGGGACAAGCACCGCTGGCGGCGGAAGTCGATTACCCGCTGGCCAGGCCGGAGATCCGCCTCGCCACGGAGGGTGCTTCCTTGCGGCTCGCGCAGGGCTCCTGGAAAGGCAGCGCCGCGGTGCGCTACGACGGCAAGGGGCTGCGCGGCGCGAGCGAGGGCTCGATCAGCGGAGTGCGGATCGAGGAGCTTCTGGCCGCGTTTGGATCAACCAAGCAGACTGTATCCGGACGGGCCGAGATCCCTAGGTACGAGCTGCGCTTTGCGGGCAGGAACGCGGCCGAGATCCGCGATTCGCTCGAGGGCGCCGGCGAAGTGCGGCTGGAAGAAGGCCGCGTGGCGCTGTTCGATCTGCTGGCCACGATCCAGAAGGCGGCGAACCGGCTACTGGCCGCTGAGGCCCCGGCGAGCGGCGAAACGCGGTTCACCCGCCTTCAGAGCAACGTGGAGATCCGGAAGGGACAGGGCGTAGTGCGGGACATCCTGTTTGAGAACCCCGTGTCGGACGTGACGGGACAGGGCCGGTTCGGTTTTGACGGCAGCCTGGATTTCAATCTCGCCGCGAACATCACCGGCGAACTGGCGGGCCGGTTGGGAGGCAAGCCCGGCGCCGGCGGGAAGCCCGTGCTGCGCGTTCCGGTGAAAGTGCGCGGGACAACCAGTTCGCCGAAGGTGTACCCCGACATTGGCGGGATGCTGAAACAAAAGGCGGTGGAGAAGGCGACGGGCCTAATTGAGTCGTTCTTCAAAAAGAAGGGGGAGGCGCCAAAGTAAGACAGCTACCGCAAGCCGAACTTCTTCATTTTGTAACGGAGGGTGTCGCGGGTGATGCGGAGCAGCCGTGCGGCCTGGGTCTGGTTGCCGCCGGTCTTTTCGAGCGCGCGGGCGAGAAGCATCTTCTCATTCTCTTCAAGCGACAGGCCGTCGTCGGGGATCGTGACTGGCGCGAGGGCGGCTGGGGGACGGGCGGGAGACTGGCTGATGGAGATGGGCAGGCTGGAGGGAGTGATGTGGGATGACTCCTCGAGGATCATGGCCCGCTCGATGGCGTTGCGCAACTCGCGGACGTTGCCCGGCCAGTCGTGGACCATGAGCAGGCGCTCGGCCTCCGGGGTCACCCCCTCGATGTGGCGCTTGAACTTCGCGTTGTAATGCTCGACGAAGAAGCGCACGAGCGGCACGATGTCCTCCGGCCGCTCCCGCAGAGCCGGGATGGTGATGTGAATGACGTTGAGGCGGAAGTAAAGATCCTGCCGGAAAGCGCCTTCCTTGACGGCCTCGCGGAGGTTCTTGTTCGTGGCGGCGATGACGCGCAGGTCCAGCTTGATGTCCTTCAGGCCCCCGAGTCGCCGGAAGCTCTGCTCTTCGAGCACGCGCAGCAACTTGGCCTGGAGCATGAGCGGGATCTCGCCGATCTCGTCGAGGAAGAGCGTACCGCGGTCGGCCAGCTCGAAGATGCCGCGCTTCTGGGCGCGGGCGTCGGTGAAGGCGCCCTTTTCGTAGCCGAACAACTCGCTTTCGAGCAGCGTGTCGGGGATGGCGGCGCAGTTGATGGCGATAAACGGCTCGGCCTGGCGGAGGCTCTGGTAGTGGAGGGTCTTGGCGATGAGATCCTTGCCGGTTCCGTTCTCGCCTTCGAGGAGAATCGTGGTGGCTTCGCTGGCGGCGACGCGGCGGACGAAGGACATCACGTCCTTCATGCCCGGCGATTCGGCGATGACCTCGCGTTTCTGAGGAGCGGCCTCCTCGGTGATGTCGCGGATGGTCATGACGGCGCCGGCCACCTCGCCAGCGGAATCGAAAAGCTGTCGCGTGCGGATCACGGCCAGCCGCTCGCGCCCGTTGTCGGTTTGCAGCCGCACGGTTGAGTTAAAAACGGCCGGCACCTGCTCGAGGCCGATCAACATGCCGCAGCCTGGTTCGCAACTCGCGCAGCGGAACACCTCGCGGCACTCGTGGCCGATGATCTCTTCGGCGGTCATCCCAAGCAGTTTCTCGGCCGCCTGGTTGACTCCGGTGATCTGATAGCTGCGATCGTAAAGTATGAGGGCGTCAGAAAGCTGATCGAAGACAGCCTCCAGCACACCGGCCTTCTGCCAATCGGGGATCAGCTTGGACATGAAGTGCGAACGCTTGAAAGCGCCAGATCACCAGTATAGCAGCTTCTCGCGTGACTGCGCGAATTCACCCACCGCCTTCCGGGGCGGCCCCACGCTGTTGGGAAATCCATCAAGCAGTTCTCCTGCACTCAACTCCATCGGGAGAGCGCCGGCCTTGGGGGTACGGGCACAGCGCGGACAAGGCGATGGGGGTTTTGGCCCCAGAGTGGCGCCGCCTTGGATCTCCATTCCGTCGGAATTCGGCTCTGGGAGATTGGCCACAGGATTGCTTCGTAGCGTATTCGAGGATGTTGAATGCGGCTCTTGAAGCTGACGATCCCCGCCTCAGTCGTGCTTGGCGGTGTCCTGGTATGCAGCTCGCTTTCCTTTGGGAAGCCGGAGTATACGAAGAAGGAGAAGAAGGGCTGCGCCGTATGTCACGTCACGGCGAAGTCGAAAGAACTAAACGATGCCGGCAAGTGCTACGAGAAGAAGAAGACGCTGGAGGGATGCGAGATCAAGCCCGCCGGCAAGTAGCGCTCCGGAGGCAGGGGCTCTGATGCGGAGCTGCCCCTATGGAAACGGTTCAACTAGTGCTGGCTGACCGGTCGTATGCGGCAGCGCTCCGGGAGATGCTTCTCAGAAGCGGCGGCTGGAATGTTGTGTGCCCGGAGGCTCCGGATCCGGCCCTCGGCGGCGTGCTGGTGCTCGACGGAAATTCGCTGGAGCGGCTGCCAACGCCGCTGCCTCATCCGGAGCGAATCGTCCTGGTTGCCAAGAACGAGCAGGACCATCTGGCGCGGGCATGGGAAGCCGGCGTGGTTTCGCTCGTCTTCGAGACGGATCCGCTGAACACCGCGATGCTGGCGATCATGGCCGCCGGGCTGCGGCTGGCGAAAGACGCGCGCCGGGGGGCGACGTTGCCGGCAGAGCAGGGCGGACCGGCATCACGCGGCCCGAGCGCGCCGCCGCCCCTGCACGGGCCGGCGACGCCGCAGACGCAGCAGCCGGCGGTCCCAAGGACCGGTGACAAGCGGTAGAATGATGCCGGGCCGCTCGTGGTACGGGGAGGCTCGGGCAAGAGTGAGAGTGAGGCTGTCCGGTTGAGCGAAGAAAGGAGTCCCATCCAATGAGAAACCTGCTCCCGTATGCGATTGCGTGGGCCGTCCTGGCTACAATCGTCGTCGTGCTTGCGATCTATCGCAGATTCATATCCGAACACGAGGACGATTCGCTCCGCGTGGGTGATGTCGACAGCGGCGCGGCAACGTCCCAGCAGGTGGCCCTCGCCAAGCGGCTGGAAAACATCGATCGATGGGGAAAGATTCTGACGGTGCTCGCATTGGTGTCCGGGCTGGCG
>CAYZJD010000160.1:0-9713 GCA_964478455.1 uncultured Solibacteraceae bacterium | reverse complement strand
GTTGTCAACACGTCCCAGGCCACCCGGGGGCAGAGCGGTCTGACCCCTTTTTCAGCAGCCAAGCTCGCGGGTCCGGAAGCAGCCGTTACTGCCGCGCGGCAGTGAGGTTGGGCACGCCGCGCCGCTTGAGGAATGATTCCAGCGGTCGGTAGGCCTTCGCCGGATCAGGCGCGCCGTCCCAGGTGTCCCATACGGCGGACAGCAGCGTGCTCTCGCTGTGCATTTTCGCCAGGACATCCCCCTCGGCGACGGTCCCCCGCGGCTTCCAGTCCTTGCCGCGAGCTGCCTGCGCCGTCTTCAGTAGTTCCCGCGCCGCGTCCTTGTCGCCGCGTTTCCACGCCAGGTAGCCGCGGAGGAAGAAGCCGCCCACGGCCCGGGGGTTCGTGCGGCAGGCCAGATCCAGCCGCTGCTGAGCGGTTCGTGCATCGCCCTTCGCCAGCGCGATCTCGCCGAGGATCAGCAGCGAGCCGGTCTCCTCGGGGTTGAGCGACAACGCCCGCTGGAGCCACTTCTCCGCCAGCTCGTAATCGCCCTTGCCGGAGGCCGTAGCCGCGATCAGCACCCCCGAACGCTGGAAGGCCCGGTGGCTGTGGGGATTGATCCGCGCCAGTTCCTCCAGTTCGGCCAGCGCGCCGCGCACGTCGCCTTTGGCGGCGAGGCAGTGCGCCAGGTAGTAACGCGAATCCTCATGAGCCGGATCGAGCGCCAGCGCCTCGCGGAACAACCCCGCCGCTTTGTCCGTGTCGTGCTGGAACTTCAGCGCGTCCATCGCCGCCCGCTGCTTGTTCCAGAACTGGATCAACTGCTCGCGCGTCGGCTTGCGCGCGGCGCTCACCGCGTCCGCGGCCGAAGGAAGGCGCCGCGGCACGGGATCGCCCTCGGTCACTTCCCAAACCGTGTTAGCCTCCAGGCGCGAATACACGTCCGAAGTTCCGCCGGGCCACCGCACTTCCAGCCGGTCCACCGCCGCCGCATCGCCCAGTCCGAGGTGCAGCCGCCGGCTGCTCTGCGACAGGTATGACGCGCTCGCGACCGCGCGGCGCAGCTTCACCCCGCCCGCTTCCGCGATCGCCACGGCACCGTCGCCGAAGCCCAGCGGCTCTTTCCGTTCCCCGGCGCGGTTCCGCAGACGCAGCTCCAGCCAGTTGCCGGTCTGCATCCCGTTGCGGAGCAGGCGCACGCCCGCGTCGTGATCGACGATCAGGACGTCAGCGGCGCCGTCATTGTCGTAGTCCGCGACAGCGAGGCCGCGGCTGGCGTGCTGTTGGGCGAGCGCGGGAATCGACGGGGCGATGTCGCGAAAGAAACGTCCCTGCTCGCTCCGGAACAGAAAGGCCGGCATCGCCACCAGCCGCCGCGGCTGCTCCGGTGTCTCGAAGGTGCTCCCGTTAGCCACCACCAGGTCCAGCCACCCGTCGGCATCGAAGTCCGCGAACTCGGTCCCCCAGCCGATCGACCGCAGCGTCGGCTGCCCGATCCCTTTCACCTCGGCCACGTCCATGAAGTGCAGCCCGCCCGCAACGGAGTCCGCCTTCCCGCCCGGCGCGTCCTTCAGCATCTTCTGATCGTTGAGAAGCGATTGATAGAGCGCGTACTGTTGCGCGATCCAGTGGCTGATGAACAGGTCGTCGTCGCCGTCACGGTCGAAGTCGCCCGTTGCCAGCCCCATCGAGCCGCGGTACTCACCCACCCAGGCCGCCTGGCCCGCATCCACGAACTTGCCGCCGCGGTTCAGATACAGCTTGCTCTCCGAGATGTCGTTGGCAACGTAGAGGTCCAGCCACCCGTTTCGGTCGAAATCGTGCCACAGCCCGCTGAGGCTCCTGCCGGTGGGATTGTCCACTCCGAGTCTGGAGGCGACTTCAGTGAATGCGCCGCGCCCGTTGTTGTGGAACAGCAAGTTCCTCTCCGGCTCATAGGAGGACGGGTTGAGCGTGTACGGAACCTCCAGCCCAAACTGCCGGCTGACGGCCGTGCTCTTCTCCGCTTCCTGCTTGTAGCGGACGTAGCCGCAGACGTACAAGTCGGGGTATCCGTCGTTGTCGTAGTCGCCCCAGGAAACCCCCATCCAGAAGCCTTTCGGCGAGGGGAGCCCCTGCACGCGGGCGAACGTTCCCTTCTCGTTCCGGAACAGCAGGAGCTTGTCGTAGCCGCTCACGGCCAGATCGAGGAAACCGTCCGCGTTGTAGTCAGCCCAGGCGGCGCCCATGCCGCGGATCCGCAGTGGCTCGAAGCCCGCCGCCGGGCGGAACTTCCCATTACCCAGGTTCTCGTACAACAGCGATGGCGCAAGCTGCGCCTCGGAGGCCGTCAGCGGCCCGCCGGCGCTCACCAGAAACAGATCATCGTCGCCGTCGTTGTCGTAATCCCCCCACGCGGCGCCGGATCCCATGTCCTCGGGGAGCTGGGATGTCCGGCTCCCGGCGAACGTGCGGAAGTCGCCCAGCCCGGCCTCTTTCGTGACATCGGTGAAACGGGCGGCGGAAACGCTGCCGCGCGTGTGCGTGTCCGGCGCTGCCGCCGCCTCCTGGCCGCCGCGCTCCAGTTCGCGCGTGATGCCCTCGATCTCTTCGCCAGGCTTGTACACGTCCGGGCGGCTCGCGCGATACGCCCACACACCGGCGATCGTCCCCAGCGCCACGGCAGCGATGCTGACCGCCAGCGTCCAGCGTAACCGCCGCTGCCGGCGCCCGCTGCGGCGTGGCGCGGGATGGCGCGCCGCCGGCTTTGTCTCCGCCGGAGCGTCTACAGGGTTCGGCATCGTCCCGATCACTTCGCCGCCCCAAGCGCCAGCTCCGCTCCACGCGGTAAAGCGGCCCGCAACGCGCGCCTGTCGCGGACGGTGATGGTCCGCGCCACTCGCGTGATCTCCACCACCGGCGCCGTCAGCGCGTCCTTCTTGCCGGTCACGTAATTCAGCAGGAACTGATCCACCTTTCGGTACATCAGCGAGGCGCGCACCTCGAGCCGGCCGCCCTCCTCCGGCGATCGCACCTGGTACTCGCGCTGTTCCTGCCCGTCAGCCTTCGGTTTGCGCGCGATCGTCGACGGACAGTTCGCCAGGTACTCCACCGTGTCCGAGTACCCGGGAAACAGCGAGCGCCGGTACCGCACTCCGACCATCTCCCACAGGTTGTGGCGGTCGATGAGGTTGCCGTACTGGTCCACCGGTTCGGCCTTGAACAGGAAGGAGCCCGGCTCGATGAAGTTGTCGGCGTCGCGCCGGCCGGAGGCGTACACCTCGCTGCCGGCCTCGTCCGTGACCACCAGCTCAACCCAGCTCTGGATCATGTCCAGCGGGCCCGTCGGGAAGTCGTGTCCTACTTTGTTGGAGGTTAGGATCACCCGAATTCGAATTGGCTCGCCCGCCACGGCGCTTTCCGGCGCCTCCAATCCCAGCCGCACGATAGGTCCCTCGGCCCACTTCTCCCGGATCTCCGGAACCCCGATTTCGCCCCGCAGCCATCTCTCGGTGAGTCGCGTGTGATTCTCCCAGTTCTCCACCTTCAATACTCCGGGCATGAAGTTGTTTGCGGCCAGAAACCGGTGGCTGCGGTGCTTGCCGTCGCCGCTCCTGCGGTTGTAGTCGGCGGTATCTCCGCGAGCTGGATCCGTCGAGTCCACCAGCGGCATGTGGCACTCTCGGCATTCCACCGTTTTGCGCGCATCGCCCTTCTTGAACCAGTGGCTGGCCGCCCAGTTGTCGTACTGGTTCTGCAACTGTACCCACCCCACGCGGTTCACTTCCCGGTCGATGAACTGCTTGTGACAGGCCGCACAGTACTCCGGCGCTTTGAACATCCGCTTGCTCAGCCGGTTGTGCTCCTCCGGATAGGTGCGGATCAGGAAATCGCGCGCCACGCGGGCCGCTCCCTCGGTCTTCCACTGCCATAGGTACTCCCGCGGCTGCGAGATCGTGTAGTTGGCGTTTCCTTGGACGTCCGTCTTCTGGATGGAGTGGCACGCCAGGCACGAGACGCCTTCCTGGTAGCCCTGAAGCCCGGTGAGGTTCTCCACGAAGATGTTCTTCGTGCCGGAGAAGAGCGAGATCGGATCGTGGCAGCCGCCGCAATAGCGGGTGGACTCCGGCCCGTTCTGCTTGGCCATCACGTTCTGGATCGTCTGGAATACCGTGTCCATCGCGGCGTAACGGTGGGCGCTCGGCTGCCACTCCTTCAGAATCTGGTCGTGACATCCCGCCGTCCCGCAGCTTGAGGAGCCGGCCAGCGAGCGCCCATCGAAGGCTCCGCCGGTGGAGGTGCGCGCCAGGCTTGGCGCAAACGGCCGGTCTTTGCCGTACAGGAAGTTGTAGTCGGCCGGGAACCGGTTCACGTAGCGCGTGCCGGAATAAGCCAGCGAGAGACCCACTGCCGCCAGCACGCCCGCCGTGGCGGTGGCCACCGTTGTGCCGAGGTATCGCCGCGGCATCCTCCCGACAACTTCTTTCTTCGCCCGGAACCAGGCCAGAATGACGTGCCCCAGGCCCGCGCCCAACGCCACTAGCGTCGATACCAGGTGCGCCGTGCGCCAGCCCGCCGAGGTCTTGATCGCGAACAGCCCTTCCCATGTCACCACCAAGCCTGAGAGCAGGCAGACGAGCAAGCCCGCGGCTCCCAAGTAGCCGAGCAGGAGCACATCTGACAGCGCCTGCCGCCGGTAGTCCTGCCAGTGCCACGCGAAGTACCAGGCGAGCGGCGCGAGCGCGGCCACGCCGACGAGCGTATGCAGAATCAGCCCCCATTCGATCGCCGCGTGGAACGGCCCGAAGGTCACCGCCAGACCGGTGGCGGTCTCGAACAGCAACACCCCCATGCTGAGCTTGCCCAGCAGGGAAACCCAGCCCGTGCGGATCGTTCTAGTTGCCGTTGCGTCGTTCATGGATTCTCCTTCGGGGACAATCTCCGCGCCGCTGCGCGGCGCTGTCAATCCGCTGGAATCCGTGCCCCTTCCACCGTGAGCGTGAGCGGAGACCGTCTCTCTTGTGGGCTAGCGTATGCCGCCGCCGATGCAGCCGATGTGACCGGAGTCACACCACATCATGATTTCCAGTTGGAAAACTCTGTTCTAATCGGAAGATACTAATTGAGCTGTACTACCGGCGGCTGTCGCCTGATCACTGGATCAGGCCGGCGACCTTTGTCGTCAGGTTGACGAAGCTGATCCCGATGCCCCAATACTGGCGGTCCTGCTCCACGTGCAGGTTCGCGCCATAAGTGAATTGCAGGATGTTGCTGAAAAGCGAGAACTGCACGCCGAGGCCTACCTGCACGTCGCTCCCCTTGGTCCCCGGCGCGAACTGGCCCGTCGAAAGGTCGAACGCCGGGTCCTTCCAGTTCATGAAGCTAACGTTCATCCCCATCCCGGGCCGCAGAAAGCGGAGAAAGTCGTTTCCCCGCGACAGGTAGGTTCCGCCATAAGTCACCCCGGGCGACGGCCCAAAGTTGACTTCATCGACCTCGTTCTTCTTGTCCTCCTCGCTGACGCCCAGCCGCTTGAGGAACAAGAGCGTGTCGGTCACTTTCACGCGGAAGCCAAATGGCTGCGGGGTGACGGTGTAGACGGCGCTCTCCAGCGTCACCAGGTTGGTGACGCGCAGCTCCAGGTACTCGTAGTCTCCGAAGCCGATCGCGCGGAGATTGATGTCGGTGTCCGGCACGATGTCGCCGGGATTCAGGAAGTCTTTGTCGTGGAAGACCAACGGGTTCTTCTCGTCGCCCTTGCTCACGTAATATTGAATCGGTACGAGCGGTAGCCGGGACTTTTCCTTGACCAGTTCACCGCTGACGCGAACGATCACGCGGCTTCGCCCGCCCCCGACCCTCGGCTCTATCTCCCTCTCATCGAAGTCGATGATCAGCTTGCCGCGCTCGTCCACCTCAGAGTCGCCCGGATTCAGAGTGAGATCCGGTCCACGAGGCGGCCTTTCCTTTACCTTGACGAAGTCTTTGGGATGAGTTGACTTGGCGCTCGCTCCATCACCGAAGAAGACGGTGAGAAGGCCAAGGCACACCGGAATGGTTTTGCGAAGACGCTTGGTCATGGGGCTCCTTTGCTCAGGGCAGATTGCGCACCATCAGGCCAACGTCCACCGGAGGCGGCAGTACCTTCCTGTCCTGGACTGCGTTGTTCACGACCGTGACGCACTCGATGGTCTGCTGGCCGCTCCAGTGCGCCAGGTCGGGATCGCCGGTGTTCGACACATCCACCTCGCGAACGTTGAAGCTCTTCGAGGTGGCGGACCGGCACGCCTCCGCTTGGTCGAGAATGTCAAAGACCCGGCTGAGCTGGTCCTGTCCGGTTTTGTAGAAGATCAGAAACTTGTTCATTGTTTTCTCCCTCTCTAGGAATTCGAGGCAATCCCAGTCCGTCCCGCGCCCGGCAGTAACGGAAGCGCGTGACGGTACAGCGCCCCTCCTTATCGGCGGTGAGCCCTGGCCACCGCCTCTGTACTATAGTGCATCTCAGGCGGAAAACGTTTCAGGGCGCTTCGAAAAGACTCGCCCTCCAGTTCTTCGCCAGTGCAGTTCCCGCCTCCCGCTATCCTTTACTGTCGATTGCACTTATAGCTGTCCGATTTGGGGATCGGCCAGGCGGCGGCGCGCGTACGCCAATTCAGGGGCCGTCATGACAAGAAGAACCGGGCTGCTGCTCACCGTCGCCTCGACACTGGCGCTGTTGTCCGGAGACGCGAGCCGCTCGACCCACACTTCCCTGGGCGGCGTCCAGCGCCACGCCGAAAGCCACTGGAGGACCGCCGAAGCGTTGCCGCGATTACGGATCACGGTCCGCTTCAGGAACTGGGCGCAGGTTCAGCCGATGCTTCTCGAGAAATCGCAAAACGAAGCCTCCAAGATTCTGCGCACGTCCGGCGTGGCGATAACCTGGCTCGACTGCTCCGGGGACAATCCGGCCGCGCAAGTGAGCGAAGTCTGTGCCCGGACAGTGCAGCCCGCGGAATTGGTGCTGACCATCGGCCAAAGATCGGAAGCGGCTCCCAAGCACGTCCTGGGAGTTGCGTTGCTGGCGCCCCCGGGCGAGTTCGCCCATTACGCTACCATCTTCCAGGACGCCGCGGTGAAACTGGCCTGGGATCCTTCTTCAACCGCCGACGTGCTCGGCTACGCAATGGCTCACGAGATCGGCCACCTGCTGCTCGGCCACCGCCACTCGCCGTCGGGCATCATGCGCACCGAACTGAAGAGGGGGGAGTTGCGGCGCATTCCCAAAGCGCGGTTCCGTTTTACCGAACGCCAGGCGGCGCTCCTCCGGGAAGCCGTGCTCGCCCGGACCCTCGCCCAGCGCGTCTCCGCGTGAGAAGACCACTCTAGAGACGCGGCCGCGGCTACTGCCTCCCTTCGAATTCCAGCACGATGCCGGCCGAGGGCAGGATTGGGAACATTTTGTCGAAACGCGGGAACGCCCGGCCCGTCTCCGGGTTGTAGCCGCCGAAGGAATCGTACCGCCAGTTCTCGCGGTTGAAGACATTGACCAGCTCCCCGTAGAGCGTCATGCGCCAGCGGTCGAACGAGAACGTCTTGTTGATGCGCGTGTCCGCCCGCTGGTAGGATTCCAGCCGCGCTTCGTTGCGCGTCTCGGCGAGATAGTAGCGCCCGCCTTCCTCGCGCAAGAATCCGGGTACGGGAAACCCGCTCCCATGCAGCCACTTCAAGCTCAGGTTCACGGTCGGGCGGATGCGCCAGCTCGCGTAGACGTTCACCGTATGCCGCTGATCCTGGTCCGAGGGAAACCTCGCCCCGGTTTCTCCATCCCGCAAACGCGCGCGCCCGTACGCGTACGACACCCATCCGGCCAGGCGGTTCGCGGTGCGCCGCTGCACGAAAATCTCAAAACCACGGGCGTAGCCCCGCACCGAGTTCCGCGCCGGTGCCTCCGCCGGCGGATTAACGACGACGCCACCGGCCAGACGCGGTTCGTACAGCGGGCGGAACAGCAAGTCCCGGTCTTCTCGATCGTAGAACTCCGCGCGCACGCGGGTCCGCTCGTCCAGCCTCTGCTCGACCACCGCCAGGAGATGGTTCGCGCGCTCCGGCAAAAGCCGGCGGTTCCCGATGCGCGAGAGCAGCCAAAGGAATTCTGGATGCTGCACCGACTGGCCCCACCCGATCATGACGCGGGTCGCCTCCAACGGCCGCACCGCCAGCGACGCCTGCGGCGACACCGTCTGGACCTCGTTAATGCCGTGCCGGTCCCATCGCGCTCCGCCCGACAAGCGCAGCCGGCCACCCGCCGTGCTCCAGGATTGCTGCAAATACGCGCCCGGGCGCGCCGTGCTGCCGCGATAGTCGTTCATCAGAAAGACCGCATACGGATTGAACTGATACCAGTTCAGGAAGCCGTCATCGCGAATCCGGCGCACGGACCAGCCGGCATCAAGCGACGCACTCTCGCTCTGCGTCCAATTCGCAGTCGCATTCCAGATCCACTCTCCGTAATACCCCCCGCCGAGCCGGCTGCGGTCGCGATTGCGGTTCTCGAACCGCTCGCGCATGTACGTCAGGCTGTTCGTCACCAGAACCTTCGCGCCCGGCGCGTAACGCCACGTGAGACCGGCGACCGAAAGGTGAAGGTCGCTCAGCATCACCGAATTCAGGCCCAGCCTGTTGCGCGCCTCCGCCCGGTCAAGCGCGGAAACTCCCTCGATGATGCTCAGGCTCACGTTGTGCTTCGCGCTGAGGTCGTAGACGAGCCGCGCCTGCGCGTCGAGAAAACCGAAGGCCAGCGTCGGATCGTCCGTTACACGCTTGAGCAAATACTGAAGGTAGCTCTTGCGCACGCCGGCAACCCAAGAACCTTTCCTTGCCTGGCCCAGCGGTCCCTCGGCCACGAAGCCCGTGTTCGACGCGCTGGCCGTGAACCGGACCGACGGCGCCAGCCTCGTCCCCTCGCGCGTACGCAGGTCCAGAATCCCTGCCGTTCGGTCCGCGTAGCGCACCGGCGGCGCTCCGCTGTGCAACGAGATGTCCTCGAGCAAATCGCCCTGAAACGCGGTGAGCGAGCCCGTGCTCTCCTCGCCGGCCACCATGTGGAAGGGAGCGTGAAGCAGCATGCCGTCCAGGTACAGCCCCACGCGATAGTAGCCGGCCCCGCGCAGCGAAAACTGGCTCCGGAAGTCGTCGTTGGACGTCACGCCCGGGAGTCCCTGCACCGCGCGCAGCGGATCGTCGGCCAGCACGCTCGCCAGATTCTTGGCCTCGCCGCCCGCCAGCGTCAGCTCCGACGGGCTGTCGGCGCGCGCGGGTTCGAACGCATCGGCGCGCACTTCGACCGAGTCGGTGTGCCGGAACGTCACCGGGCTGAGGATGATCTCGAACTCCACCACCTCGCCGGCCGCGAGCGAGAACGGTTTGCGCAGGAGCCGATAGCCGACGGTCGAGACCTGTAGCTCGTACTCCCCCGGCGGGATGTCGCGAATCTGAAAGCCTCCCTCCGCGTCGGTGATCGTCGCGCGCGGCGTGCCGCCCAACTGCACCTTGACGTTTGCCAGCGGCTCGCCCCCGCGTGCATCCACAGCCTGCCCGCGAATCTCGCCGCTTTGCTGCGCCGCTACAGGAGCCAACAGCAGCAACGTCACCAGCAGAAGCGCACACACCACACCGGGATTATAGTGGATGCCATGAGCCGGATATCGGAAATCTCTTCACCTTCCCGCCGGGCCTTCCTCAGTTCGGCGATGACCGCCGGTCTTGCCGCTG
>CAYZJD010000159.1:0-9717 GCA_964478455.1 uncultured Solibacteraceae bacterium | reverse complement strand
GCCGGCGGCCTCGCCCTGATCGAGCACGTGGTGGCAACGGCCTCTGAGCTGGCCGATCCGGAGAACATCCTCGTCGTCACCGGCCACCAAGCGGAGCAGGTGGAAGCTCTGCTCGCCGGGGCGGGCGTTCGCTTCGTGCGCCAGGAGGAACAGAAGGGGACGGGCCACGCGGTCATGGTGTGCCGCGAGGCCGCCGAAGAAGCGTGCGGGCTGCTGCTGGTGCTCTATGGAGATTGCCCGCTGCTCGCGGCGGCGACACTGCGGCGGCTGGTGGAGGCACAGCGCGCGTCGGGGGCGGCCGCGACCGTGATCACCACGGCGCTCGACGACGCGGGGGCTTACGGCCGGATTGTCCGGGACGCCGCCGGCAACGTGGCCGCCATCGTCGAGAAGAAGGCCGCCACGGCGGAGCAGCTTGCGATCCGCGAGATCAACTCCGGCATTTACTGCTTCCGCCCGGAGCTTCTCTGGAAGCACATCAGCGAGATCCGGCCGGACAACCCGGCGCGCGAGTTCTACCTGACGGACATCATGGAGATATTTCGCCGGGCCGGCCACCGGGTGGCGGCGATGGAACACGACGATGCGCGCGAACTGCTCAGCATCAATACACGCGCGGAGCTGGCTGAGGTGGACCGCATCTTCCGCGAGCGAACTGTCCGCCGGCTGATGGAGGAGGGCGTCACGATCGAGAAGCCGGAGACCGTCACGATCGACTCGCCGGTGCACATCGGCGCGGATACCGTCGTGGAGCCGTTCACGCAGATTCTGGGTCGCACGAGCATCGGCGAGGATTGCCGCATCGGCGCCTGCTCGATCATCCGCGATTCGGTCATGGGGGACCGGGTGGAGGTGAGACCCTTCTCAATGATTGAGGGATCGCGCATCGAGAGCGACGCACGGATCGGCCCGTACGCACGGCTGCGCCCGGACAGCCACCTCGAGCAGGGGGCGCAGGCCGGCAATTTCGTGGAACTCAAGAAGACGCGACTCGGCGCGGGATCGAAGGCGCCGCACCTTGCGTACTTGGGGGATTCCGTGATCGGGGCGAACGTAAACGTCGGCGCCGGCACGATCACCTGCAACTACGACGGCGTCATGAAGCACCAGACGACGATTGGCGACGGCGTTTTCGTCGGCAGCAACGCGACGCTGGTGGCGCCGGTGGAGGTGGGTCCGAACAGTTACGTCGGCGCCGGCTCGGTGGTCACCGAAAATGTGCCCGCCGACGCACTTGCGCTGGGCCGAGCCCGACAGGTGAACAAGCCGGGATGGGCGAAGAAGCAGCGGGCCAAGAGGGGCGATCTCAAGGGGGGCAGCCGGGATGCATCCGCCGAGCAATGAGCCGCGCCGGCGCTTGCAGGAAACGCAGGCGCAGTCCCTGGTAAAGAGGTCCGTCTGCGCGCTGGATTGCCCGGACTGTTGCTCGACTCTGGTGACGGTGGACGGGGAGAGGGTGATGCGACTGCGAGGCAATCCGGACCACCCGGTGACGCGCGGCTTCCTTTGCGGGAAAGTCGCGCGCTACCTCGAGCGGGAATACTCGCCCGAGCGGCTCTTGTATCCGCAGAAGCGCGCCGGGGCGAAGGGCGAAGGCCGCTTTGTGCGCATTTCGTGGGACGAAGCGCTGGACGGGATCGCGGCGCGGCTGAAGACGATTGCCGCGGAGCACGGAGCCGAGGCGACGCTCCCTTACAGCTACGCCGGGACGATGGGCTTTCTCAACGGCTCGGGGATGGACCGGCGGTTCTTTCACCGGCTCGGCGCTTCGCGGCTGGACCGCACGATCTGCTCGTCGGCCGGGGCCGCCGGCCTGACGCGGGCTCTCGGGTTGCGGTATGGCACAGAGCCGGAGCAGTTCCGCCATTCGAAGCTGATCATCGCCTGGGGCGCGAACATACTCGGCACGAGCGTTCATTTCTGGCCGTTCATTGTTGAGGCGCGGCGCAATGGCTCGAAGTTCTACACCATCGATCCGGTCATGAACCGCACCGGGCGGCTGGCCGACAAGCACTTCGCGATCCATCCCGGCAGCGATGCCGCCCTGGCCCTGGGCATGATGCACGTCATCATCGCCGAGAAGCTCGAGGACCGGGAGTACGTCTCGCGCTTTACCAGCGGGTTTGAAGCGCTGCGGAAACGTGCGGCCCAGTACCCGCCCGAGCGGGTGGCGCAACTGACCGGGATCGACAAGGACGACATCATCATGCTGGCGCGCGAGTACGCCACTATCCGGCCGGCGGCCATACGGCTGAACTACGGCGTCCAGCGAAGCGAGCGCGGCGCACTATCGGTGCGGGCCATCGCCCTGTTGCCGGCGCTCACCGGTTCGTGGCGCGAAGTCGGAGGCGGGCTGAACCTCTCAACATCACACGCGTTCCACGTCAATCGCGCCGGTCTCGAGCGGCCGGACCTCCAGCTCCGGTCGCCGCTCGGCCGCGAGGCGCGCCTGATCAACATGGCCGAACTCGGCAAGGCGTTGACCGAGCTCGATGATCCGCCGGTGAAGGCGCTGGTGGTCTACAACTCGAATCCGGCGGCCATCGCTCCGAACCAGAACCTGGTACTTGCCGGGCTGCGGCGGGAGGATCTTTTCACGGTGGTGCTGGAGCAGTTCCAAACGGACACCGCCGACTATGCAGACTACCTGCTGCCGGTAACGACGTTCCTCGAGCACACAGACGTGTATTTCTCCTACGGGCACTACTATCTTCAGCTCGCCCGGCTGGCGGCGCCTCCGCCGGGAGAGGCGAAGTCCAACGTCGAAATCTTCCGGCTGCTGGCGCAGCGCATGGGTTACGAGGACGCGTGCTTCCGGGATTCGGAGGACGACATGATCCGCACGCTGCTGGCGAGCGAGCATCCGTTTGTGAAAGGGATCACGCTCGAGGAACTTGAGCGGAGGCACTTTGTACGATTGCGCGTGGCGACGGACGGGGAGCCGTTCCTGCCGTTCGCCGAGGGCGGCTTTGGCACGCCATCGGGCAAGTGCGATTTCGGCGCGGAGGATCTGGACTACGTTCCCGTTGAATCGCGCCACGGCTCGCCGGACCTTGCGAGACGCTATCCGCTGGAGCTGGTTTCGCCCAAGAGCGACGACGGGCTGAATTCGACCTTCGGCCACCGGCCGGAGGCCGACGCCGAGGCTTCGTACGTCACGATTCACCCGGATGATGCAGCGGCGCGAGGCATCCGCTCCGGCGACCGGGTGCGGCTGTTCAACGACCGCGGCAGTTGCGCGCTGGCGGCGAGAGTGGAGAACGCAGTGGCGCGGGGCGTGGTCTCGGCGCGCGCGGTTCGCTGGAACCGGTGCGCTCCCGACCGGCGCAATGTGAACGTACTCACCTCGGACCGCCTGACGGACCACGGAGGGGGCCCGACGTTCTACAATTGCCTCATCGAAGTCGAAAAATGCGGAGACTGATCGGCATCCCGGCACTGGTGGTGGCGCTGCTCCTCAGTGCGCCCGGCTGCAAGCGCAAGCAGCAGAAAGTGGAAGTGATCGAGACCGAGGAAGCGGCCCAGGACCTGGCCAGCATGATCCACGTGGCCGACCCGCGCGCTTCTCTCCAGCTTGTCAAGGGGTTCCACGATGTCGAGCAGAACGCGTGGCGCTGGACCATGCAGAAGTTTTCAGTCACGCTGCGGCCGCCGGCCGGGGCGGCCGAGAAAGGCGCAACGCTGCGACTGAAGCTGGCGGTGCCGGACGCCGTCATCGGGCGTCTGAAGACGCTGACGCTGGCGGCTAGCGTGGGAGAGACGCCGCTCGAAGGGGTGACACTCGTCAAGGCGGGCGAGCAGATCTACTCGCGCGAGGTGCCGGCGTCGGCATTGAAAGCGGACGCCGTGACCGTGGACTTCGCGCTCGACAAGTGCCTGCCGCCCGGGGACGTGGACCGCCGGGAACTGGGCGTGGTGGTCACCTCGGTCGGCTTCGAAGCGAAATGAAGCGTGCCGCCCGCGCGGCCTGGTGGGTTCTGCCGGCGGTTTTCTGTCTTGCGCTTTACCGGTTCGGGCTGAAGGCCTGGTTCCAGCAGGACGATTTCGCCTGGCTCGGTCTCTCGCTCCATGTCCACAACTGGCGCGATCTGGCGAGCGCGCTCTTTGAGCCGAAGGCTCAGGGAACGATCCGGCCGCTCAGCGAGCGGGCCTTCTTCCTGGGCTTCTACTCTCTGTTCGGGCTGAATGCCCTGCCCTTCCGCATCGCCGCGTTCGCGACGCAGATAGCGAATCTCGTGCTTGCTGGCTCGATTGCGCACCGGCTGACGGGCTCGCGCGGCGCCGGTTTCCTCGCGCCGGTGCTCTGGACCGCGAACGGCGCGCTCGCGCTGGCGATGTCGTGGACCTCGGCCTACAACCAGATCCTGTGCGCGTTCTTCCTTCTCCTCAGTTTCCGCCTGCTCATAGAGCACATCGAAACCGGACGGCGATCGTACTGGACCTGGCAGTGGATCACGTTTCTGGCCGGGTTTGGGGCACTGGAGATCAACGTGGTGTATCCAGCGCTGGCGGCCGCGTACGCTCTTTGCCGCGCCAGGCCGTACTTTCGCAAGACGCTCTGGCTGTTTGTGCCGTCGGTGGCATTCGCGGCGGCGCACTGGCATTACGCGCCCAAGCCGACAGCCGGCCGCTACGCGATGCACTTCGATGCGAGCATGCTCTCCACGTTGTGGCGCTACTGGGAGATGGCGCTTGGGCCGAGCCGGATGACGCTGGCGCGGATCGAGCCGCCCGTTTGGCTGGCAGCGGCCGCGACGGCGCTCCTAACACTGCTGCTCCTGGGCTTCGCCGTCCAGCGGATACGCCGCGGCGAGCTTCTGGGCGCGTTTCTGCCGGCGTGGTTCGTCCTAGTGATCGCGCCGGTACTGCCGCTCCGGGATCACGTGTCCGATTACTACCTCACGTCGCCGCTTGCCGGCCTCGCGATGCTCGGCGCGTGGGCGCTCATCCGCGCCTGGAAATTGAGCTGGTACTGGAGGGCCACGGCGGTGGTGGGCGTCGCGGTGTATCTGGCCTCGTCACTTCCGGTGGCCCGCGCCATCACGCGGTGGAACTTCGAGCGAAGCCGTGAGGTGCGCAACCTAGTGCTGGGTTTGGCACGCGTGCGGGAACTGCATCGGGGCAAGGTCGTGCTGCTCACGGGAGTGAGCGCGGATCTGTTTTGGGCGGGCATCCACGACAAGCCGTACCGGCTACTGGGCATGACCGACGTTCATCTGGCGCCGGGAGCGGAGAAGAACATTGAGGCGAGCGGGGAGACGGGCGCCCCAGGTGAGTTTGTCCTGCCCGAGGCGTTTGCCCTGCGCGCGCTCGAAGAGAGGCGGGCGGTGGTTTACTCGGCGGCAGGACCCCGGCTCCGGAACGTCACTAATGCCTACCTCACAGTCGCCCGTGTGCGCTGGTCGAAGACCGAGGAGCCGCGACGCGTCGATGTAGGAGACCCGCTGTACGCCGGACAACTGGGTCCAGGCTGGCATCGCCTAGAAGGCCGCCACCGCTGGATGGGAAAGAGGGCGACGGTGCGGCTGGGAGGCCCACGCTCACCGGCGGAGAAGCTACACCTGGCAGGATTCTGCCCGGTGTCCCACCTTGTGGGTGGGCCGATCCGGCTGACAGTGGCCGTGGATGGCAGACGCCTGGGAACGTTCACAGTGACCAAGCGGAACGAGGAGTTCGCATTCGCCGTGCCGATTCCGCCAGAGATCGCCGGCGCGCCAGTGGTGGAGGTGGCGCTCGAGGTGGATCGAACGGTGAGGCCAGCGGGCGACGTCCGCGAACTGGGGCTGGTGTTCGGGGTGGTGGCGATCCGGTAGGGTCAGGGCGGCGGGTGCGGCCCGCGCAGGGCCGCTACTGACGGGCAGAAAGCGGAAGACCTCATAGACGGCGCGGCCGTTGCGGTCGCGAACGACATAAAGCAGATCCTTGCGGAAGCCGGCTTGCGTGGCCCAATCCAGCAACCGCTGGTGAATACCGGCGAACTGCTCGTAAGGGGCGGTGTGGCCGATGAAGAGGTTGTCGGGCGACGAGATGAGCACGCGCACCCGTTGTTTCTCCGCTTCGCCCGACGACGGAGACAGGAGCGGAGGGGCACCCCATGTCAAGGGGAGGCAGCCCTGGTGGAGAAGTCTGAGGTTGTCGACAATGCCCCAGTCCACGATGACGATCTGCCGCGCCGGCAGCCGCTTCAGCAAGGCGGAGAGGGGAAAGATGGCATCGGTCCAGGAGCGGGCCGCGCCGTTCCGGATGAACTGGGCGCGGTACTGATTCGTCACGAGCAGGCCCGAGAGGCAAGCGGCGAGAAGCGCGGCAGCGGCAAGGGGGGCCGTCCAGCGTCGGGCGCGCCGCGCGGCCTCGACAAACGCCACGCCAACGAGCAGGTGAGGCCAGGGCCAGGCGAGCACGGTGTGATGCACGCCGCTGCCTGCTCCCCTTGCCACGAGCATCTGGACCCACATCAGGAGGAGGACGATGGCGGCGAACAAGATGGGGTGGCGCGCTGGGCTTGACCACCACAAGGGGGCGAGGAGTGCCGCCGTCAAGAGCAGCCAGGGGAAGAGCGTGCGGTGAGGCCGGCCGGTCCGGTGGCTGAGTGATACGGAGAACCGTTCGACGCCGCTTTCCGGCTCGTTCGGGCTGGGAACAGGGTCGTCGTAGACCAAGTAGCCGAACAGGCCAGAGCCGTCGAGGGTGCCCTTCATGACGTGGAACTTCGTGCGAGCGCCGGCGAGCGAGAAGCCCGCGTTGCCCCGGAAGCTCGCGAGCGGACGCTGGATGTTATGGCGAAGAAAGGGGAAGGCGCCAACAGAGAAACAGACGAGAACCAGGGCAAGGTTGCGGCGCGTCAGGGCCCGCGCGAATTCCTTGGGAAAGACGGCGACAACGGCGATGAGGAGAGCGGCGAAGGTCCAAAGGACGAGGGCTTTGTTCCAGAGGGCCAGGCCGAAAAGGAAGGCCCCGGCGCAAAGCGAACGGCGGGAGGCGCCTTGGGCGAACCAGAGAAAGAGCAGGCAGCCCGCGAGAACGAGGAGGTGCTGGAGCGTCACCGGACCCCAGTCGAAGAGGTTCGTGAGAAGGAAGACCGGATCGGTGGCCAGCAGGCCCGCTGCGGCAGCGGCGGCGGCCGGGTTTGAGGCGCGTCGCGCCAGCAGCGCGAAGAGCAGCAACGCTGCCACGCCAGCTAGAAGAACCGGCAGCCGGACCGATATGCGGTCAGGAGGCCAGACCTTGAGGATGGGGGCATAAAGGAAACTCTTGAGTGTGCCGACATAATTCAGGTGCATCATCGGGATACGGTGCTTGAAAACACTGAGGACGGAGGCGACGTTGGAAGGCCGGTAGAGGGCGACGCTGAAGAAGGCTTCATCGTTCTGGATGCCGGGATATGGAAGAAGGGAAAGGCCGTTGATGAGGAACAGAGCGGCAAGAAGGGAAATGGCCGTCCACCAGAGGACGGAGGAGCTGCGGCCCACGGAACCGATCTTAGCATCCGGATCGTGCACCCTTTACGTACGAAGGGAAGGAATTGCCGGTGGGGCTGCGCACCGGGGCGGGATGGCAAGGGGAACCCGGCTGTTTGGCGCAGGACGGGCAAGACGAGATCAAGGATGGCCGGAAGTATTTGTGTTCAAAGAAGTTAATTCCGTGCCGTTTCATGAAACTTCGGCGCTTGTTTTGCGTCAATACGGATACGCCATGAAAGGCGCGAGGTTTTCGCAGGAGATAGGACGTTTGGGTCTTGACATGGCAGGTGGATTGCTGTAGACTCGCAAAGCTCTTGGTAGCCGCAGGTTGGTACGAAGAGTGAGTGCTGGACGCAAGGAGGACGGAGCAAGGATATTAGCGGAAGAGGCTAACATTTCCTTAAACGCCTGGACGAAGATCTGCGTCTAATACAAGTCGGGAGGCTCACAGGGAGCCACCCGAGAAGCGATGGGATGGTCCGAAGAGGATCATCACCGGATTTCGTCGATGGAAAGGAGGGACGGAAGTCATGACGAAGAGTGAGCTGAACCGATTCAAGCAAGTGCTGCAAGCACGATACGACGAGCTGGCGACCGTCCTGCGGAACCGTGAAGGAATCGCCATCGAGAAGAGTCCGGATGCGCTGGACGAAGTGCAGCATGCAGCCGAGCGGGAGCTGGCCATCCGGAACCTCGACCGCGAATCGCATCTGTTACGGAACGTGAGGGCGGCGCTTCGCAGGATCAATGACGGCAGCTTCGGTATCTGTGTGCATTGCGAAGAAGAGATCAGCATGAAGCGGTTGCAGGCGGTACCTTGGACGGCCTTCTGCATCAAGTGCCAGGAGAAGGCAGACCGCAGTCAAGAGGCGGGAGAGGCTGAAAGCCTCGACGATCTGCTGGTGAACGCTGCCTGAGCATCCGCGGAAATGGCGAAGGCGCGGCCCGCGGGCCGCGCCTTTTGAGTTTCTTGAGGCGTGGTGAGGGGGACGGGCCTATTGGGAAAGGATGCGGATGGCGGATAGCATGCGGCCGGCGTGGCGCCCGTCCCGACGTCAGGAGTGGAATTCGGCCGCGCGGCAGCACGTACACAAGCCGGCAAGGTAGAGGCGGGTCTCCGGCACGCCGGTCCGTATAAGGAGCCGGCGGTTGGCCTCGGCCAGATCGATGCGGGTCTTTTCCGAAAGGTCCGATCGCTCCGGAAAGAGCGAGCGGAACTGGACGGCGACTTCCGGTCCGACCTCGTAGCAGCAAGCGCCGATACCGGGCCCGATCGCGGCGTGCAGATCCTCGGGGCGGGTAGAGAAACGGGTGCGCATCGCTTCGACGGCACGGGCGGCCAGCTGCTTGAGCGTGCCGCGCCAGCCGGCATGCGCGATGGCGACGGCGCGACGCGCCTCATCCACCAGCAGAATCGGGAGGCAGTCGGCGGTTCTGACAGCAAGCACCAGCCCGGGCTTGTCGGTGAGCAGGGCATCTCCCTCGCCGATCCGACCGGCGCGGCCGTCGGTGTAGATGCACGTGTCGGAATGGACCTGGCGCAGGGTGACGAGCTGCGGGTCGTGGCTCCACGGGACCGGATTCCTGGTCCCGAAACCGTGGTCCAGCCAAGGCAGCGCGGCCAGGGGCGCCGCGCGATAGACGGCGTGCGAATCGTAGTAGAAGCAAGTCAACTACGCGGCCGGGGTCTTGATCTGGGCGATCATGACCTGCTTCTTGAAGTCCTCGAGCATCGACTCATCCAGCCGCACCTCGGTGGGGCGGCGGGCGAGCGTCGTCATCTGATCGATCTTGTCCTGGAGCTTCAGCAGGCCGTAGAAGAGGTTCTCCGGGCGCGGCGGGCAGCCGACGACGTAGACGTCCACCGGCACGATTCTGTCGACGCCTTGCAGGACGGCGTAGGTGTTGAACGGCCCGCCGACGCTGGAGCAGGCACCCATGGAGATGACCCACTTGGGATCGGGCATTTGATCGTAGAGCCGTTTGAGAACCGGCGCCATCTTGAGCGTCACGGTGCCGGAGACAATCATCAAGTCCGCCTGGCGGGGGCTCGGGCGGAAGACCTCGGCTCCGAACCGCGCAATGTCGAACCGCGCCATGCCGGCGGTGATCATCTCGATGGCGCAGCAGGCCAGACCGAAGGTGAGCGGCCACAGCGAGGACTTGCGGGCCCAGTTGAACACGTAGTCCACGGACGTGATCAGGACATTCTTCTCAAACTGGTTTTGCAGAAAGGACATCACCAGCTCCTCGGTAA
>CAYZJD010000158.1:0-9764 GCA_964478455.1 uncultured Solibacteraceae bacterium | reverse complement strand
CGTGAACGACAACGCCAACAACCGCGTGGCCCGGATCGATCTGAGGGACTTCAAGGTGAAACAGATCCTCGGGCCAATGCCGAACGTTTCAGGCAACCATGGCTCTACGTTTGTGACGCCGAACACCGAATATCTTCTGGCGGCGTCACGCTTTTCCATCCCGCTGCCCAAGGGAACCTACGCGCCGGTGGCGCAGTATGCCACGCAATATAAGGGCGTGGTGGTGGGAATCTCCGTAGATGCCAAGACGGGTCAGATGAACGTCGGGTGGCAGGTGATGATGCCGCCCTTCGACTACGACCTGGGTGACGCCGGCAAGGGCGCGAGCAACGGCTGGGCTTTCTGGACCTGCTACAACTCCGAGCGCGCCACCGGCAAGCTGGAGGTCACCGCCTCGCAGAAGGACCGGGACTACATCGCGGCGGTCAACTGGAGGGCGGCCGAGCAGGCGGTGAAGGAAGGCAAAGCCAAGACAGTCGGCGGGGTGAAAGTCATCGATCCGAAAGACACGCCGGGCGTGGTCTACCTGATGCCGTGCTCGAAGAGCCCCCACGGGGTGGACGTGAGTCCTGACGGCAAGTACATCGTCGGCAGCGGCAAGCTGCAATCGATCACGACCGCCTTCAACATGGAGAAGATCCTGACTGCCGTTCAGAGCAAGGACTTTACCGGCGATGAGGACGGTATTCCGGTGCTGAAGTACGAGTCGATCCGGGACGCGGAGGTCAACGTCGGGCTGGGACCGCTGCACACGCAGTTCGACGACCAGGGTTTCGCTTACACGAGCCTGTTCGTGGAGAGCGCGGTCGCCAAGTGGAAACTGGGCACGTGGGAAGTGGTCGACAAGGTTCCGGTTTCTTACAATATCGGCCACCTCACCGCCGCCGAGGGTGACACGGCGAACCCCAAGGGCAAGTATCTGGTGGCGCTGAACAAGCTTTCCCATGGGCGGCACCTGAGCGTCGGCCCGTCGCAGCCGGAGAGCACGCAGCTCATCGACATCTCCGGCGAAAAGATGAGACTGATCTACGACGCCTTCACCGAGCCGGAGCCCCACTACGCGCAGATCATCAAGGCCGACAAGCTGAAGCCGATTGAGGTCTACTCGCCGCAGGAGAACAAGCACCCGCAGGCGATCTGGGACGTGAAGAACGCCGGCGTTCAGCGCAGCGGCAACGCCGTGACGGTGAAGATGGTCGCCGTCCGCAGCACCTTCGAGCCGAACGCGATCGAGGTGAACCAGGGCGACCGCGTCACCATCCACATGACCAACATCGAACAGACCACCGACGAGCTGCACGGCTTCGGGCTGAACGAGTACAACATCAACGTGGTGGTCGATCCTGGCGAGACCAAGACGATCGAGTTCACGGCCAGCAAGCCGGGCGTGTTCCCGTTCTACTGCACGAACTTTTGCTCGGCGCTGCACCAGGAAATGCAGGGATACTTGCTGGTGAAGCCGCGGTAGGGCGGGCCTCGGCCTGCCCTCCCGCGAGGGAGGTTTTCTCCATGCCAAACCTGCTTGAGCGGCTGAACCGCTTTTTCGATCTCCCGCTCACGCTCCGGAGCCGCATTGCAGTGCTCATCGCGGCCCTGTTGCTGGTCCCGACGTACTTGCTTCCGCTCTACACGATGACGCTGTACTCCAACCAGTTTCCGGACGGCCTGAACCTGTACATCTACTCTTACCGGCTGGACGGCGGGCGTCCGGAGGGAAGGGACGACCTGCGCGAGATCAACACGCTGAATCATTACATCGGGATGCGGCCGCTGCTGGAGGGCGACTTCAGCGAATTCTCGTGGCTCCCGCTGGTGATCGGCGTGTTCTTTATCCTTGCGCTCCGCGCCATCGTGATCGGAAAGATGTCGAGCCTGGTCGACATTGTGGTGCTGTTCGCCTATTTCGGACTGTTCTCCCTCTGGAGCTTCTACAATCGGCTCTATGAGTACGGTCACAATCTTGACCCGGAGGCGGCAGTGAAGGTGCCGCCCTTCATGCCGCCTCTGATCGGGTCGAAGCAGATCGCGAACTTCACGGTCTACAACCTGCCCGGGGCAGCTTCCTATTTCATGGTCGGCGCCGTTCTGCTGATGCTCATCGCGGTCTTCCTGTCAGCGAAACAGGCGCGGCCGCAATGACCAGGGCCTTCGCGTTTCTGCTTCTGGCGGCGACGGCGGCCGCCTGGGGGAAGACGCTGCTCGTCGGGCCGGACAGCCCGTACCGTTCCCCGGGCGAGGCGATTGCGAACGCGGCCGCCGGCGACACCATTCACCTGCTCGGCGGCACTTACCAGGGCAACATCACGCTCGACCGGCCGCTCGTGCTCGAGGGCGACGGGAAGGCAGTTCTCCGCGGCGACGGAAGCGGCAGCGTGATTACGGTGATCGCCGGCGGCTGCGTCATCCGCGGCTTGACCGTCGAGCACAGCGGCGGGATGCTCGCCGACGAGGACTCCGGCATCCTGGTGAAGTCCAGCGGGAACCGTATTGAACGCAATGAGCTCCGTGACATCCTGTTCGGGATCTACCTGTTGCAGTCGGACCACAATACCGTGACCGGCAACGTGATTCAAGGGCGGGCGCGCCTCGGGCTGGGAGAACGCGGCAGCGGCATCCACATCTGGAACTCCCGGCACAACACGATCACGGGTAACACCATCCGCCAGGTGCGCGACGGCATCTACTTCGAGCGCGCCTACTGGTCCGTCATCCGCGGCAACCGGCTCTTCGACCTGCGCTACGGGCTGCACTACATGTGGTCGGACGACAACCATTTCGAGGACAATCTTTCGTACGACAACGTCTCCGGCGCGGCCATCATGTATTCGCGGAGAATCACGTTCCACCGGAACGTTTTTGTCCACAACCGCGGCTTCAGCTCCTTCGGCATCCTCTTCCAGGACAGCGTGGATTGCCTGGCCGAAGAGAACGTGATCGCTGACAACGGCGTCGGCATCTTCATGGAATCCCTCCGGTCGAGCCTTCTTCGGCACAACCTGGTGGCGCTCAACGACGTCGCCATCCAGGCGTTCAGCAGCGCCTCCGGCAACCTCTTCCAGCGCAACAATTTCGTCGAGAACCTGAGCCCGATCCGCATCATTGGCAGGAAGACCGGGACCCGCTGGAGCGACCAGGGAATCGGAAACTACTGGAGCAACTACGACGGTTATGATCTCGATGGAAACGGCGTCGGCGACGTGCCCTTCAAGATTCAGAACGTCTTCGAGCACCTGGAGGGGAACCACCCGCGGCTGCGGCTGTATCTGTTCAGTCCCGCCTCCCAAGCCCTCGCTTTTGCGGAGGAGACGTTCCCCGTGATTGAAGGTTCGCAGGAGTTCGATTTCTCGCCGCTAATGAAACCAGTACCCTTGTCGGTCCGGCTGCCGGAGGAAGAGAAGCGGAGGAGCAGTCCGCTCTGGTTGTCGGTGCCCGTGGCCATGCTCGCTTCCTCCATCGCGCTGATGGCGAAGGGGCGGAGACGATGATCGAGCTGCGCGGCCTCTCCAAACGCTTCGGCGACATCCCGGCGATCGAGAACGTGTCTTTCAAAATCGAGCCGGGAGAGATCTTCGCTCTCCTGGGACCGAACGGGAGCGGCAAGACGACCACGCTGAAGTGCATGGTCGGCCTGGTGAAGCCGACGTCCGGCCAGGTGCTGCTCGACGGGGTCGACCCGTGGAGAAACTCAAGAGCGGCGAAGCGCCTGCTCAGCTACCTCCCCCAGCGCGTCTGCTTTCACGAGAACCTCACCGGCCGGGAGGTGCTCGAGTTCTACTGCCGGCTTCGCAAGCTGCCGCTCGGCCGCATCGACGCCGTCCTGGCGAGTTCCAGCCTGAGCTTCAATGGCCTGGCCGACCGGCCGGTGAGCCAGTTGTCCGGCGGGATGGTGCAGCGGCTGGGGATCGCGGTCGCGGCCCTGGCCGACGCGCCGGTGCTGGTCTTCGATGAGCCGACGATCAGTCTCGATCCGGAAGGCACGCTCCGGTTCCGGCACTACGTCCTTTCCCTCAAGCAGCAGGGGAAGACGATTGTCTTTTCCTCGCACGTCCTCGTGGATGTTGAGCTGCTGGCGGACCGGGTAGCGATGTTCCTCGGAGGACGGCTGGTGGCGCTGGAATCGGTGGAGGCGCTGCAAAGGCAGCTCAAGGCCCACTCGCTCGAGGAGATGTACCTGAGGTGCGTAAATGAGAACGCTGTTGCTGTGCCTCCTGCTGGCAGCGGCGGCTTGCCAGACCAAACGGCCACAGCCGGTTGACATCGAAGCCGCCGACATGTGCGCGCTTTGCAGGATGGCGGTTTCAGAAAAACCGTTTGCCGCCGAGGTCATCGACGCCGAAGAGGCCGTCTACAAGTTCGACGATATCGGCTGCATGCTCGACTTTCTGCGCCAAGGCAACCGGAAGGACAAGGCGGTGGCCCGGTTCGTCATGGACTATGAAGCACAGACCTGGATCGAAGCGGAACAGGCTCATTACGTGAAATCCCACGAAATACGGAGCCCGATGGCGAGCGGCTTGATTGCCCTGAGAAACCGGTCGGCCGCCGAACGCCACGCCGCTAAGTTCAAAGGTCAGCTCCTGTCATGGGCCGACCTGGGAAAGTGACGAAGCTCACGGCGGCAGCGGTTGCGGCGGCGGCCCTGGCGGCCGCGGGCCTCTTCGCCCTGCGCTGGGCGGCCCGCGAGCGCGCCGAGAGCCTTCGCTATGAGCGGCAGGAAACCGAGTTGACCGTCTCGAACCTGGCCGGTGCCCGGCTTCGTCTTTTCCGGGCGGGCAGAAGTCCTCAGGACGCCGTCGAGGTCCCTGACTTTGGCGCAATGCATGGCTGGCTGCCGCCGGGTAACTACTTCCTCGCGGCGGCGGGCACGGGGAGAATCCTCTTCTATCCGGTTCCGCTCCTGGGCTATCGCGGCGGTCCGGATCGAGACGGGGCTTTCACTGTCACAATCCGCCCGCCGCCGGCCTCCCCGCCGCTGCTGCCGGAAAGCACCTCGGAATTCGTGTACATCCCGAGCGGCTACTCTCTGATCGGAGACCGGCTGAACCCGCGCGAGCCTCACTACGTCTGGCTGACCGCGTTCTTCATCAGCGCCTGGGAAGTAACCAACGCGGAGTTCAGGCGATTTCTGAGGGATCCGGATGGATACGCTGAGGCTCAGAACTGGAGCGAAGACGGGTGGAGATGGCGAACGGCCCATCCGACGTCAGCCGCCGCCCAGCTCAAGCCATGGGATGCGGAATACAAGCGGTTCGGACAGCCGGACCAGCCCGTCGTGCTCGTGAACTGGTTCGAAGCAAACGCCTACTGCCGCTGGCTCACGCGGAAGCTGGGCAGAGAGCGGTGGATCTTCTCTCTTCCCGCCGACGCCGAATGGGAAAAAGCGGCTCGGGGGCCGGATAGCTTCGATTACGGCCTGGGAATGGCGATCAGCGACGCCGAAGTCGGGCTGTACAACTGGAAGAAGAACCCGGACGTGGCCGTCACGGTCGCCGGCGTTGCGGACTCGCGATCCGTCTACAAGCCGAACCGCTACGGCTTGTACCACGCCTCGGGCAACGTGGCCGAATGGACGCAATCGGTGTTTCGTCATTACAACCAGCAGGCGCCGTACGAAGACGACGATCGAAACCACGATGGGACGCCAGGGCGGCGGTCCGTGCGGGGCGGCTCGTGGTACAGTGCGACGAGCGCTCCGCTGTACCTGCCTTACCGGGATTCCTTCCAGCCGGAGCACGCCGGTAACGACCTCGGCTTCCGGGTCGTCGCCCGGATGCGGCCATGACGGCGAGCGAGGAGATGATGGAAACTCAGGCGGTGATCACGCTGGCCCGGCAGGAGTTGAAAATCAGCGTCAGGAGCAAGTGGACGCTGATCTTCGCGGGCGTCTTCGGCGCCCTGACGCTGGCGATCTCCTATTTCGGCCTGGCCACCGCGGGGACGGTCGGTTTCCAGGGATTCTTGAGGACGGCCGCCAGCCTGCTGAACCTCGTTCTGTACCTCATCCCGATGGTT
Source organism: uncultured Solibacteraceae bacterium (assembly GCA_964478455.1). GTDB lineage: Bacteria > Acidobacteriota > Terriglobia > Bryobacterales > Bryobacteraceae > CAYZJD01. Next base: position 3,752 of record CAYZJD010000158.1, on the reverse strand, counting down.
GCGCTCAGCATGGGCGCCTTGAGCCTCACCGGCGAGAAGGGCGCGAGTGAACTCCTGTTCTCGCAACCCGTGACCCGCACCGAGATCCTCCTGGGCAAGATCCTCGGCCTCTTCCTTTCCCTTGCCGCCGCCACCCTGTTCGGTTTCGGCCTCGCCGGCCTCATCGTCTCCGCTCACGCCGGTCCGGACGGCGTCAGCCGGTTTCTCGCCGTTGCCGGGCTCTCCCTCCTCCTGGCGCTGATCTTCCTCTCACTCGGAGCGATGGCGGGCGTTCTGGGCCGCACCAGGACCCGCGCTCTGGCCTTCTCCGTCTTCCTCTGGTTCTTCTTCGTTCTGTTCTATGACCTTCTCGTCATCGGGCTGGCGTTCCTCTTCAGGGAACGGACGGCGAACCTCTTCCTCTTCCTTTCCCTGTTCGGCAATCCCGTGGACCTCGTCCGTGTCTCCAGCCTCATCGCCCTCAGCGACACGCCGGTCTTCGGCGCCGCCGGCGCGGCACTGGTGAAGTTTCTCGGAGGTAAGGCAGCGGGCAGCCTGGCGGTCCTGTCGGCGCTCCTGCTGTGGATCGCTGGGCCGCTCTTCATCGCCGACCGCGCCCTCCGGAAGCAGGATGTGTAGCCGTGCGGCCTGCCCGGGCCGCGGCGGCAGCCAGCCCTCATAGCGTGATCCCGAAATCGGGACAGTCTCCGTATGTGAACGGGCCACCCGCTTCTGTCACAATCGCTCCATGAACCGCCGCCAGTTCCTCTATACTCTTGCCGCCCCGGCGATGCTGCCGGCCCGCGGCGATTCCGCCGTTCGACGAAACCTCAAGATCACCGGTGTCCAGGTGCTCGTGACCAACCCCGACCGCGCCGCGCTCGGCAACTTCGTGCTGGTCAAGATTACGACCAGCGAGCCGGGCCTGTATGGCTGGGGCGACGCCACCTGCTCAGGTAGCGAGCTCGGGATCGCCGCCTTCATCGAAGAGCACTTGAAGCCCGCTCTCATCGGCCGCAATCCCATGCGGCTGGAAGACATCTGGCAGACGCTGTTCTTCCTTCCCTACTATCGGTCCGGCTCCGTGCACATGTCGGCTATCAGCGGCATCGATATGGCGCTGTGGGACATCAAGGGCAAGGTGGCCGGGCTTGCGGTTTACGAACTGCTTGGCGGCAAAGCGCGGGAGCGCCTGCTCACGTACACGAGCACCGGAGGCCGCAGCTTCCAGGAAGTCGAGGAAGGCGTGCGAAAGCTGATGGCCACCGGCTACAGGGTCATCAAGGTCCAGGTGGCGCCGCCGGGCGCCGAATCCGGATACGCCTTCCCGCCGTCCGAGCGCCAGCGCGCCGCCACGGAAAAAGCGTTCGCGGAAGGCGTTCCTCCGGTCGAGATGTGGGAGCCGGGACCGTACGTCCGCACATTGCCGAGGCTGCTCGAGCATTTGCGGAAGACGGTGGGCGAGGAGATCGAGCTGCTGCACGACGTCCACGAGCGCATCACGCCCAGCCAGGCCATTGTCCTCGCCAAGGCCGTCGAGCCGTACAACCTGTTCTACTTCGAAGATCCGCTGCGCCCGGAGCACCTCGACACCTTCCGGATCATCCGCCGGCAGTCGAGCACCCCGCTGGCGATGGGCGAGGCCTACACCGGGCAATGGGACGGCCTGAACCTGATCACGGAGCACCTGATCGATTACCTGCGCCACGATCTCGTTCACTGCGGCGGGATCACCGCGGGCAAGAAGATCGCTGCCATCTCGGAGCCGTACGGCATCCTGACCGCATGGCACGGTCCGGGCAACATTTCACCGGTGGCGCATATGGCCAACTGCCACGTGAGTCTCAGCGTGCCGAACTTCGGCATCCAGGAATTCGCGGTCGGCTGGGGAGACGCGGTTCGCGAAGTGTTTTCCGCGATGCCGGAGTATCGGGACGGCTACATCACTATCAATGACAAGCCCGGCCTCGGCATCGACGTCAACGAGGCGGCGGCGAAGAAATACCCGTACCTGCGGCGGCTGCGCCCGACCATCCGGCGGGCCGATGACTCGGCTTGGCCGTATTAGTGGGGACCGGTGGCCGGACCATAGACCCGCTCGAACTCGACCCGCAGGTAAGCGTGGAAATGGTCGTGCACACCCGCATATGATGGGGTTGATGGGCATCGACGACAACGTTGTGCAGGAGATCGTCCAGCGCATCCTTCGGGTTACCAAGCCCGATCGGGTCATTCTGTTCGGTTCAGCGGCGACCGGCGCGATGACGCGCGACAGCGACATTGACCTGCTGGTGGTGGAACGCTCGCCCTCGAACACGCGTGAAGAACGATTGCGGATTTGGGAGTCGCTTGGTGACCTGGGTTTCCCTGTCGACGTATTCGTCATTGCCACGGAACGCTTCGAGGAGTCGAAGAACATTTTCGGTGGCCTTGCCTATCCTGCTCACAAATACGGCCGAGTGATCTATGAAGCCGCCTGAGGAGGTTCTGCGGGACCTGACGGGGGACTGGGTCGGGAAGGCGGAGCGGGACTATCGCGCTGCGGAGAGACTGCTGCGGGACGAGGACCGGCTTCGCGACATCATCGCGTTCCACTGCCAACAAGCCGCCGAGAAATACCTCAAGGCGTTCCTGGTCCGGCATCAGATCGAATTCCCGAAGAGCCACAACATTCGCCTGTTGTTGAACCTTGTACCCCGTGTCTCGCCGGAGATGGCAGTCGTGCTTCGCGAGGTCGCCGAACTCAGCCCCTATGGAGTCGATGTGCGCTATCCTGGCGACGTCCCCGACGTCCTGCCTGGCGAAGAGGAGAAGCTCTTCGAATTGGCTCGCCGGACTAAGGAGACGGTGATGGCTGAGCTGCGTCCCTTTCTGTCCAGAAGTTGACTCGCGACGGGATGGCGCCGCCGCCGAGCAAGACAAGAGGATCTGCGAGGAGAACCAGGCCGGGGTGCGGTCGCGTGCGTACCGGCCCGGCGTTTATGCGGAGGCGGAGGTGGAGGTGGACAAGTTCATCTCCTGGTACCTGCGCCAATTGGCGTGAGCCTCATCGCCCGGCGATCGCTTCCAGGCGATCGATATCGAACTCCTTGAGCAGGCCGAAGCAGAAGAGGTCCGGCGCTTCGTTGTATTCGACGGGCTTGTCGAGCAGGAGTCGCAGCGAGGCGATGCCGTCGCGGTGAACGCGCTCGCCGAACAGTTGCGGCTCGAGCGCGGCCGCCACCAAGGCGACTACCTGACTTCGCATGCCACGGCTCTCGATTCGCGGCCGGGCAGCGCCGAGCCAGCGCGCGATCGCCGCCAGTTGCGCCGCTTCGATGCCGAGCGGCCGCTCGCCCGCGGCGGCGATCATCTGGGCATAGTGATCCGGTCCCGGCTTCTGCGGCGCGGCGTCTCCGGTGAAGAGAAGGTCGAGCGCGAGCACGCGCTCGCCCCGGTTCACGCGCTCGGAGACCTCGGCGGCTGCATTCTGCTTCCCTCGGTCGTCGAGCACCAGCGTGACCGGCGCGCTCTGGGGCGCGGCGATCGCCTTGAACAGCACGCCTGCGGCGCTCAGGCCGTTCTCAAACTCAAAGCGCCACGCAACCGTCTCCAGGCCCTTGTTCTTGGTGTTGTGCACGGGCCAGGCGTGGCGCACTGAGACGGGCTTGTAGTGAACCGTTTCCCGCAACCTCACTCGCTGGCTCCCCACCCAGCGGCGCCGCTCCTCCCCCGCCGGCGGGACCGGCGGCAGCGAGATGCCGGCCGCGATCTTCCGCGCTAGGCCGAGAACG
>CAYZJD010000157.1:7787-9834 GCA_964478455.1 uncultured Solibacteraceae bacterium | reverse complement strand
ACGGCATCACAGCAGTTGCTTGATCTGAACGCGGTTCACCTGTTGGATTCTTTCAAAGCCCTTGACGGGGGTGCCCATCCGCGTTACACTGGAGGGCGAAGAAAAAGCGAAAGTGAGGCCGTCATGTCCTCCCCCACCTTAGCCATCGGACCTTCCGGCTGGGACCACCCGCACTGGGAAGGGGTGGTTTACCCGAAGCAGCGCCCGCCGGGCTTCCATCCGCTCTCGTTCCTGCCGCGCTGGTTCCAGTTGATCGAGATCGCCAGCACGTTCCACCGGCCCGCGCGCCCGGAGATTGCGCGGCTGTGGCTGGCAAAGGCCCGCCATCACCCAGAGTTCACGTTCACAGCGCTGCTCAACCGCAGGTTCACGCACGAGCGGCCGCTCGATCCGGCCGAGGTCGCGAGCTTCAAGGAAGGCCTGCTCCCGCTGGTCCGCGCCGGCCGCTTCGGCTGTCTGGTGATGCAGTTTCCCTGGTCGTTCCGCTTCACGGCGGAGAACCGGGAACACCTGATCCGGCTGCGGCGAGCGTTTCACGAGTTCCCGATGGCCGTGGAGATGCGTCACGAGAGCTGGCTCCTGGAAGAGGCGCTGGGGACGCTGATCGATTACCGGCTCGGTTTCGTCAACGTGGATCAACCGCCGTACACGCGGGCCATGCCGCCGACGGCATTCGTCACGTCCTCAGTCGCCTACGTACGCCTTCACGGGCGGAACAGCGCTTACTGGCAACACGAGTTCGGCGGCTGCGCCGCTAGCGCTCACCGGCACGGTTACCTCTACTCCCCGGGGGAGCTGGAGGAGTGGAAGGGACGGATCGAGCACGTCGCCCGGCACGCCGCCAGGACTTTCGTCGTGCTGACGAACGACGCGGACGGCAACTCCGTCGTGAATGCCATGCAACTGGGAGCTTTGCTGGCTCAAGCGTCGGCCGCCCGCAACGGGCAACCGCACACGGCCGCGGCCTGAGCCGTTCGCAGGCCGGCGAGCTTGCGCGCTGCGCAAGAGGGCTGCGGTTCAAGGCGCCTCTGTTATACTTGCTCCTTTCACCGGAGGACAGAGAATGACCCAGAAAGTGATCGAAATCGTGGGCACGTCTTCGGAGAGCTTCGCGAAGGCCGCCGAGAACGCGGTACACGAAGCCGCCAAGACGGTTCGCCACATCAAGTGGGCCCACATCGACAGCCTCGACATGGCGCTCAGCGAAGGCCAGGTCTTGCAGTACCGCGCGACGGCGAAGATCTACTTCGACGTGGAGCGCTAGCCCCCGGATGCCCGGGGGCAGCCTGCCTCACCCTATGCGAGTTCTCACGATCGGCGCTCATCCGGATGACTGTGAATACCGCTTTGCCGGCACCGCCGTGAAGCTCGCGGCGCAGGGGCACGCCGTCAAGTTCCTGTCGGTCACCAACGGAGACGCGGGGCATCACGAGGTGGGCGGCGCGACGCTGGCGCTGAGACGCAGGCGCGAGGCGGAGGAGGCCGCGCGCCGGCTGGGCATCGCCGCCTGGGAGGTGCTCGACAACCACGACGGCGAGTACCTGCCGACACTCGAGAATCGTTTCGAGATCATCCGGCAGATCCGGGAGTGGCAAGCGGACGTGGTGCTGTCGCACAGGCCGAATGACTACCACCCGGACCACCGCAATACCGGCCTCGCCGTCCAGGACTCCGCGTACATGGTGTGCGTGCCGAACGTCTGCCCGTCGGCGCCGCCGTTGAAGAGGAACCCGATCTACCTGTATCTGGAAGATCCCTTCGAGAAGCCGTATGCGTTCCGGCCCGACATCGTTGTCGCCATCGACGACGCGTGGGACCGGAAGGTGGATTCCCTCGACGCACACGAGTGCCAGTTTTATGAGTGGCTGCCGTCGCTGGATGGTCTGCTGCAAGAGATACCAGTCGATGCAGCCGGCCGCAAGCGCTGGCTCGGCGACTGGCTGACGGTGTTGCTTAAGAATGACTTCTCGGACGCGCTGGCGAGCCGCTATGGTCCGGAGATGGCGCACCGCATCCGTTACGTGGAGGCGTTCGAGCTGTGCGAGTA
>CAYZJD010000157.1:0-7777 GCA_964478455.1 uncultured Solibacteraceae bacterium | reverse complement strand
GTCTGGCCGGGATCTCACCACCAAGACACCAAGGGCACCAAGCTGGATCGAAGCGTGATGAACCGCAAAGAGCGAAAACGTGACGAGCAGCCCCAGCCTAGCCCTGGAAGATGCCGACCAGCAGGACGCCGACCGGCACATCGCCGATCTTGGTGTAGAGGACCCAGTCTTCGCCTTCCTGCACAAGGCCGGGGGCCGAGCCGGCTTCGTCTTTCCAGAAGCTAAGGACTGCCGGGTGCGAGGTGCCGGAGGCTTTGGCGCTCATCTTGACCACCTCGTTGTAGGAAGGGGTCGAATTCAAATCGGCGTCGGAGGCGGCTGGGACCATCAGCAGGAAGTCGCGCTGCGCGGCCACACCCTGGTGGTTGCCATCGGGAGGAAAGAGACTGTAGCGCAAGGTGTAAACACCAGGCTTGATCGGCTGGCCGCGACGGTCCTGACCCTGGGCCGGGAAGCGGATCACGCCGAGCAACGCACCATGGGGCAGGTCAGGCAGGCTGACGCCCTGTTCTGTGGAACGAGCACCCTTCGGCGCGGTCGTGCGAAACCAAATCTCACAGAAGGCAGAGCCGTTGGGGGCGAGGACCCTGGCTCCATCGGACTGGAGCGCCTCGCGGATGGCCGGCGCGACCTCGGGCGGAGGAGCTCCGGCCGCCTCGAGCTTGTACTGGGAAAACGCAACGGCCGGGAGGAACAGAGAGAAGACGGCAAGAGAGATCGCTGTACGCACCATGTTTCCATTATCCCTCGGCGCACCGCCAGCCTGAGGCGTAGACGGTTTACAATCGCTGGTACCGGCTCTCATGCAGCAGATTCTGGTGATCGATGACGACGAGAGCCTGCGCGACACCATCGGCGTGATGCTGGAGAGGGAGGGGTTCCGGCCGGTTCTCGCCGCCGACGGACGCGAAGGCTTCGAGAAGGCCTTGACGCTCAAGCCCGACCTGCTGCTGGTAGATCTGCGCCTGCCCGGGATGAACGGCGTTGAGATCTGCAAGCAGTTGCGGGCGGCGAACGTCAAGACTCCGATCATCGTGTTGAGCGCCATCGGCGACGAGGTGGACAAGGTCCTGCTGCTCGAGATCGGCGCTGACGACTACGTGGTCAAGCCGTTCGGCACCCGCGAGCTGCTGGCGAGGATCCGCGCGGTGCTGCGCCGCACGGCGCCGGACGCCAAGAAGGTGCTGCACTTCGGCGACGTGGAGGTCGATCTGGAGCGGCGGCTGGTGTTTCGCAAGACCGAGGATGTACGGATGACGCCGGCCGAATACAACCTGCTGGTTTACTTCCTCCAGAATCCCGATCGCCCATTGACGCGAGACATGATCCTTAACTCGGTTTGGGGATACGAGTCGTTTCCGAACACGCGGACGGTGGACGCGCACGTGGTCAAGCTGCGGCAGAAACTGGAGCCGGATCCGTCTGCGCCTCGTCACTTTCTCACGGTGCATGGAGTCGGATACCGCTTTCTGCCGTAGGGGTCCGCGTCGATTTGACGCGGCAGGTTAGTGCAGGCGCGGCTTTTTACATCGATTTAACAGAGGGTCCCGGCAGTTGCGAATCTGAACTTGGGGAGAATGAGGGGATGCCTCGAACCATCTTGATTGTCGAGGATGCCGCGCACTACGCTTCCGCGCTGGAGATGGCGTTTCTGGCCATTCCGAACGTTGAGGTGGCGCACGCTCTTACCGGCCGGCAGGCACTGAAGTACCTGAGTAGCCGCGGCGCGCCGGAAGTGGCGGCGCTGGTGACCGATTTGCAGATGCCGGTGATGGACGGCTTCGAGCTGATTGAGCAGGTCCGCTCGGCAGCGCACTGGGCGCGGTTGCCGATCGTCGTGATCAGCGGCGACACAAACCCGGAGACACCGGACCGGCTGAAGCGTCTCGGCGCCGACGCCTATTTCACCAAGCCATATTCGCCGGGCGAGGTGAGGAAGAAAGTGGAGGAACTTCTAAATGCTGGACGCTGAATTCCTTCGTGCCGGCCGCAGCGCCGTTATCTCCGCGCTGCTGCTGCTTGCGCCCTCGGGCTTACTCGGACAGAGCCCGGGACAATGGGAGTCCGTGCTGGCGCGCCTGGACCGGCTGGAGTCGGAGAACCGGCAGTTGCGGCAGGAGATCGAGGAACTGCGCCGGCAGGTCGGCGCGTCGCATCCGGCGGCTGAGGAGAAGCTCGAGATTCACGACCGCCGGATCGAGGAGCAATCGCAGACGAAGGTCGAGTCTTCCCAGCGCTTCCCGCTGCGGGTTACGGGAATGGCCTTGTTCAACGTTTTTCTGAACTCCCGGTTTGCCGGCGGGGGCGACAATCCACCGCTGGCATCAAGGACCGCGGGCTCCGCCACCGGCGGCGCGACGTTCCGGCAAACGGTAATCGGTCTGGAGTACCGGGGCCCAGAGTCGCTCTGGGGAGGCAAGGTGCGCGGCTCGATTCACGCCGACTTCTTCGGCGGCACGACCGATCCGCTGAATCACGTTGCGAGGGTGCGCACCGCGTCGATCGAACTCGACTGGGGGACGCGGAGCCTGCTCGTCGGCCAGGAGAAGCCGATCATCGCGCCACGCGAACCTAATTCGCTGGCACAGGCGGGGATCTCGCCGCTCACGGGCGCCGGGAACTTGTGGCGCTGGCAGCCGCAGGTCCGCTTCGAGCAGCGGGTGAAGCTGTCCGATGCCGCCAGGCTGGCGGTCCAGCTCGGCCTTGTGCAGGTGAACGACGAGGCGCCCGCTACCTACAGCGAGTACGGAGTCTCCGTCTCCAGGCGGAGACCGGGCTTGCAGGGCCGGTTCCTGCTTTCGAGGACCATCGACGACACGCGGCGGATCGAGATCGCTCCCGGGTTTCACACGAGCGTTTCCCACGTGAACGGTTTCTCGGCGCCTTCTCACGTTTTCTCGCTGGACTGGTCGGCCAATCCCTGGGCAAAGCTTGACTTCAGCGGCGCTTTCTTCGCCGGGCAGAATGTAGGTCATTTCGGTGCGCCCCGCCAGGGATTCACGTTCATGTATGACAGGCTGGTTCCGGTGCGTAGCCGCGGAGGGTGGGCGCAGGTTGCGCTGCTGGCAACGAGCCGGCTGACGTTCAATCTGATGGGCGGGCGGCACGACGACCGCAACGCCGACCTGCTTCCGGGCATGGTCGGCAAGAACATGGCGGGGGCCGCGAACCTGATGTACCGTCTAGCGCCCAACGTCATCCTGGCGCTCGAAGCGCTTCAGGTTAGGACCGATTATCTTGGAACCGGCACGCGGATCAACAACCACTATGACCTGGCCGTTGCGTATCTGTTTTAGCCTGCTCGTGGCGGCCCCGGCTCTCGCCGCCACCGTCACGGGGGGCGTGGAACTGGCGGATTCACGCGACCCGGGCGTGCGGAAGCGAAAGGACTATTCCGGCGTGGTGGTCTGGCTGGAGCCGGTCATAGGCGAGGCGCCGCCGGCGCTGCCGAGGAACGTGCAAATGCTCCAGAAGGGGAAGAGGTTCACCCCGCACATTCTTGCGGTGCCCATGGGCACGACGGTGGAGTTCCCGAACCTCGACCCGATTTTCCACAACGCGTTCTCCAATTTCAGCGGTCAGCCGTTCGACACCGGGCTCTACCCGCCGGGGACGAGTCAGAGAGTGATCTTTCGCCGCGACGGCGTTGTGCGGGTCTTCTGCAACATTCACTCCACGATGAGCGCGGTGATCGTGGTGACGAGAACGCCGTGGGTGGCGGTGACGACGCGCACGGGGGAGTATCGGATCGAAGGAGTGCCGCCGGGGGACTACCAGATGAAGGTCTTCCACGAGCGGGCGCCGGAGACTACGCTGAAGTCATTGGAGAGGACAGTCGTCATCGATCGTGAAGAAGTATCGCTGGCGCGGCTTCGCATCTCCGAATCGGGATATCTCGAGGTTCCGCACAAGAACAAGCACGGCCAGGATTACCCGCCCGCACCGCAGGAGCATATGGTGTATCCGGGAGGCCACCGGTGAGGTTCAGCCGCCTGTCGTTGTTCTGGAAGATCTGGCTGTCCACTTCCGTGGCTTTGACGGCCTTGTTCGCCGTCACCGGCTGGGTGGTGCAGCGGCACATGCTGCGGACGACCTCGCGAAGTCTGGAGGAAGAGGCGCAGGCCAGTTTTCGCGCTTACGAATCCCTGTGGCGAACGAGGGCGGAGACGCTGCGCTCGGTTGCGGCCATCATCAGCAGCATGCCGAACGTCCGCGCCGCTTTCGGCACCGGGGACAGGGCCACGATCCGCGACGCCGCACAGGAGGTCTGGACGCGCGTCACGGACGACCTCCGGGAGACGGCTTTCTTCGTTGTGACCGATCCGCAAGGAACGCTGATCGCCTCGCTGGGCGAGAATCCGGAGGCAGGCGTGCCGCGGTCGTGGCCGGTGGTGAGAGACTGCGCGTCGCGGTTCCCCGAGCAGGTTGCTGGCTTCTTCCGTCGCGAGGATGAACTGGTGCATCTCGTGGTGACGCCGGTGTACGTCGATTCCGGCCGTGGTCGGGCGTTGATCAACGTGCTGCTGACCGGATACGCGGTCAACCACGTGATCGCTGACAGGCTGAAACAGGCCACCGGCGGCAGTGATTTCCTGTTCCTGTCGCGAGGACGGGTGTTCGCCTCGACGCTGAATGATCGCGCCAGCAGCGTGCTGGCCTCCGCCATGACGTCGCCGTCCACCGGGGCGCGCATGAGCGATGGCGTGAACCAGTACGTACCGCTGCGGCGCGACCTGATCGACTTGCAGGGGCGGCCCGTCGGGGAACTGTGCGTTTTCCGCTCCTTCGAGGGCGCCCGGCAGCGCATCGGTGAATTGCGACGCGACGTGATCCTGATGTGGCTGCTGGCGGTGGCGGGCGGCCTGGCCCTCACCTGGCTGCTGGCGCGCCGGATTGTGGAGCCCGTGCGACGGCTGGACAAAGCAGCCGTCGAGGTTGCGCGCAAGAATTACGGCCTCCGCGTGGAGGTGGCGAGCGAGGACGAATTGGGGCGGCTAGCCTCCACCTTCAACTCGATGTGCGAATCCTTGCAGACGGCGCGGCGCGAGTTGATCCGGCAGGAGCGCATTTCCACCATTGGCCGAATGGCAGGCTCGATCGTGCATGATCTCCGCAATCCGCTGGCGGCGATTTACGGCGGAGCCGAGATGCTGGTGGACACCGAGCTTTCGCCGCCGCAGGTCAGGCGGCTGGCGGCGAGCCTTTACAGGGCCTCGCGGCGAATCCAGGAACTGCTCCAGGATCTGGTGAACGTATCTCGCGGCAAGACGGCGCCCGCCGAAACTTGCCGTCTCAGGGACGTGGTGCTCGCCGCGGTGGAGACGCTCCAGTCGGCCGCGGATGCGCAGGGAATGACTATCGCCGTGAGTGCCGCCGATGAAATCGAATTGCCGCTGGAGCGGGCGCGCGTCGAGCGCGTCTTCTTCAACCTCATCGGCAACGCGTTGGAGGTCATGCCGGCCGGCGGCACAGTGCGGGTGGCCGCAAAGCTCGAAGGGGATTCGGCGCTGATCAGCGTGGAGGACACCGGGCCGGGCGTTTCGCCGCAAATCCGGGACCAGCTTTTTCAGCCGTTCGTCACTTTTGGCAAGAAGGGCGGGCTGGGACTCGGCCTGGCGCTGTCGCGCCAGACGATTCTCGACCACGGGGGCGATCTGTGGGTGGAATCCGAGCCCGGCCGGGGCGCGCGCTTCTGGATCCGGCTGCCGCTGCGGCGGGAATCGGCGCCGGCGTCCGTGGAGGAGCAAGGCAAATTCCATGTCTGACGACGCCTCCGCCATGACACTGACCTTCAGCCCCGGGTCCTCCGAAGCGGGCCAGCGCTTGGATCGCTATCTTCACGCGCAGATGCCGGCGCACAGCCGGGCGCAGCTCCAGGAGTGGATCCGCGATGCGCGCGTGCTGGTGAACGGAACCTCAACGAAGCCCGCCTATGTCCTGCGAGGGGGCGAAAGGATCGAGGTGCGGCCGGTGGAGCGGCCGCCGCTGCGGGCCGAGCCGGAGGCGATTCCCCTTGAGGTGCTCTACGAAGACGACGACGTCATCGCCATCAACAAACCCGCCGGCATGGTGGTGCACGTGGGCGCGGGGGTGAGGGGCGGAACCATGGTCAACGCCCTGCTACACCGCTTCGCGCGACTCTCGGACGCCGGCGGCGAGCTTCGGCCGGGCATCGTTCACCGGCTGGACCGGCATACAAGCGGCGTGCTGCTGGTCGCACGGAACAACGTGGCCCACCGGCATCTGGCGCGGCAGTTCGCCTCGCGCGAGGTGGAGAAGGTGTACCTGGCGCTGGCTCACGGCCGCTTCAAGGAACCGCGCGGCGTGATCGACAAGCCGATCGCCCGGGATCCGTCGAAGCGGATCCGGATGACAGCGCGGCTGGGCTACGGCCGGCCGGCCTGGACCGAGTACCGCGTGCTGCGGCAATCGGACAAGTTCAGCTTCCTCGAAGTGCGGATCGGCACCGGGCGCACGCACCAGATCCGCGCCCACCTGGCCGGCATCGGCCACCCGGTGGCGGGCGACCGGTTGTACGGCGCCGCGGCGAAGATCGAAGGCCGGCCGCCTCTTCACCGTTACTTCCTTCATGCCCACCGCATTACCTTCACCCAGCCTTCCACGGGACGGCGGGTGACCGTGGAAGCGCCACTGCCGCGCGACCTTGAGCAATGGCTGCAGCCGCTCCTATAATCGGGGCATGAGGCTTCGTGCAGCAGCCATCGTGTTCGCCGTTCTCCTTTGCTGGAGCGCCGCCGCCCAGCAGGCGGACAGCAGGGAGCCCGGCGAGAGAACCCGTATCATCCTCGACGTCACCCGCGTGAACCTGCTGTTCACCGTGACGGACAAGAGGGGGCGCTTCGTCACCAACCTGGCCAAGGACGACTTTCTCATCCGCGAGGGCAAGCACAACCAGAAGATCCTGGAGTTTGTCGCCGAGACCGACCTGCCGCTGCGGCTGGCCATCCTGGTGGACACGAGCAATAGCGTGCGCGACCGGTTCAAGTTCATCCAGGAGGCGGCGATCGAGTTCATCAAGAGCGTGGTGCGGCCGGAGCAGGACCGGGCAGCAGTGGTGAGCTTCGACACGGCTGCCGAGCTGCAAGCCGACCTGATGAGCGACGTGGAGAGGCTGGAGGGCACGATCCGCGCGCTCCGCCCGGGTGGCGGAACTTCGCTCTACGATGCGATCTTCTTCGCCTGCCGGGACAAGCTCCTCCAGGACCAGCCACGGCACAAGTTCCGGAGGGCAATGGTCATCTTGAGCGACGGCGAGGACAACCAGAGCCGGTACTCGCGCGACCAGGCGCTCGAGATGGCGCAGAAAGCCGATGTGGTCATCTACACGATCTCGACGAACAACACGGGCGCGGCCATCGACGGCGACAAAGTGTTGAAGTACCTGTCTTCGGAGACCGGCGGGGCGACGTTCTTCCCATTCCGGGTGGAGGACCTGTCTCAATCCTTCGAAAACATCGCCAGCGAGCTGCGACATCAGTACAACATCCTCTACCGGCCCGAGCCCCTGAGGACCGACGGTTCCTACCAGGAGGTGGAACTCAAGGTGAGGGACCGAAAAGGCCTGATGGTGCGCGCGCGCAAAGGCTACTATTCGCCGCGGCTGTAGCCGCAGAGACGGCAAGGGCGCAGAGGTATAATCAAGGGTTCCTAGCCACGCTCCCCCGCGAGGAATTCACTGGACATGGACGAAAAAGAACGGCAACGAATGCTCGGTCTCACTTTGGGCCAGATCGAGAAGCAGTTCGGCAAAGGCTCG
>CAYZJD010000156.1:3100-9905 GCA_964478455.1 uncultured Solibacteraceae bacterium | reverse complement strand
TCCATAATCCGCCAGCAGGCTGTAAGCGTCCGCGAGCCCGGCATAACCCAGCGGGAACTCGGGGTCCACGGCGATCGCCCGCTCATAGTGCTGGATGCTCTTTCTCAGCTCCTCCGGGGACCGCTTGTTCCAGTGGAACCGGCCTCGCAAGTAGAGTTGATAGGCGACCGGGTTGTGATCCCGCCGGCGCGCTTGCGTCACGGCAGCTTCGCCGACGAGTTTCAGCCGAAGGGTGCCGGCAATGGCCCGCGAGATCTCGTCCTGGATGCCGAGCACGTCACGCATCTGCCGCTCGTAGGTTTCCGACCACAGGTAGCGCCCGTCCTCAATGAGGACGAGCTGGGCGGCGATGCGGACACGGTTTCCCGACCGCCGCACGCTGCCGCCCAGGACCGCGCCGACGTGCAGTTGTTCTCCGATGGTTCGCAGGTCGCACGGCTTTCCCTTGAGCTGGAAAGCCGACTGCCAGGCCACCACGCGGAGGCCGTCGAGTTTTGTGAGTTCGTGAATGATTTGCTCGGTCAGGCCGTCGCTGAAGTACTCGTTTTCGGGATCGGCGCTGAGATTGGCGAAGGGCAACACCGCCAGGCTCTTTTCCTCGCTGCACGGGCCGGCGTGCGGCTCCCGGACGGGCGGGCCGGATTTCCGTTTACGAAATCGGGGAACGTAGCTGCCGACGGGGTATTCGATCTCGACGTCGTCGAATCTTCCTTCGGTTTGGTAATATTGCCGCAGCTTGTCGCGGAGCCTGCGCGCCTTTACATGGACAATTGGATCGAGGCGCGCGTCGAAGGCCGGCGCACGGTCGAACACCTCGACGGCGACGGCGTATTCCTTGAGCTGGTCGGACTTGCCTTCGAGCACCTGCTCAACGGTGTAACGGAGGAAACGCCGCATCCTCAGGGAACGCGAGAACGTTTTGCTCGAAAGGATTCGTTCCAGGGCGGTCCGCACGGCCCGGTCCAGCGCGGGCGCAAGACGCCGCGCTTTGGCGATGGCGCCTCTCTTCTGGTCCATGGGCCGCTCCTGCTGGCAGACTTCAACAGCGGGCAACTGGGGAGCTTCGTTAGATTTAGAATAACAGACGCGCGCCGGCCGAGCCCGTGAGCGGTTTGGCTTCAATGGCGCACATGGAGCGCGAACGAATGAACCGACGAGCCTTTCTGGCGGCGACAGCGGCGTCCCCGGCGCGGCTGCTTGGCGCAAACGACCGAATCCGTGTGGGGGTGATCGGCAGTGGCGGGCGCGGCCAGCTTCTGGCGCAGGAGTTCAAGGAGATCGGCGCGCAGGTGACGGCCGTCTGTGACGTTTACGAGCCGAATCTGAAGGCGGGGCTCGCGGCGGCTTCCAGCGATGCCACGCCGTTCGGCGATTACCGGAGACTGCTTGAGGATAAATCGCTTGATGCGGTGATCGTGGCGACGCCTGACCACTGGCACGCGCAGATGGTGATCGATGCGGTCGAAGCCGGCAAGGACGTGTATGTCGAGAAGCCGCTGGCGCACACGATCGAGGACGGCTTCCGCATGATCGAGGCCGTGCGCCGCACAAGGCGGGTCTGCCAGGTAGGCACCCAACGGCGCAGCTCAGACCTCTTTGCCGAGGCGAGGCGGGTGGCGCAATCCGGCGCGCTGGGCCAAGTCAGACTGGTGAACTCGTGGTGGGTGAATCACGCCGCGCGACTGGCCGCCGCGAAGCTGGAGGGCAACCTGGATTGGGGGCAGTGGCTTGGGCCGGCCCCGAAACGGGAGCCCGATCCGATGCGCTTCTTCAACTGGTATTGGTTCTACGATTACTCGGGGGGCATGTTGATCGGCCAAGGGGCTCACATCATTGACGCGATCAACATGCTGATGGGTTCGGGCTATCCCAAGAGCGTCACCTGCACGGCGGGCAGCCCCGATGTCGAAGGCGCCGAGATTCCGGAGACCTGCACGATGGCGGTCGAGTATCCAGAGAAATTCCTGGCCGTGTTCACCATTGGTTACAAGGCGATGTACTACAACCGCTTCAACGACCAGATGAATCAGTTCCACGGCTCCAGGGCGCGGCTGGACGTGGGACGGGAATCCTATGCGCTGTATCCGCAGAGCAGCGCCGTGGAGATGCGGCCTTCGCTCGAAGTGAAGCGGCCGGGGAGCTTCGAGCCGGCCACGAGGTCACACATCAGGAACTTCCTGGAGTGCGTGGTTTCCCGCAAGGACCCGACCGCCACGGTCGAGATGGGCCAGCAGACCAGCGTCGCTCTTTGCATGGCGTTGGAGTCGATGCGCAGCGGCCGCCGCCTCCGGTGGAATGCCGAAGCGAGACGAGTCGAATCGTAGGGGAAACGAAAGACCGCTTGCTGACGCGCGCGGCTCGGTAAGCGCTGTGAGGGAGGGACCGGTCGCTACTTCTCCAGCAGAAAGTGGCCGACAAACATGGCGTCGATGCCGGAGGAATAGAAGCTCCGGACGGCGTCTCGCGGCGTGCACACCAGCGGATCTCCGAACAGATTGAACGAGGTGTTGTAGACCACCGGCAGCCCCGTCGTTTTGCCAGTCGAGTGGAGCAATTGCCAGTAGAGCGGATTGTCATCTCGCGATACGGTGTGGACGCGAACCAGGTCCTTGCCGAGCACGGCGCTCTCGAACACCTTGTGGTACTGCGGCTTCACGCGGCCGACGGTGGCCAGGAAACGGGCATTGGGTCCGACCTCGAAGTATTCCCCCGCCAGCTCGGCGGGCACGGACGCGGCGAATTTCCGGAACGGCTCGCGATGCTTGATGTACGCGTTGAGGTTCTCGGTTGAATACGGGTTCAACGGCGAGGCGAGGATGCTGCGATTGCCGAGCGCCCGGGGTCCGAATTCCATCCGCCCGTGCATCCAAGCCACGATCCTGTTGTCGTTGATCTCCTCGACGGCGTGATCAATCAGCTCTTCGGTTGTGAGCAGGTAGCGGAACCGGAGCTTGCAGTTCTCCAGCACCTGCTTGATCTCCTCGGCGCTAAAGCTCGGGCCAAGGCAGAGATCACCGATGGTTACGCGTTCGCTGTGCCCGTAAATGTGGTGCCAGGCATAGAAGACGGCGCCCAAGGCCGTGCCGGCATTGCCGGCGGCCGGCTGCACGAAGACGCTCTTCCACTTGCCGCAGCGCTCGAGCGCGGCCACCAGCAACACGTTAAGCGCCATACCTCCGCCAAGGCAAAGATTCTCGCCTTCGCCCGCCATCGCTTCGACCACTTTCTCGACGGCGCGTTGCAGACCGGCGGCCAGGGTTGGGCGCGCTGCCGGGGGGATCTCCGCCTCGTCCTCGAGGCCGAGTTTCTGAAAGAACTTGGCGCTGAAGCCGCCGCGGTTGCGGCGCTCGCCGTGCAGGAACGAGCGGTCGATTCTCGGCCAGGCGCCCTGCTGCGGCGCGAGGATCTCCAGGAACAGGCTGGAGGAGCGGTCGTCGGCGCAAGTGGAAAGCCACTGCACCTTGTGTTCGTCGGCGTTGGGCTCGAATCCCAGCAGCTCCGTGACACGCCCGTACAGCTCCCCCAACGAGTCGGGGTAGTACAATTCCCGCTCGGCGGTGAGCTGGCCGGCGGCGGCTTGCCAGCGCGCTCCGCAACGAAAATCGCCGCGGCGGTCGAGCGTCAAGACGGTGGCGCGGTCGAACGGGGAAGCGAAATAGGCCGAGGCTGCGTGAGCCATGTGATGTTCGACCAGGACGATCTGGCTGTTCGGGAACAAGCCGCGCAGCTCCAGGTGGAGGTCGGTTTCACTGGAGGTGGCGAAAGGCCGCACCAGGGCCACGCAGTCCACCTGATCCGCAGCCACCGCGGCCATGCGCAGGCAGGCGCGGATGGACTCATCGGGAAGCTCGCCGGGCTGGAAGCGGCGCGCCAGCTTCTTCTGTTCGACCGCGGCGACCAGCCGGCCGTCCTTCAGGATCGCGCAGGCGGCATCGTTCAGAAGGCCGCCGAGTCCGAGAATAACCATGCCAATGTCCTGAGATTAATCCGACCGGAGTCCGGCTGCCTGCGTCATGTCCGGCCGCTCTTTTCCTTTTGAGTCTTCTCGATCTTGGCCCAGGTGTCACGCAGCGGAACTGTCCGGTTAAACACCAGCTTGTCCACTGTTGAGTCGGGATCGACGCAGAAATAGCCCAGCCGTTCGAACTGGTAGCGGGCGCCCGCGGCGGCGCCGCGCAGGCTGGGTTCGAGCTTGCAGGAGGCCAGGACTTCCAGAGAGTTCGGGTTGAGGCAGGCGGTGAAGTCCTGCCCCTCACTCTCATCACCCAGATCCCGGCTGAAGAGATGATCGTACAAGCGCACTTCGGCCTCAATGGCATGGGCGGTCGAGACCCAGTGAATGGTCGACTTCACTTTGCGCCCATCCGGAGCGTTGCCGCCGCGGGTCTCCGGATCATAGGTGCAGTGGAGTTGGACCACTTCACCGGTCGCGTCATCCTTGACCACGCCGGTGCAAGTGATGAAATAGCCGTAGCGCAGCCTGACTTCGCGGCCGGGAGCCAGCCGGTAGTACTGCTTCGGCGGGTGTTCCCGAAAATCATCCTGCTCGATGTAAAGCACCCGGGAGAAAGGCACTTTGCGAGTGCCCATGCCGGCATCCTCGGGGTTGTTGACCGCCTCCAGTTCCTCGACCAGGCCCTCCGGGTAGTTGTCAATGACCACCCGCAGCGGCCGCAGCACGGCCATGACCCGAGGTGCCCGCCTGTTCAGATCCTCCCGAACGGCGTGTTCCACAAGAGAAAGCTCGATGGTGCCATTCGTCTTGGACACGCCGATTCGGCCGCAGAAATTGCGGATCGCTTCCGGCGTGTAGCCGCGCCGCCGGATCCCGGAGATGGTCGGCATGCGTGGATCGTCCCAGCCTCGCACGTACCCTTTTTGAACCAAGGTGAGCAGCTTGCGCTTGCTGAGGACGGTGTAGGTGAGGTTGAGCCGGTCAAACTCGATCTGCTGCGGGTGGTAGATGCCCAACTGATCCAGATACCAGTCGTACAACGGCCGGTGGTCCTCGAATTCCAGAGTGCAAATGGAATGTGTGATGCCCTCGATGGAGTCGGACTGGCCATGGGCGAAGTCGTACATGGGGTAGATGCACCATTTGTCGCCCGTCCGGTGGTGGTCGGCGTGAAGGATGCGGTACATCACCGGGTCCCGCATGTTCAGGTTGGGCGAAGCCATGTCGAT
Organism: uncultured Solibacteraceae bacterium; assembly: GCA_964478455.1. GTDB lineage: Bacteria > Acidobacteriota > Terriglobia > Bryobacterales > Bryobacteraceae > CAYZJD01. The sequence goes on along the minus strand of CAYZJD010000156.1, from coordinate 4,721 downwards.
TTTGGCTCGCAGGGTCCGGGACCCGTCCGGGAACTCCCCGGCCCGCATGCGCTCGAACAGGTCCAGGTTCTCCTCCACGGAGCGGTCGCGACAGGGGCTGTTGCGGCCGGGCTGTGTCAGCGTGCCGCGGTACTCGCGGATTTCATCCGCAGTCAGGTCACAGACGTAGGCCTTCCCGGCTTTGATCAACTGGACGGCCCACTCGTAAAGTTGATCGAAGTAGTCGGAGGCGTAGAAAAGACGATCCTCCCAATCGAAGCCGAGCCAGCGGACATCCTGGATGATCGATTCGACGTACTCGATCTCCTCTTTGCACGGGTTGGTATCGTCAAACCGCAGATTGCACTTTCCGCCGAACTCAGCCGCCAGGCCGAAGTTGAGGCAGATGGACTTGGCGTGGCCGATGTGCAAATAACCGTTCGGCTCCGGCGGAAACCGCGTACGCACTCGCCCGGCATACTTGTTTGTCTTCAAATCCTCGATGATGATTTCGCGGATGAAATTGGAAGGGCCGGTCGTAGCCCCGGCCTGGGTCGCGGCCGTGGTCTCCGGCGCTTTGCCGGCGCTGCTGTTGTTCAGGTCAGGACGTGACGTATCCATAGCCTCTTGCCTCCCGCTACCGGTCCCCTGCGGGCTGCCCGGCCAGCTCCCGCTGTAGTTTCTCGATGGCCTGGTCAATCCGCTTGAGGCAGGTTTGCGGGCCTAGGACCTCGAGGGTTTCAAACAGCGGCGGCGCCGCTTTGCGGCCGCAGACGGCCACCCGAATCGGCTGGAACATCGGGCCGCTCTTCACGCCCATGCCGGCCGCTTCGGCCCGCAGCGCCTCTTCCAGGCTTTCGCGCCTGAACTCCGTCACCGCCAGAACCTGCCGGGCGCGCTGTAGCAGCGCCAGCGCCATGGCCGCGTCCCCCTTTTGCGGAATGAGCTCGCCAGCATCATAGGGATGCAGTTCATCAACAAAGAAGAAATCCGCCACTCTGGCTGCATCGCTCAGCGTCTTGATGCGCTCCTGGATCAACGGCGTGACGGCGAGCAGCTTACTCCGCTCAACCTGAAGGCCGGCCGCGCTCAGGTACGGCGTCAACCTCTCGGCCAGATCCTCGACCGGCATCGCGTAAAGGTGCTGCGCGTTCAGCCAGATCGCCTTCGGGTCGAACGGGTCGTCCTCGGTGAAATTCACGACCGCGTTCGACTTGTTGATGCCCTCGAAGGAGAAGGCATCGATCAGTTCCTGCCGCGACATTCGCTCGCGGTCGTCTTTGGGCGACCAACCAAGGAGGCACAGGAAATTCACGAACGCCTCGGGCAGGAAGCCGGCGTCGCGGTACGTCGTGACGCTCACGACCGGGCCGTGCCTGCGCTTGGAGAGCTTCGCGCCATCGGGCGCCATCAGCAGCGGCAGATGGGCGAATACCGGGGGCGCGACGCCGGCGGCCTCGAAAATGAGCACGTGCTTGAAGGTGTTGGTCAGGTGATCCTGCCCGCGGATGATGTGGCTGATCCGCAAGTCAACGTCGTCCGCGCACGAGGCCATGTGATACGTCGGCAGCCCATTGCTGCGCAGCAGGGCGAAGTCTTCGATGTCGGCCGTGGCCTTGGTTTGCTCGCCGAAGACCGCGTC
>CAYZJD010000156.1:0-3090 GCA_964478455.1 uncultured Solibacteraceae bacterium | reverse complement strand
GTCACGGTGGAGCGATTCTCCCGGGGGACCCGGAACCGGAGAACGAACGGTTCTCCAGCGGCCGCGCGCCGGTCACTTACTTCTTTCGGCAGCTCACGCATGCCGGGGTTGAACAGCCAAGCCTGCTCTCCGTACGGCTTCTCCTCGAGATCGCCGTGGGCGGGGGTGAAGTCACGGTAGGCGTGGTCTTTTTGGAGTATCGTGTCGGCGATTTGCCGGTGCAACTGCACTCTTTCCGACTGGCGGTAGATCTCGTCCCAGTCCAGCGCGAGCCATCGCAGCCCATCGAAGATTGAGTCGAGCGACTCCTGCGTATTGCGATCGACGTCCGTGTCATCGATCCGGAGGATCATCGTCCCGTGGTGGTGTCGTGCGTACAACCAGTTGAAAATAAAGGTCCTTGCGCTGCCGATGTGAAGATACCCCGTGGGCGATGGGGCGAACCGCACGCGAATCATGGAACCTTCCAGTATAGCGAGTGGGGACAGCCCGCATGTTTCCTCGGCCGATGCCGAAGAGGAAACATGCGGGCTGTCCCCAAGTTACGGTTTGCGGGGGTAGCTCCTGCTGTAGCCCGTTCGTTCGTTGGTGACCGTGAAGGAGCCGTCGTCACGGGCGGACAGCTTGATGCCGTGACCCTGGCATTGCTCCTCGAGGTTGGCGACGAAATCGGGCGGCGAATTCGTCTCCCGGGCACCGGAAAGGGCATGATGAAGCTGCCACAGATCCTCGAGTCCGGGCGAATTGCGCACGACGCGCCAGGCGGAGGGCGAGCCACCCTTTCGCGCACCGTTGTTCATGATGGCCACGCGCGGGTGCAGGGCGTGAACGATGGCTGGCGGGCCGGACATGTCCAGGCCGTGATGCGAGGTGAGGTACGCATCGACGGTCCCGATCAGGTTCGACGGACACACGAGCTCGAGTTCCTTGTTCCAGGTCAGGTCTCCCAGGTCGATGAACCGGAACTTGCCATAGGTGAGAAGAAAGCCCACCGAACGGGCATTTTCGCTGGGATCCTCATGCTTGGGCTGTTGAGCGGCGCACAGCGGGTTGGCAGCACCGGCGCCGGCAATGGGCGTCGCGATGCGCTCGCCCCGGGCTGTTACTACGACTACCTTCACGCCCCTGAGCGGGATCGCATCGCCCGACCTGACCACAAGGTGTTTCGCCTTGTCGGTGACCATGCGGTACTGCTCCGATAGCTGGCCGGCTTGCTTGCCGGCTTCCGTGTTAGGGCCATGATCAACGAAGTGGACGACCGGGATTCGGGCGGCGATTTCCGGCACACCTCCAACGTGGTCCAGGTGGTAGTGGGTCGTCAGCAGGTAATCGATGCGCCGGATGCCGGCCTGTTCAGCCGCACGGGCGATCCTCGCGGAGTCCCGACCCCCAAAGCCAGGCCAGCCCGCATCCACCAGCAGGGACTCGCCCGCGGGCGTCACGATCAGCGTGGCCTGGCCGCCCTCGACATCGACAAAGTAAATATCGAGGGTGCCGGCCGCGTACGCGGAAACCGCGGCCCAGGCCAACACGAGCAGAAGAGGGGATCGTTGCATGGGCGCCATCCTATCACAGGGAGCCCTCTGGCTCGGCTGGTCTTGCGCGTGCCCGGGCTTGCAATGGATTTGCGGGAACAAGGCATTTCTTCGTAACGTAAGAATTGCTGGGTGACGGGAATGCCCTATTGTTGCCAGTGCGGGCGCCAAACGAAGGACACCGATCTGTTTTGCGGAGCGTGCGGCTCCCGCCAGTCGTCGGCAACAGCCAAGAAAGGTGACATTCTTGGGGGTCTGAGCCCGCGCTCGGCCTCGACGCTCTGCTACATCCCGATTGTCGGCTGGGTTCCGGCGATCGTGTTCCTGGCTGCTCAGCAGTTCCGCTACGACAAAACGGTTCGGTTTCATGCGTTCCAGGGCATCTACTTGTTTGTCGCCTGGCTGATCGTGGATTGGGTGATCGGTCCGATCTGGGACTTCCCGAACTTGCCGCACTGGCCTGGAGGACTACGGGGCTTCTCCTTCGTTGGCAGTTTATTGAAAGCCGTCATTTTCTTCACCTGGATCTTCATGCTCATCAAGACCAGCCAGGAGCAGTTCTACAAGCTGCCGATCCTGGGCGAGCTGGCGGAACGCTCGGTCGCCGAGCAGAAGTGACAACGCCCGCCTGAGCCGGCCAGCTCTTCCGGCCCGCGTCCCACCGTGCTATATTTATTCATTGGAGTGAATAATTACTCATGGCGGTGAGGGTTGGCGTCGTCGGCTACCGGGGTTACAGCGGCGCGGAGCTCGTCCGCATTCTCGCCCGCCATGGCGGGGTCGAGCCATGGTTGATGACGCACCGGGCGGACTCGGAGGACCGGCCCCGCCCGCGTGGGCAGAAGGAATTCCCAAGGGTCGCATCGACGCCGGAAGCGGTGAAAGCCGAGAAGCTGGAAATCGTCTTTCTGGCCACACCGGCGGAGGCGTCGATGGAACTGGCGCCGGCGATGCTGGACGCCGGGGCGAAGGTGATCGACCTGAGCGGCGCCTTCCGCTTGCGCACCATCGAGAACTACCGTGTCTGGTACAAGGAGACGCACACGCAACCAGGCCTGCTCGCGGAGGCCGTGTACGGTTTGCCTGAGTTCCACCGCGACGCCGTCCGGAAGGCGCGGCTGGTGGCCAACCCGGGGTGCTACCCGACGGCGGCCAACCTCGCGCTTCGCCCTCTCGTGGAGGCGGATGTGGTGGACCGCAGAGCGGGCATCGTCTGCGACGCCAAGAGCGGAGTGAGCGGCGCGGGAAGGAAGCCGAGCCTGAAGACCAGCTTCTGCGAGGTGGCCGAGAACTTCACGGCCTACTCGATTCTGAACCATCGCCACGTGGCGGAGGTATTGCTGACATCAGGCCTGGAAGAAAGCGAGTTCAGCTTCACTGCGCACCTGCTGCCGGTCGACCGCGGGATCCTGGAGACCGTCTACCTGCGCTTGAGGCCTGGCTGTGACGCCGAGAAGCTGATCGGCATCTATGAAGCCCGCTACCGACGCGAGCCGTTCGTGAGGATTTATGACCCCGGACAGGGCCCCGAGCTGCGCTCGGTCCAGTTCACCAA
>CAYZJD010000155.1:0-10058 GCA_964478455.1 uncultured Solibacteraceae bacterium | reverse complement strand
CATCCGGAACGTTGAGGATTGGGAACAGTTCCGCGACAAGCGGCTCGCGGCGCTCATCGCTCGTGCCTTCAGGTCCTTCTCGACCATGCTGGCGATGTTCAGGTGCTTGTGCTCCTCTAGAGACCACACGGGGCGAACCGAGGCCAGGCCGGCCTCGAGCCTCTCGACCGGCGTCTGCGGCTTCGCCGCGGGAGTGGAGCGATCTGTAAGCGGCTCCGGGAACGCAGGCGAGGAGCGGCCTTCATCGCGAGCGAGCGTGTACTCCGCGCGTTCGTTGGCGGCGGGCCAATACCAGCGAAGCTCCGGCGCATCCGCCCTCGGGACGCGGACCCGTTCCACCGAAAAGAGGCCGGTCTCGGCGAGGCCCGGAATTCGCACGGCTGCTTCCACCATCCATTCCCGCTGCCCGATGGAGGCCGCGGCCATGCCCAGCACCCGCGTCTCCTCTTCCGTGGCGCCGCTGTAGTCGATGCGATAGCCGCCGAGCGGATTCACGGTAAGCACCAGCGAGCGGTTGCGATCCCGCTCCGGACGAAAGCGGAAGGACCACGCGAGGAGGTCCTCGCGCCACCAAGCGGGATTCCTGCCGGTGGACCGCGCCACGACGCGACCGCTTTCGGGCAGACGCGCGGCCAGGCACAACCACGAGCCGCTGACCATCAGCCGCGCCTCCCCGCCTGCGGGAAAAGGCTCGCCGAGATCCAGGTTCTGAAGCGGCAGAACCGCAGCGCCCTGCCAGGCGCTCTCATCGAGCTTGCCGTCAATGGTTACCGGGCCGCCAGTTGCAGGGACCTGCAACGTCTGCGCCAGGGCGGCTTGGGCCAGCACGAGGAACAAGGCGCAAAGTGTCGGAATGCGCATGGTATGGTTTGACGTGCGCCGGCCGCGCCTATCCGGCGAAGACCGCGAAGACGCTGCGCGCGTATTCCTGGCCGCGGCGGTGTGCTTCCAGCGCATTCATCGTGTTGGGAGAGCCTTTCTCCACTGCCTGCTCCAGCACGAGGTGCGGCTTCGCGCCCAGCGCGGCGAGGCGCTTGGCCAGCGCGGGGTAATCGATATCGCCGTCTCCGAAAACCTCCGTCCAGACGCCGTCCTTCGATTGCCGCAGATGCAGCTCCACGACTCGGCGGCCGTAAAGTTCCACGACGTCAGACAGAGCCACCGTGGAATTCCCCGAGCCACGAAAGATCCAGTGCGCATCGAGGCAGAGCTTGACGTGCTTCGGGTCCGCGGCCACCATCATGTGGTGAAACTCGCGGGCGGCGTTGCGCAGCTCCATGTCGTGATTGTGGTAGGCCAGCGTGAGGCCCATAGCGGCGAGCGCCGCGCCGAGCTTGTCGAGCGCCTGGGCCTGGAAACGGATCTGGGCATCGTCCTTGTTGTCCTGTCCGCCCCAGCGGAGCGGGCTCGGGTTGGTAACAATGATGCGCGTCCCGATGGCGTGCGCCACACCGGCGATCTTAAGAACATCGTCGATGCTCTTCTCGGCCTGGTCGGGCACGTGCAGCGTGCTGTTCACGTAAAGCGAACGCATCGCAAGCCCGTGCTTGCGGAGCAGCGGCTCCAGGCGCTTCACGTCCTCTGGAGACCGCGACAGGGGTTCGTAGCCGTTGAGGCCGGCGGCGGCGACTTCGCCCAAGACGCCATCCAGCAAATCATAGAAGCTGCGCTTCTCGCGGGCGTAGAAAGTGCCCCAGGGATACTCGTTGGTAGCGACGTGAAGCTTGTCCTTCGGCGGCGAGGCGGCTCCAGTCGCGCGGGCGGCGGCGAGACTGGACGCGGCAAGGAATCGGCGGCGCGACAGCGGTGAGTATGGCATGGTCAGGGAACCTCCGAAAGAGAACACTGTATCGCAGCCGCTATTGGGAGCGGAGAACTGGCAGGCAAGGGCCCCTGGTCTCTTAGTCGTCCTCGTTTTGAAGAATGCTCATGCGGCGCCGCTCTTCTTGTTTGCCTGTTTCGACATCCGGGATTTGCTGCAAGCGTTCGCCGAGCCAGCCGGCGAGCAGGAGTCCGGGGAGCGCCGCAAGAGCGTAGTTGCGGAGAGTGAAGCCGAGCGCCGCGAAGATGGTGCCGGCAACTGCCCAGCTTGCCATCACTCCGGCGAGCACCCACGCGGCACGAGCGCGATTCCCGCGAGGCCGTCGCAGCCCCGATCCTCGCAAGCGCGCGCACGCCCGCAGAAATCGCCACCAGAATCCGAGCGAGGCGAGAGACAGCAGCGCCGCGAGCCAGACGCCGCCTTGCTGAAGCGCCGACGTGAGTGGCGAAAGCTTCGGCGGCAGGCACGCAAACACGAGCGCCGACGCCGTCAGGGCAATCGCCGCCGAGGATGTGCGCGCCTGAAGCGCCGAGCGGATTTCTCTCAACGCCCGCTTCTCCACATGAATCGCCGGCCCGATGCTCTCGGGCAACAGCCTGCCGATCATGTCTTCCGGCATAATTCCTCCGTCAGTTTTTTGCGTGCGCGGTGCGCTCTGACGCGAACGGCTTCCGCCGTGCCGCCGACGAGAGCGGCAATTTCTTCGTAGGACAACCCTCCTTCGGCCCGCAGCAGCAGTATTTCGCGGTCGAGCTCAGGGAGGCGGCGCAACGCCTCCAGCACGCGCTGCAATTCGATCTTCACGTCCGGATCGGAAGCCGGCGCCGCGCGCGGCGCCACTCGTTGTGGTGCAAATTCCGGACGATGGCCAGCAAATAGGCGCGCACCGTCATCCAATCGATCCGCGATCCAGACTCCCAGACGCGCAGAAACGCTTCCGCGGTCAGGTCCTCCGCCAGCGGCTCGTCGCCGGTCATGGCCAGCGCGAACCGGTAGACCTGCCGCGAGTGGCGCTGATACAGCACTCCAAAGCTGGCAGGGGAAACCGGCTCGGCCATCAATACGACAATACTCGCGAGCCGGGACTACGTTACAGGCTATTTTTGCGCGGACTCGCCCGGGTGTCTCTCCATCGGCGGGCCGCGCCGGGTCCGGCAGGGCAAGCTCGACCCGGCCTTCGGCAACGTCGAGCACCGTCAGGTGCCAGCGGCCGTCCTCCAGCTTCGAAAAGGCAAGGCGCCGCCCGTCAGAAGACCAGTCTGCCGTAGGCGGTGGCGTGGCCTCACCGCGATGCTACGCAGGCTGTTTGGGCGCCCATACTTCATTCAGGACCTCGCGAAAGAGGTTGTTCAGCGCGTCAAGAGAAGAGGCAGGTGTCTCCGCGACGTCCGCCGCTGATTCGCATCTCTTCATTTCGCTGTCGATGAACTCACTGATGGCCTCGATGCGAGGCCCGCGGTCGAGTTCTGCTCCGGCGGCCTTCTCCTGGACCAGTCGTTCTATCGCCTCGCGGACACGTGATTGGACAACGGTCGCCTCGACAAGCTTGCTGAACTCGATGGGAACCGGGCCAAGTCCGCGCTCAATCCAGAGGACCGCCAGCAGGGGACGCAAAACGTAAAGGTACTTCTTCACCCACACGGAATCGCCGCGCAGGTATTCGCGAAAGTTGCCCCGAGCCATGTGCAGGTAGTGGAAATAGGCCGCCCGGGGCGAATAGAAGAGGGGAAGCAGCTCGCGCAAGCGTGCGGCGACAGAAAACCGTTCGCGGTAGACGAGAGGACACTGAAGCCACTCCATCAGCGGCGGGTTCGACTTACGGAACAACTTCAATGCCTTTCTCAGATCCCAACCACTAAGATCGACACCATCTGCCAGGGGACGTTCGATCACATCGGGACGTTCCTCAAGCTCGATCGCCAGGTACCACTCCGGCCGACGAACATAAAGGAAGCGCACGTCATAATCGGAGTCAACTGAAGGGAATCCCCAGGCACGGCTGCCGGATTCCACTGCCAGACAGACAACAACGTCCTCCGAGATCTCACACCGCGCGAGGCACTTGTCAACGCGCGCCATCATCACATCAGAGATTCCATGCACCATGGGAGCTTCGCAATAGGCAGGGCTAGCCGAGCTGTCGAAGTGCGGTCTCAACCGCTCGCGGGTCGCGGTCAATCACAAGCAAATAGGCGCGAACGGCCCCTTCCGGCTGTCGCCGACCTTGCTCCCACTCCTGCAAAGATCGCGGACTGATTCCATACCGCCGGGCGAACTCAGCTTGCGTGAGTCCCGACTTTTCGCGGACGGCCTTCACATCCACAAAATCCGGCACCTCAACATAACGGACGGGAAGCTCGATCTCGCGCTTGACGTGCTTCCCGACGAGCCTCAAACCTTCGATAATCTGCCGGCCCAACTTGGACCTTTTCGGCCGGGGAGCCTTGTTAGCCGACGTTCTCCCGCTCATCACAGAGCCGTTCCTTTCAGCCGCGCCACAACCATCTTTATGTCGCGCTTCTCCTGTTCAGTCAAGTCCACCTGCGCACTCTTGGCGTACAGAGCAAGCATGTAGACAGAGTGCTGAAAGCTCATACTACGTCATTGATGGGATCCTGGTCAGCGAATCACCAGCCGGGCATGAGAGAGGCCCAAGCTGACCCATCTGCCCAGGGACGGCACAAGTCCCACGCATCCCGGTGCGAGCAGGTTCTCATAGAGGGCTATATAGGAATGTCATGGGCTGGAGGCGCGGGGGGGAATCGAACCCCCGAATAAAGGTTTTGCAGACCTCTGCCTTACCACTTGGCTACCGCGCCGGGGAGCTCTCTCGTTCCAGCATAGCGCACTGGAGGCGCGGACCGGATTCGAACCGGTGGTGGAGGTTTTGCAGACCTCTGCCTTACCACTTGGCTACCGCGCCACACTGACTGCGCTCAGGTCGCAACATAGCGCGACCAGCGGGGGGAAGTCAAACGAGGCGGAGCGAGCGGCGTTGGTTGGATGGCGGGCCGGGACGCGCAATTGGGACTACGAGCGGCAGGGCGTCCCGGTGATGGTGTTGACCATCGCCCAGAAGTTCTCCATCGGCGTATCGAGCTGGACGTGGTGGGTCGGCCCGAGGATCAGCCCGCCGCCCTCCCCGAGAGTGCGCAAGCGCGCCAGCACCTCGGCGCGAACGTCGTCCGGAGTGCCGAACGGCAAGGTACGCTGCTCGTCGATCGATCCCCAGAAGCAGAGCCTGTCGCCGTATTCTCGTTTCAGCTTCACCGGATCCATCGAGGCCGGCTGTATCGGATTCAAAACGTCCACGCCGATTTCGATCAGCTCGGCGATGATCGGGTAAATGCAGCCGTCGGAGTGGTAGGCGATCTTCAGCCGTGGATTGATCGCCTTCAGCGTTGCGATGAAGCAGGCCACGCGCGGCTTGAGGTACTTGCGCCACAGCGCCGGCGAAATCAGCATGGCGTTCTGCGCGCCGACGTCATCTCCGATCCAGATCATGTCGACGCCCATTCGCACCAGTTGGATGGCGGCGGAGAGGTGATAACGAAAGGGAATCTCGAGGATGGCCTCCGCGAGGCCGGGATCTTCGATAAAGTCGATCATCAACTGCTCATATCCGCGCAGGGCCCACGCTGTCTCGAAGATGGTTGTCACGGTCACTCCCACGATCCAGTACTCGTCCCGGTAATCCTGGAGGACGCGCGCGGCCTCGGCATACAGCTCCGGGCGGTTGGGATCCGGGGGCCTGTAGTCGCGCAATGCGGCACGATCCGCCAGCGGGCGCGCGACGGTCTCCGTGTAGCGACCAACTCCGTAAGGCGTCGTGTAGGGAATCGATTTCCAGGAGATGCCCCACTCGTCCACGTAATCTCCGGGTTGCTGGTAGTAGGAATCGGCCCAACCGACGGAGGTGAGAAGCATGTCCTGTTCGAGCGCGCGCTCGAGTTCATAGGTGTTGCCGCCGCCATGCGGGTTGTGCACCTGGCGGCCGCGGATTCGCAGGTCGGTCCGAAGGCGTTCGGCGAATTCGGGGGTAAAGCTCACTTGCATGGGGCAGCGGTCAGGCGCCTGGCGAGAAAGAGCGGCGATGACACGTTCCCGGTGATTCATACCTTGACCTCTTGAATTGTACCCGGGAAGGCAGCCGGCGGTTCGGTTGCCTTCTCCTACTCCAGCCAGAGGACCTCGTAGCCACGCATTTGCACAGCCGGCCCGAGGCTCCGTCCGGAGATTCGGTCCGACGCCGTCCTCGCAAGCCGGATGGTTGCGGAACCGGGCGTTGTATTGATGACGAACAGGCTGCCGTCCGTCCTGGGCACGGCCTGGATGCCAGGAGGCGTGGGGGCCGCCAGCCGCCGGGCCGGGTCCGGTGCCAGTTCCGCAAAGAGGCGAAGTACCGAGTCGTCCTGCGGCCAGAACGCCAGCTTGAGCACAGCGCCCTTGCCGACTTTCCTCCTGGTGACGGCGGGCCGGCCGTTCAGCACCGGCTCGCTGCTCTCGAACCGGCCGATCACCTCCGCGTCAGGGCGGACGTCCATGTACTCGCAGTAGCCGTCGATCCCGACGGTCGACACTCCGCCGAGCCAGCTCACTCGCTGGTCCTCCCGTCCCTTGTCGGCGGACGTGCCCATTCTTCGCGCGGTCCGCACGACGACTCCGGTGAGGCCGGCCAGGTTGGCGCCAAATCCGTCCCGGCGGAATACACCGTCCCACGACTGGTACGCGGTGAACGGCGTAATGACGACGTGGCCGCCGTTCTCTGCGTACTCTGCGAGCGCCTGAGGAAGCTTTGGGTCATCGAGGGCCGTGGCCGCCGGCAGGACCACCAGCGCATACCCGGCGAGCCTGCCGGACCGCGCAGCCTCTTCGACGCTGAGGCTGTCGACGCCGATTCCCAGCCGGTGCAGCGCATCGAAGGCCTGCGGGAGCACCTGATTACTGGAGGGCACATGGGCGTAAACATGGAGTGCGCCGCGCTGATCGAAGTCGGTAATCACCGCCGCATCGGCTTTCACCGGGTTACGCAACAGGCGCTCACTCGATTTGTGAAAGAACTCGCCGAGCTCGACCAGCCAGCCGAAATCCAGCTCTGCCGCGCCGGTCCAATCCAGCACGCCGCCCCAGTGCGGCCAGTGCCCGCCATGCCAGCGGTTGCCGGACCAGTACAGCAGGCCGGAGGCGCCGAAGGCAGCCGGCTGGAGCATCCACATGCGAAACTGCTCCTTACTTTGGAAGGGGTCCCACATGATCACGTCGCCGGCCACGCCGACCCGCGTTTCGGTTACCAGGAAATGGCCGAGCCCGTGGGCGGAGCGGTGCATGTCCAGGTGCCAGGCGAGCGTGGTCCAGTAGTCCGGAATGTCGGCGGAGGGCTGGTAGAAGTTCAGACCGGCGAGATCCAGCGACTTGCGCGCCTGCGGATCGTCGGCCAGCGCGGTCCACACGGTGTTCCAATCGGTGGTGATCCACTGGCCTGCTCCCGCCTCCCGGAGCGTCTGCGCCTGTTCGGCGAAGAACTCGAGAATGACGTCGCGGAGGAAGTGCAGGTTGGCCAGCGCCAGCGCCGGCAGACCGCTCCGGCCGGCGGAGCCGCCTTCTACCACCGATCGTGGTTGCGGTACGTCATCGAACGAGCTTACCTGCATTCCCCAACTTACTAAGTTGAGCCGTTCGTTGAATTCCTCGGGCGTACGATAGACCCTCCTCAGCCACTCGCGCCAGGCACGCTCACAGGCCGCGTTGTAGCAAGGCTGACCGACGACGAATTCGATCTCGTTGTCGAGCTGCCATCCGATCACCGCCGGGTGGTCCTTGAACGCGCGCCCGAGAGCGAGGATGTAACGCCGGAGCGCCTGCCGGTACGCCGGGTGGTTCAGACAGGCGGCCTTGCGCGCCATGGGGTGGACCTTCCAGCCGGGATTCAGCTCGACGAGCAGATCGGAGTTCTTTGCGGTCAGCCACTGCGGAGCAATGTAGCTGGAGGTTCCAAGGATTACCTTCATGCCGCGCTTGTGAACGCCGTCGAGGTAGTCCCTGAGCCAGCCGAAGTTGTATTTGCCGGGCGCGTTCTCGAGGTTGCCCCAGGAGGATTCGCTCACCCGGACGGCGTTGAAACGAGCCTTCTGGAACAGGTCCAACATGCGGTTCCATTCCTCCCGGGTCTGCAATTCCGGGTAGGTGCTCGCCCCGAAGAGAAACTCGTCCGGCAGCGTGGGGCGGCCTGCGGGCAACGCGGGCTCAATGATGGCCGCAAAGAGAATGAGCAGAAGAGTCGGAAACGAACCGATGTTCATGCGAGATACTCCCGTGGCCGGCGCCGGGAAACGCGGTCCCGCCGCTGAGCGACCGCCGTCCGGCGTGGTCCAGTTGTATTATCCGCAAACCGCCGCGCTGCGGGCCTTTGAGCCGGACCGGTACGGCTTCATGCGCAGGCGGCGACGCCTGCGCTAGTCTGGGCCGGGAGGAATCAATGATGACCGCTGTCGAGTGGTTCATAGAAGGGCTCCGCGTTCGCGGAGTCGAGTGGATGGCGACGCTGTGCGGGCACGGGCTCGATCCGCTGTATCACGCCGCCCGGCGCGCGGGGCTGCGGTTGATCGACACGCGCAACGAGCAGACCGCGGGCTACATCGCCGAGTACGCAGGCCGGTTGACGCGGCGGCCGGGCGTGTGCGCGGTCTCTAGCGGAGTGGCGCACGTCAACGCGCTCACCGGAGTCGTGAACGCGTACTTCGACGGCTCGCCGATGCTGCTCGTGAGCGGCGCCGGGGCGCTGCGCACGGCGGGCATGGGCCACTTCCAGGACTTCGACCAGGTGGCGCTCGCCTCCAGTGTCACGAAGTACGCGCGGGGCATCGACTGCGCCGACCGCGTGCCTCAGATACTTGGTGAAGCCTGGGATGTTGCGACCGCTTATCCACCCGGGCCCGTTCATCTCACCTTTCCCATGGACATCCAGACGAGCCAGATAGAACCGTCCCGACCGCTGCGAAGGGGAACGAGCCCGCCGCCGGCGCCAGGGGAAGACGACCCCCAGGTCTGCGCCGCGGCGCTGCGGGAGTCCGAGCGTCCGCTGATCGTAGCGGGCAGCGGCGTGTACTACGAGGGCGCCGCCAGTGCGATGCTCGACTTCGCTGAACGGTACTCGATTCCGGTGGTAGTTCCGATCTGGGATCGCGGGAGCGTCGATCGCCCGAGCGCAACTTTCATGGGCGTGATTGGGGCGGCGACGGGCGGCCCGCGCTTGCTTGCAGAGGCGGACTGCATCGTGATGGCGGGCGCGGTGTCCGATTACCGGGTCGGTTTTCTTCAGCCAGGCGCAGTAAACGAGGAAGCGCGCATCCTCGCGGTGACGGCCGCGTGGGAAAAAGTGGAAGCAGCGTGCGAGCGGCGCGGCCTCAAGCCGTTTCGCGCGTGGCTCGACGAAGCAGGACGGCGGCGCGACGAGTTCCGCCGCACAGTCGAGGAGACCGGCAGGCGGCAGGCGCAGCAGGGTACGCACGCAATTCACATCATCGGCGCTCTTAGAGAAGTGCTGACGGACGAAACAGTGCTGCTGATCGACGGCGGCAGCATCGGCCAGTGGGCTCATCAGCTTTTGTGCGATCGCTACCCCGGCCACTGGCTCACCTGCGGGCGGAGCGCCGTGGTCGGCTGGGGAATCGGGGGCGCGATGGCGGCGCGGCTGACCTATCCGGACCGGCCGGTGATTCTGCTCTCCGGCGACGGCGCGTTTACGTTCAACGTGGCGGAGCTGGAGTGCGCGGCGCGGCAGCAGCTTCCCTTCGTGGCCATCGTCGCAGACGACCAGGGCTGGGGGATCACGCGCGCCGGCCACATGCAGCAGTTCGGCGAGCCGATCGCGAGTTCGCTCGGGCCAATCGCCATCGACCGGCTGGCCGAATCGCTCGGCGCTCGCGGCGTGCGGGTGAACGAGCCGCGTGGAATCCGTCCGGCGATTGAGCAAGCGCTGGCCGAGCCGGCCGTGACGGTGGTTCACGTACCGATCGTGGGCGGGAATCCGTGATGAGGCGATCGCCTATCCCACGGGCTGTCCCTGACACTCGGTGCAGCGGGCCGCTAGGCCCGCAATGCCGGCGGTCGCGCCAGCAGAAGCTCCAGCGCGGCATCCGCCGCAGCCATCCGCCGGCGGAACTGCCGGCGTCGGACAAGACTGGAGAGGTACTTGCAAAATCCGCAGTCTGTGCGGGCTGGAACAATTCAGAAGAAA
>CAYZJD010000154.1:4730-10086 GCA_964478455.1 uncultured Solibacteraceae bacterium | reverse complement strand
AACGTCGGCAACTGGCCGGACCCCGTGCCCGTGCGCGACGTGGACAACCCAGCCTACCAGCCCTTCGTGGCGATGAAACAGCTGTCCGTTGGTTATGGTTTCACCACGCTCACTCTCGAGCCCCCTGTGCCTGACGGAAAGCGCCTGGTCATCGAATACGCCAGCGTGCGCGTCCACGAAAACGAGGTTATTCCCCTCCCCAGCGATTTCGAGGCCAGCATCTACTGCGTGACAAATTCGGTCTGGTATCATCATGAGATCCCGCTGACGCAACTTGGCCAAACCATCGGCAAGGGGGCTCAAGTCCTGCGCGTGTACCGGGACCCCAATACGGGGGCGAGTGGACCGAATGTAATAGCTGAGGTCGCGAATCCCATGGAGGGCCACGACGCCACCTTCACCGTAACGATTTCAGGACACCTCGTGGACGTCGCACCGTAACGCCTCGTAAGGTTCCGGATCTGTCCGGCCGGAGCATCGTGCTCCGGCCGGGCCCGTTTGAAGCACAATTCGCAGCGCCAGACCGCTATCATTGTCCGCCCTTTCTACCGGGATGCGAAAACGTGGAAGAATCGGGTCTGGATGCGGAAGCTCGACTTCGTCTTCTTTGACGCGGGCGGAGGGCACCGGAGCGCGGCCACCGCGGTGCGCACCCTCATCGAACAGCAGCGGCGGCCGTGGGACGTGCGGCTCGTCAATTTGCAGGAGCTGCTCGATGCGCTGGATGTCTTTCGCAAGCTGACGGGCCTGCGCCTTCAGGACGTCTACAACCTTCTCCTGCGTAAGGGCTGGACGCTCGGCTCGGACGTGCTGGTGCGGCCCATGCAGTGGCTGATCCGCATGTACCACGGCCCGCAGGTTCGGTTGCTTGAGGCATACCTGCGCGAGCGGCGGCCGGACATGCTGGTCTCCTTCGTCCCGCACTTCAACCGTGCGCTGTGCGAGAGCCTGCGGAACGTCTGTCCCGGCGCGCCGTTCGTCACCGTGCTCACGGACCTCGCCGACTATCCGCCGCACTTCTGGATCGAGCGGCAGCGGCAGTTCCTGATCTGCGGCAGCGATCGGGCGGTGGAGCAGGCCCGCACCATGGGGCACCCGGAGGAGACGATCTTCCGCGCGTCAGGAATGATCCTGCGCCCGAAGTTTCATCAGCCGCTGGAAGTGGATCGGGCCGGCGAACGGAAGCGGCTCGGCCTCGATCCCTGCCGGCCCACGGGCCTGGTCTTGTTCGGCGGGCACGGCGCGGCGGTCATGCTCGACATCGCGCGGCGGCTGGATCAGTCCGGGCTGAACGTTCAACTGATTCTGATCTGCGGCCGCAACGAGAAGCTGGCGCGGCGGCTGCGCGCGCTGAAGCCTCGTATTCCGGTGTTCATCGAGGGCTTCACCGCGGAGGTCCCCTACTACATGCACTTGTCGGACTTTCTCATCGGCAAGCCCGGCCCCGGGAGCATCAGCGAGGCGCTGGCGATGCGGCTTCCGGTGATCGTGGAGCGCAACGCCTGGACGCTCCCGCAGGAGAGGTACAACTGCGATTGGATTCTAGAGCGGCAGGCCGGCCTGGTGCTCGCCAACTTCCGCGGCATTGCCGGCGCCGTTCGACGGTTACTCGAGGAGGACACGCTGGCGCGGTACCGCGCCAACACCGCCGCGATAGAGAACCGCGCGGTGTTCGAGATCCCGGAGATTCTCGCGCGGATCGGCGGCTGGGCCTGAGACTCTCCTTGCTCGGATAAGATGATTGGGTCGCGAGGGTACCCATGTATCGTGTTTGTCTTTTGTTCGTTGTCTCGCTCGTTCTCCTGGCCGCGCAGGATGCGGATCCGGAGGCGCGGTTGCTGGGCTGGATGGACCGGATCGCCAAGCAGCAGCTCGATGCCAGAGCGAGCAAGATCGAAGCGATCCGCACGGTGGAAGCGGCCGAGCGCCGCAAGGCAGAGGTTCGGGCGAAGATCCTGGAGCTGCTCGGCGGGCTGCCGGACTACGACGGGCCGCTGAACGCGCGCGTCACCGGGCGCATCGAGCGGCCGGGCTACGTGGTCGAGAAGGTGATCTTCGAGAGCCTGCCCGGGCTACTTGTCACCGCGAATCTCTATCGCCCGAGCGAGGCGGGCAAGTTCCCCGGCGTGCTGCTGCCGCTCGGGCACTGGGAAGAGGGCAAGCCGGGCATGCAGCGCATCGCCATCAACCTGGCGCTCAAAGGGTTCGTCGCCCTCGCTTACGACCCGCTCGGCCAGGGTGAGCGGAAGCAGGCGTATGACCAGCGCCTGGGGCGTTCGCTGGCCGGCGGCTCGACGGAGCAGCATTTCCAAGCCGGCGCGCAAAGCCTGCTTGCGGGCGAGAGCTTCGCGCGCTACCGCATCTGGGACGCCAAGCGCGCGCTCGACTATTTGGTGGGCCGGCCCGAGGTGGACGCGGACCGGATTGGCTGCACCGGCTGCTCCGGCGGCGGCACGCTGACCACCTACATCTCCGCGCTCGATCCGCGAATCAAGGTCGCCGCGCCGGCCTGCTACATGAATTCGTTCCGCGTGCTGTTCTCCGGGCCGGTGGGCGACTCCGAGCAAAGCCTTCCGAACTTCCTTTCCTCCGGCCTCGATCAGACGGACTACGTCGAGCTGTTCGCGCCGAAGCCGTGGCTGATCGCTTCCACCCTCGGAGACTTCTTCGTCCCCGAAGGCGCGCGCCAGGTCTACGAGGAAGCGGCTCGGTGGTACCGGATTTACGGGGCCGAGGAGAAGGTGCAGTGGGTGGTGGGGCCGGGCGAGCACGGCACGCCGCTGCCGGTGCGCGAGGCGATTTACGCCTGGATGATCCGGTGGCTCAAGGACGGCAAGGGCGATGCCAGGGAGGAGAAGGTCGAGCTGTTCCCCGTGCACGAGCTCGTGGTGACCAAGTCCGGGCAAGTGGCCGGTGAAGGAAGCAAGGAGATCTACCGGGTGATCCTCGACGGCTGCCGGAAACGGCAGGCGCTGCTCGGCACGCAGGCGCTTGCCGAGGAACTGCGGCGGCTGGTGAATCCCGGTGGAGGTCCTCCGGCGGTGCGCGTCCTCAAGGAAACGCCGGGGGCGGAGTTCACCACCCAGACGGTAATGATCGAAACGGAGCCCGGCTTGGAAACCGACGCGGCGTTGCTCATCCCGCGCAAGGAGGGGCGGAAGCCGGCGGTGCTGGTGGTGGAAGACGGCGCGCCGCCATCGGCGCTGGGGCAGAAGTTCGCGGCGAAGGGAGCGGTCGTGCTGGCGCTTGCTCCTCGGGGCGTGCCTCGCCGTGACGGCGAGGAGCGACGGCTGTCGGGCGACTGGCTGGCGGCCACGCGCGCCTGGCTGATCGGCAAGAACCTCCCGGGGATGCGGGCGCGCGACATCCTCCGAGGCGTGGAACTGCTCGCCGCGCGGGCCGACGTGGATTCAAAGGCGATACGCGCGGCGGCCCGGCGGACCTCCGGCGTGTGGCTGCTGATGGCCGCGGCGCTCGACTCCCGTTTGGCGAGGATCTGGGTGGACCGCACACCGTTCAGC
This sequence comes from uncultured Solibacteraceae bacterium, assembly GCA_964478455.1. Lineage (GTDB taxonomy): Bacteria > Acidobacteriota > Terriglobia > Bryobacterales > Bryobacteraceae > CAYZJD01. Next base: position 6,565 of record CAYZJD010000154.1, on the reverse strand, counting down.
CTGCGGGCCGCGCTCGAACGCCCGCTGCACGACAACCTGCACGCGGCCCTCATTCCGGGCTTCTGCCTTCACTGGGACCTGGAAAACATCGTGGAGGCGGTGATGCCGCGGGGCGTGCTGTGGACGGACCCTACCGACTGGATGGGACGAATCACTCCCTTGCCGGGCAAAGTGGTCTACCGCGGCTTCGAAGAAGGCGACGACAGGTTCGTGGAAGAACTGCTGCGCTGAGGCGAGAGGTCAGGCCAAACCGCCCCGAGCGCAGTTTGCGAGTGGGCGGTTCTGTCTGACCCTACTGCCGCGCGCTGTGCTACAAACGGAGACGAAGGAGACGAACTGATGAAGAAGGCCGTGATCGGAATGCTCGCCGCGCTGGGGCTGCCCGCGCTCGTCTGCTCGCAGGATCTGCCGACAGTGGACCAAGTCATAGAGAAGTACCTCCAGGCGCTGGGGGGAAAAGAAAGCCTCGAGAAGCTCACCAGCCGTGTCGCTCGCGGCACGTATTCCGTCCCCGAGTGGGAGGTGAAAGGGCCGCACGAGATTTACGCCAAAGCTCCGAACAAGTCGATGAGCACAACCACCTTTGAAGGCTGGGGCGTCTTCCGGCAGGGATTCAACGGGAGCAGCGGCTGGGCCGAGGATCCCGACAGCGGCCTTCGGGACCTGAGCGGCGGGGAGCTGGACGAGATGAAGTTCAACTCGGAATTCCACCGCAACGTGAAACTGAAGGAGCTATACACCGGACTCGCAGTCAAGGGCAAGGACGATGACTCCTACCGGCTGGAGGCCACTCTCCCCGGTGGTCTGCTTCAGAAACTCTACTTCGACGCGCAGAGCGGGCTGCTGGTGCGCATCGACAGCCAGAGCAGGATGCAAGATGGCAGCAGAATGACGACCGTCACGCTGCTCGGCGATTATCGCGACGTGGGCGGCGTGAAGGAGCCGTTCAGCATCGAACAGACGAACCCCAACCTTGGCTCGGTCCTCAATCTCGACAAGGTGGAGCACAACCTCCCGATAGACGACGCGAAGTTTGAGAAGCCGGCCGCGAAATAAACCCGGCGGGCGTGGAGTTGATCAGACGGCGTTAGCCGGCCGCGCCCTGACGCGCAACGGCGAGCTGCCCGAGCTGGAGTTTCATTGCGTCGAGCGGCGCCAGCACGTGTTTGACGTCCACCGTGCCCATGCCCAGAGAGTGCAGTAACAGGCGGAATTCAACGGCCCAGAATGCGCACGTGAAGCGCAGCCTGCGCTGGAGAATGGCCTTGACGAGTTCCGGACGGTCCTCCTCCGCATAGACCGTGTAGAGCCGCAACAAGCCTTCCAGGCGGTTGAAGTCTTTTTTCAAGCAGCCGAGGTACCCGCGAAAGATCTTTCGGCGTTCCGCGCGCAGCCGCCTCACCAGGCTGGTCGTGTCGCCCCTTTGCGAGGAGAGAAAGCGATAGTCCTCTTCGTCGAGCAGACGCTCCATCGGCCGATACCTGGCCACCGAGAAAGAACTCAGCCAGTCCCGGCTCAGCCCGTCCAGCCGCGCCGGAGACAGCAGCCTCCGAAAAAGCAACGCGAATCCCGCCGCCGTCATCAGAGCGAGTCCGGCGGCCGCTACATAGATCACACTCATTTCTCCTTGCCTCCGTTTAGGCCTGGGTCTAGAATAAAGCCGCGGACTGCCACATTTCAATGGTTCTCGGAGAGTTTTTAGTACTACCAGTACTGCTATCGAAGGTTATCGAAGGCCGCTCCAGCCGCCTGCGCTCCGTGCTGTGAGCGGGGGCGCTTTGGGCGGTGCCATCTTGCGGGGGAAGACTCGTGTTCCCTCCGCCGGCAGGACTGCC
>CAYZJD010000154.1:0-4630 GCA_964478455.1 uncultured Solibacteraceae bacterium | reverse complement strand
GGCTCAGGGGCAGAAATGCAGAAACTCAAGGGGGCTACTTGCGGGCTGAACGCAGCAGAACCGAATTGATGGCATCTAACTGCTCGACCAGGCGCTCCTCATCCTCCGGACGCCACCGGTGGCCAAGGACAACCGTCCGGACTTCGCCAGCGCGATGTAGAAACGCGATCCAGGCCACCAGGCAGAGAGTAGTCAAGCCGATCAGGATCGTGCTCACGGTCCTGGTGGTCGCGAATCCGGCCATGTGCCTGATGAACAACGTAAGGGTCGAGCTGAGGAAGTAGACGCAGTACACCACCGCGTGGACGAGCAGGTTCCGGCTCAGCGGGACTGGATACCAGACCAGAAACGCGAGGATCAGCACAAGGAAGACGACCAGGCTGGAGATGATGCCCCGCTCGACGACGCTGTAGTAAAGCAGGACCGGATAGGGCCCCTCGATTTGTTGCAGGTCTGGCAGGAGGGTAAAGAATGAGATGGCGATGGACAGCGCCAGACCGGCCATCAGCGTCCAGCGGCTCAGGCTGGCAATGCCACGGTGGTTTCTCAACACGAGCGAGTACAGCTCGAGGACGATGAGGATATAGAGGAACCAGAGGAAGGGCTGGCTAAGCAGGTAAAGCAAGGCGTAGCGATTCGGATCCCCCATGAAGCCGATGCCCAGCAGGGACTGCGCCAAGCTGACGCAAAGGTACAAGAAGAACCAAAGATAGGTGCGATGAAGTCTCAGAAAGACGAGACGAAGCAGCAGGATAGCACCCAGCAGGGTGTTTCCGTACCAGAGGAGACGCTCAAGTTGCGAAAAGGAAACCATCCGGCCTGCCTGTGCACACCACATCTTCCCCGGCTTTGGCGCAGGGCCGAGTAGGGAGAATTCGGCAATCGAACAGGGTCAGCCGGTTTGGTTCAGCGCACTGCGCAGGGGAAGCAGCCTGGCAACGGGATCCGCTTCGTATCGATACCAGCCACGCCAACAAACTGCATCGCCAGGAAAATCACAATTATCAGTCTTTTCAACATGGTAGCACGTTCTCCTTCCTTCTCAGGCACCGGCGGAGAAGATGACGCTCCTCCCTCGGCGAGGTTACGGCGATACCCCTTGCCTGTTGCGTGCCTGGAGTGCCTCCTTCAGGTAACGCAGATTGTGTTGAGCAAATTCAGGTTAACCGCTTTTCGCCGCGCACTACATTCTTTCGGGAAAATGTTCTAAAATCAGAACAATAGCCCCACCGGCGTTCGCTGCTGTGAAAAGGATGCGGCTGTCGGGATATGGGGTATAATCAGACCGAGCGACCGGCGCCATGAAGGGCTCACCGAGCAAGACGGGCTTGGAACGCGGTCCGGTGGGGGACCTGTGGCGCAACACCCTCGGGCAGATTCCTTCCTTGTTCGGCCGGCTGGTCTATCTGTCCTCGCTCCGCGACCAGAACACGGGCCGTTACGAACACCATGGGATGGCTCAGGTCTTCGGGGAGGAAGAAGCAAACGAAGCGCTCAAAGACAGCCACAGCAAGACATTCAGCGAGTGGCTCTGTTACAGTCTGGAACAGCAGAAAGCCGACCTCGATCTTTATCTGTCGACGTTCGAGACGGACAAGCGGACCATTTTGTCGACATGGATCCGGCTGGCGCCGTATCGCAACCTTGTTCCAGCGACGGCCCGCGACGTAGAGCGGCGTTTATACTTGACGGACCTGGAGACGTTACTCGAACTGCTCAGGAACGAATACTCCGTCGCCTCCCCTGATCCAGACGCATAGCGACACCGGTGATCTGCCCGATCACATCGATCTCATCAGGCCAGGAGTACATGTGCGGAGCGCACATGGATGCGGGGTGCGGCTGGACGATGAGCTGGTGCTCCGTCAGAGCACACCAGCCGCACACGTAGCCGTCCCTATGCTCAAGGAAGTAAATGGGGCGCTCGAACTCGTTGGTCCAACCGCCACTGATAATCTTGCGCCGCGTTTCATCGATGAGCACAAGCGAGCCTGGCTGGAGGAGCGGGTACATGAACCAGTCGTCGGCGCCGATGAAAGCGTAGCGATGATTCTTCAGGTCCAGACCGTTCAGGAGCATCAGGGGCAACTTGCCCCACCGCTGGATGATGCGGCTAAGGTAAGTGGTCTTGCGCAGGTCAGCGCCCGGATCGAGGGAGAGCGGAAGCTGAATCTCGCCCTGCCCGTTGGCGGCGAAACCGATGGGGTGAGTGCGCTCGATCTCGATGCCGGCCGCGTCCGGCGCCAAGGACGATAAATGCACGCCGTACCAGTCCAGCACCTCGAAGAAGTCCAAACGATAAATCGCGCACAGGGAATACAAGCGGTAGATCGTGGGGACGGTACCCTTGTTCTCGATGTCCGCCAAGCGGCTCAGGGCGATGACAAATTCGCCGTTCTTGTGTTTTTCGGCGACGCGCAGGCTGGCCTCTTCCACGTCCCGATAGCGGAGGTTGAGCCGCTCGCGAGCCCGCTTGAGTTTTTGCCCGGCCTCCTCCATGCTATGATCCTGTGTCGGCGGCTGATCGAACCACGGGCCAGCCAATCGATGCTTCGCGTCGAGAAATGCTTCTGCCTGTGCATTATAGCGGTCCTCAAGGCGCGGAGCAAGGGTTTTGCCCTCGTTTTGTTCCGATTTCGGAACAGCACGCCCGGAAGGAGCGTTGCTTGAGACTCATCGTCGGGATCACCGGCGCCAGCGGTTCAGTCTACGGCGTCCGCCTGCTTGAGAAGCTGCACCAGAGCCAGGGGATTGAGGTTCACCTGATCATGTCCAGGGCGGGAGAACGGACCCTGCTCCTGGAGACAGGGAGACGTCTGTCCGATTTGCGGAGTCTGGCCAGCCACGTCTACGCGGTCGAGGACATCGGGGCACGACTTGCCAGCGGCTCCTATCCCACTGATGGCATGGTGGTTGCTCCTTGCTCGGTGAACACCATGTCAGCCATTGCGGCGGGGGTCACCAACAATCTTCTGACACGGGCGGCCGATGTCACCTTGAAGGAGAGGAGACGGTTAGTCTTGCTTGTGCGCGAAACGCCGCTGCACGTGGGACACCTAAGAACGATGGTGGCCTTGTCGGAGATGGGCGCCATCATTCTCCCGCCGATCCCGGCGTTCTATCATAAGCCGCAGTCGATCGATGAAGTTGTGGATCACAGCATCGACCGAGTTCTAGATTTACTAGGAGTACCAAATCCCGGCGCGCGACGCTGGGGCGCAGAGTAACTGTCCCAGCGCGGGATACATTCAAACTAAATGCGGGGTGAATCCGATGAAACGAAGCCGTGAGATCGCAGCTTTTCAGGGTGAAAAAGGCGCGTTCAGCCAGGAGGCAGCCCGGCGATTTCTCGGCGATGGCATCGAGGTCCTGCCCTGCCAGCGATTCGAGGATGTGTTCGGCGCGCTCGACCGAAGGAAGGCCACGGCGGCGGTGATCCCGATCGAGAACACGCTCGCCGGCTCCGTGCACGAGAACTACGATCATCTGCTCCACTTCGACTTCGACATTGTGGCCGAGACCAGCGTTCGCATCATGCACAACCTGATCGCGCCGCCGGGCGTGTCGTTCGGAAGAATCCGCCGCGTGTACTCGCACCCGGTGGCGCTCAGCCAGTGCCTCGATTTTTTTGCGAAGAACCCGCAAATCGAGAAAGTGCCCTTCTATGACACCGCCGGTAGCGTGAAGATGCTGATGGAGGAGCGGCCCAAGGACGCCGGGGCGATCGCCTCGGCGCTGGCGGCCGAGATGTACGGGGCCCGCATTCTGAAGCGGTCGCTGGAGGACGACCACCGCAACTTTACGCGGTTCTTCTTACTCCGCCGGGCCGACTCGCCTCACCGTCTTCCGACCGCGAGCGGCGGGGACCGCGGCTGGAAGACGTCCATCGTGTTCACGACGCGCAACGTTCCGGGCGCGCTGTTCCGCGCCATCAGCGTTTTCGCTCTACGGGATATGAACCTGACGAAGATCGAATCACGGCCGCTGCGGGGCAAGCCTTGGGAGTACTTGTTCTACCTCGACTTCGTGGGACGGCTGGACGAGCCCAAGTGCCAGAACGCGTTGCGCCATCTGCGCGAGCTTGCCGACTTCATCCGTGTGCTCGGCTGCTACCCTCGCGGGGAATGAGAGGCGCGGACCTGCCTACTTGGCGCCGGCGGCGATCAGCGGGAACGTCGTGACGCGCAGCTTCGCGCTGCCGTAAGGAATGAGCCGGACGGATTCGTCAGGCTCGGTGGAGCGCACCGGGCTTTCCGGCAGCGGCCCGGCCGATCCGGCTACGAGTTGCCAGCCGGGCACCTTACGGGCCTTCGCCGTCAGAACGACCGGCGCCCCTTCCGGCGAGAACGGAGAATCGCCGACGGCCTTCTCCTCCACCTGGATCGATTTCCCCGGATCGGCTGGATCCACGACAAGGCCGTAGTTCCAAGGCGTCGTCGGATGCACTTCCCAATCCGCATGCGGTTCCTCGCCCCGCGCTTTCTTCCAGTCCTCGCCGATCTTGAGTGAGAACACCAGCGGGCCACGGAGAACGACCACCGAATTGCGCCACCGGCGCTCGCTCCGCAGCGGCATGGGGAACACGATTTCCACCGTGTCGCCGTGCCGCCAGCGGCGGGCGATCGAGTAG
>CAYZJD010000153.1:0-10120 GCA_964478455.1 uncultured Solibacteraceae bacterium | reverse complement strand
GGTATAATGCTCGCAGCAGTGATTACTCTGTTCATGACAAAGGTATCCTCATGCGAAAAAAAGTCACAGTAGTGGGCGCCGGCAATGTCGGCGCCAACGTTGCGTTGCGCATCGCAGACAAGGAGCTCGCCGACGTCGTCCTCGTGGATATCCTCGAGGGCATCCCGCAGGGCAAGGGGCTCGATCTGCTCCAGTCCGGCCCGGTCCAGGGTTATGACGTTGTGGTGACCGGGGCCAATGATTACGAGCCCACGGCGAACTCCGACATCGTGGTCATCACCGCCGGCTTCCCGCGAAAGCCGGGGATGAGCCGCGATGACCTCTTGATGGCCAACTACGACATCGTGCGGCCCGCGACCGAACAGGCGGTGAAGTACTCCCCGAACTCCATCCTCGTCCTGGTAACGAACCCCCTGGACGCCATGTGTTGGGTGGCGCACAGGGTCTCCAAGTTCAGCCGGAACCGCGTCGTGGGCATGGCGGGAATCCTGGACACCGCGCGCTTTCGTACCTTCATCGCGCGCGAGCTCGGCGTCTCGGTGGAGAGCGTGTCGGCAATGGTGCTGGGCGGCCACGGGGACACCATGGTCCCGCTGGTGCGCCTGACCAGCGTGGCGGGAATCCCGCTGGCGGAACTGCTCGACCAGGCGACCATCGACCGGCTGGTGCAGAGGACGCGCGACGGCGGGGCGGAGATCGTCAAATACCTGAAGAGCGGCAGCGCGTACTACGCCCCGTCGGCGGCCACGGTGGAGATGGTGGAATCGATCCTCCTCGACAAGAAGAAGGTGCTCCCGTGCGCCGCCTACCTCGACGGCGAGTACGGCATTCGCGACCTCTTCGTCGGCGTCCCGGTGAAACTCGGCGCAGCAGGCATCGAGAAGATCTACGAGATCAAGTTGCTGCCCGAAGAAAAGGCGATGCTTGACAAGAGCGCGGCTTCGGTGCAGGACGTTATCAACGTCCTGAAGACGAAAATGGCCTGACGCCCAGGCCGCAAAAGAACACAGCAGGGGCCGGCGGCGCTACTTCTCCGCCGGCTTCTGCTTGGCTTCGAGCCAGGCGGCCGCGCGCTTGCCGGGCTCCGTGTCGGGCAGTTCTTTGCCCAGGCGCTCAAAGTACGGGCGGGCCTTGTCTTCTTTCCCCAGCATGTCCCATCCTTCGGCGATATTGAGCAGCAGCTCTGCCCGATAGCCGGCGGGCAGGTTCGCGAATCCGTCCTTGTGCAGGGCGAGGATCTTCTCGTTATCCGGCACAGCGACTTCCAGCAACTGAGCCCCCATGTCCGGCGGCATCATCGGATGCCGGGCCGCGCCCATCAAGGTGCCGGCGCGGATGCTCATCACGCCGATGTTCTCCGGCTCCAGCAACACGGCGTCGGCCATTTCCTTGAGACCCCTGTCCCAAAGCTCCGCGCCCTTCACCATGTCGCCCGCCTGATACGCCTGCCCGCAGAGAAAGAACGTGGCCGCGCCGTGCCACACCAGCGCTTCGGCGTGCTTGGGATTCTTCACGAGCGCTTCCTCGGTTGCCTTCATGGCCTTGTCGAGGGCGCTGGGGTCGCCGGAGAAGCCGGCTTGGAAATCCTTGCGGATGGCCTCGTCGAGCGCCTCGGCGGGCAGCAGGCCGGCCAGGCAGACCATCGCGACGGCAGCGGACAGCAGACGGATCCAGGGTTTCATGGCCAGAACCTACGAAAAAGGCAGGCCGGTTGTTCCCGAATTCGAGACCGATCTGCAACCACCCCCGGCGCCTCTTGCAAGACGGCCCCACATCGCCGAACCAGGATACGGCAGACCAGCCTCGGCTTCGATTTGGAGCAGCCGGTTGTACTTGGCCAGGCGCTCGGACCGGGCCACCGACCCCACCTTGATCTGGCCCGCGCCGGAGGCGACGGCAAGGTCCGCGAGGAACGAATCCTCGGTCTCACCGGACCGGGCGCTGATCACCGCAAAGAAGCCGGCCTCGCGGGCCATATCGATCACCTGGAACGTCTCCGTGAGCGTGCCGGCCTGGTTCATCTTCACCAGCACCCCGTTGGCCGCGCTCTCGCGGATACCGCGCGCGACGCGCTCCGGGTTGGTCACGAAGAAATCGTCGCCGACGATCTGGACGCGCGCCCCGAGCCGTTGCGTGACCGCCCGCCAGGATTCCCACTCATCCTCGGCGAGTGGGTCTTCTAGCGACAGCACGGGGTATCGCGAGCACCACCGCTCGAGCACGTCCATCACTTCCGCGGCGCCAAGCACCCGGCCTTCGCTTCGCAGGTGGTAAGCGCCGTCGCGGAAGAAGTGCGAGGATGCGACGTCGATTGCGATCGAAACCTGCTCGCCCGGCCGGAACCCGGCTTCGTCAATCGCCTCCACCAGTATGTCCAGGGCCGCTTCGTTCGACTCCAGGCGCGGGCCCCAGCCGCCTTCGTCGGCCAGGCCGGTGAGAACCAGGCCGCGCCCTTCAATCACCTCGCGAGCGGCGCGGTGGATGCGCACCGCGGCTTCCAGCGACTCCGAGAACGAGCCAAAGCCGTGGGGGATAGCGAGAAAATCCTGGAACTCGATGTTGCGCCCCGCATGCAGCCCGCCGGAGAGGATGTTGACCATCGGGACCGGCAGGACGGCCTTGCGGCTGCCGCGCAGATGCTCCCAAAGCGGCCGGCCGCGGGCGCGCGCCGCCGCCCGGGCCACGGCACAGGAGACGCCCAGAAGCGCGTTCGCGCCGAGCCGTGACTTGTCCGGCGTGCCGTCCAGTTCGATCAGCCTCCGGTCCAGCGCGGCTTGATCTTCCGCATCCAGCCCCTGCAAGGCCGGGCTCAGCACCTCGTTCACGTTGGCAGCCGCCCGGCGGCAGCCCCTGCCGAAGTACCGCTGTGGATCGCCGTCGCGCAGTTCGACGGCTTCGTGGCGGCCCGTCGACGCCCCCGATGGAACTTGCGCCTCCGCGGTCGTGCCGCCGGATAGCCCGGCCTGCACCGAGAGAGTAGGGTTGCCCCGCGAGTCGAGTATTTCGAGTGCGCGCAGACGCCGGACGGAGAGCTTCACGAGGCGGACAACCTCCGAAAGACGTCACCGACCGCCTCCGGCGGATGAACGATCAACTCGCGTGCAAAGGAACGCACGTTCGCCCGCACGTCCTCCGCGCGGATGTACTCAGCCGGCGACTTGCCGTCTATGCGCGCCAGCAGCAGCGCCCCAAGCTGACGGAGGGCGCCGGCCTCGAGTTCCTGGGCATCCACCGGCATGGCCCCGGCGACCGTCTCCCAAAAGCGGCCCGCGAGCCGCGCGAACAGCGGTGCCCACTGCGGGAGATGAAACGACTTCAGCACGAGATGGTTGAGAAAGAACGCCACGTCGAACGATGGGTTGCCGTAATGGATCACCTCGAAGTCGATGGCCATCACGGCCTCGCCGTCCACCAGGAAGTTCTTCGGGCTCCAGTCCCCGTGGACCAGCGACAGCCGCGCGGCTTTGCAGTCCTCGATCAAGCGTTCAAAATATGGAGCTAAGTCGGGATGGCGTTGCTCGGTTGTTCGGTAATACGGGTCGAGCCGGAGCTGATCGAACACGGTCTGATCGCCGAAGGCAGACTCCAGATCGGGATTCCGGCGGCTAGAGGCGATCATGGCTGCGAGCATTTCGCCGATCCGCTCCGCCGTCTCCAGACGGCCGGCGCCCTCCATCAGCAACGACTTCCAGGTCCGCGCGCCCGCCGGCGCAGCGCTCATCGCGTAGAGACAGTTCTCACGGTCTTCGAACAGAACTTCCGGAACGCCGCCGTCGCCGAAGAAAGGCCCCAGCAGCCGCAGCGCCGCCGCCTCGCGAAAGATGCGCTCGCGCTCGGAGAACCAGTCCATGTCCACACGCAGCTTGGCCAGGGACTGTTTCAGAACGAAGCGCCTCGCGCCGCTCTCGACGAGGAGAACAGTGTTGGACACGCCCCCGCCGAGGGCCGTCACGCGCACCGCGGAACCATCGTACCCCCACCGGGCCGACAAATAGAGGGCGGCATTGGCAGCGTCCAGTTCAAACAAGGGGAAACGTCCATGATACCAGCGCCTCCGCCGTCACCGGCCTGCCAGACGATCGGAAAACAGGTGGCTACCAACAGCGACAGAGGGGACGTTGGACTCCGTTTGGACAGAGATTGGGGAGAACGCTTTCTGGCCGGGTTGTGGATCCACTCACAGGTGCCCCTCGTTCTTCAGAAGCTCCTCGGTGATTGAGAGGAACTGCCGCGCTTGTGACGTCATCTGCAAGACTTCCGGCTCTTCAATCGCTGCGACGAACTCGTACTCACCCACTTGCCTCTTCTCGAATGCCGTCTGGAGCCACCTGTGGAGGTCCTTGGGAACAATCGCTGGCCTCACGAACTGCTGTGCAAAAGCTGAGATGACAGCCCGATGGCTCGAAAAGCTCTGCCCGTGAGCCCGCAGCAGCGCCTCGGCACAATAGAACATCGCGTAGTAGAGCCGCGAGACGGCTGAGTCGAAATCACTCCGCAGCCGCAACGTCTCGGCGGATTCTACATACCGCCGGGCTTTTTGAAGCATAGCTTCCAGCTCCTCGCGCAAGCTCATAGCCGCACCCCTTCGCGGCGAATGTTCTCGAACAAAGGGCTCTTCCGCTCGACCAGCCATTCGGCCGGAACTGGGTAAACCGAGATGAGAAGGTCGTGGCGCAGGCAGATGTCTGCCACGATTGCGCTCAGCGCGTCGATCTCCCTGGTTGGCTTGACCTCCCCTGCCAGCGCGATCAGCAGGTCCACGTCCGAGTCCGCGGTAAAGTCCCCTCGCGCATAGGAGCCGTATAAGAAGAGCCCTTTCAGCCGCTCGCCGTAAACCTTTGCGAGCGCAGCCTTGAGTTCCACCAAGCCTTGCTCGACCGCCCCGGGAAGGTTCACGCGTTCAGCACCTCCTTCCAGTCTGGCTGCTGGACGTACGGTCTCCATAAACGTCCTATGTTCTCACAGGCACAAGCCAATTGGCCCGGATCACGTAGCTGCGCCGCTCGCGGCCACCGCCGCACGGAATGTATACTTGAACCTCACGCACCGGTCCCCTTGAAGGCTCCGTCGGAATTCACGGCGCAACGGCGATTCGCATCGCTCCTGGGAGAGAATCTCCTCGACGTGTGCCTCCTCAATGGCGCCCAGATCGAGCAGCTTTACCGCCACTACGAGTTGCTCACCCGCTGGAACAAGGTCCTGAACCTCACCGCCATCCGCCGCATGGAAGATGCCGTGCCGCGCCATTATTGCGAGTCGCTGTTTCTCGCGGCGCACCTTCCGACCGAACCAATCACCCTTGCCGACGTCGGCTCCGGGGCGGGCTTCCCCGGCATCCCCATCGCGGTTCTCCGCCCTGAATGCCGAGTCACGCTCATTGAATCCCACAAACGCAAGGCCGTCTTCCTCCGCGAAGCCACGCGCAATCTTGCGAACGTACGGGTTGTCGCCGAGCGGGCTGAGGCCGTGGAAGAGTCCTTCGACTGGATCGTTTCCCGGGCCGTGAAGCCCGCCGAAGTCCTCCGGCTCCTGCCTCGTCTGGCCCGCCACGTCGGCTTCCTCATCGGCCAGGCAGATTGCTGTAACATATTGAAAATAAACAAGATAGTATGGCGTGCTCCGGTTCCCTTGCCTTGGGGACGCCAGCGGGTGCTGCTACGTGGACAATTTCCAGGGTAAAGGCTCCGGTTTCACGTGGAACAGGTTCAACATCTTGTGAATCAGTGGGTTGCAAGAAGATTACCGAACAAACCCAACGATGCCATGGTTTCACGTGGAACGTGCTCTAGTACCCTTGAGGTCGTTGCGGCCCGGCAGCACTGTGATACTATGTTTCTTCCCGCCTCCCCCAGGATTCTCACGTGGGTAAGATCATCGCCATCGCTAACCAGAAGGGTGGCGTCGGCAAGACGACCACCGCCATCAACCTCGGCGCATCCCTCGCCGCCGGCGATCTCCGGGTGCTCGTCGTCGATGCCGACCCCCAGGGCAACTCTACAACCGGCCTTGGGATCGAAAAGAACGACTCCCGCCCCAGCCTTTACAACGCCCTCCTCGGCAACCATGACCTCGCGTCCATTACCGTCCACACCGACTTCGAAGGCCTCGACATCGTCCCCGCCGACCGAAACCTCGTCGGCGCCGGCCTGGAACTCGCCGGCGAAGAGGATCGGGAGTTCCGGCTCCGCCAGAAGCTCGAGCCCTTGAGGAACAGCTATGACTTCATCCTCATCGACTGCCCCCCCGCCCTCGACCTCCTGACCCTCAACGCCCTCGTCGCCGCCGACTCCGTCCTCATCCCCATCATTTGCGAGTTCCTCGCGCTCGAAGGCATCTCCCAGCTCATGGACACCATCGATCGCGTGCGCGGCGCCTTCGGGCACTCGCTCTCCATCGAAGGCATCCTCCTCACCATGTACGACGATCGCACCAACCTCACCCGCCAGGTCGCCGCCGATCTCCGCGAGTTCTTCGGCAAGGAGGTCTTTCGAACCGTCATCCCCCGCAGCATCCGTCTAGCCGAAGCCCCCAGCTACGGCAAGCCGATCCTCGCCTATGACGTGCGCTCCCGAGGAGCCGAAAGCTACATCCAGTTGGCTAAGGAAATCCTGCAAAATGCCCAAATTGAGCGAACACCCGCGCAGAGCACTGGGTAAGGGCTTGTCCGCCCTTCTGCCGCCGAGGCCGGCCGTGGCCGTGTCGGCTCCCCCGCACGAAACCAGAACGGCAGACGAGGTCCTCCAGCTCCCTATCGATCAGATCGAGCCGAACCCTCTCCAGCCGCGCACCGTCTTCGAGGCCGAGCGCCTGGCAGAGCTAAGCCAGTCGATCAAGGCCACCGGTGTTATCCAGCCGCTGATCGTACGCCGGATCGGCGACCACTTTCAGCTAGTCGCGGGCGAGCGGCGCTGGCGCGCCTCCAAGCTTGCCGGACTCCACAAGGTCCCGGTCATCGTCCGCGATGTCTCCGACGACCATCTGCTGGAATTCACCCTCATCGAGAACCTCCAGCGCGAGGATCTCAACCCAATCGAAGTGGCCCTCGCCTTCGACCGGCTCGTCCGGGAGCTCGGCCTCAGCCACGAGGAAATTGGACGCCGCACCGGCAAGGACCGGACAACGATCACCAACATGCTCCGGCTCCTGCGCCTGCCGCAGGATGTCCAGCAACTCCTGGCGGAACGCCGCCTCTCCATAGGCCACGCCCGCGCCATCCTCGGACTGCCCACCGAGCAACTCCAGACCCAGGTTGCCGAGAAGACCAGTTCCCAGGGACTCTCCGTGAGGCAGGTCGAGCGCCTGGTTCAGCGGATGTCCGAGCCACGCGAGCCCAAACCCGTTGGGCAGGATCTGACCCAGGACGCCAACGTGAAGGCCGCCGTCCAGGAACTCGAAAGGATTCTCGGAACCCGCGTCCGGATCGTTCCCCGCTCCGAACAGCGCGGCCGCATCGAGATCGAGTACTACTCCCCCGAGGACCTCGACCGCATCTACTCCCTCATCGTAGGCGACTCCGCATCCTGACCCAATGACACAATGACCCGATGACCCGATCGCACAATCCGCCGCATCTACTCCCTGATCGTGGGTGAGCCCACACCCTGACCCCGATCAGACCCGTTGCCGATCAGATTGACAAACGGGCGAAGGGCCGCATAGGCTGGAGAAGAACCCCCCCTACGGTTTGCCGGCGTAGCTCAGGTGGTTAGAGCGAGGGTCTCATAATCCCTAGGTCGCTGGTTCGAGTCCAGCCGCCGGCACCACTCCGAATGGATTGTGCGATCGAGCCATCGGGTCATTGAGTCATATCGGCATATCGGCAACGGGGCTTGACAAGGCCGTTAACCAAGGTTCATAGTGATCTTGGGAAGCGTGGCTTCCTGCTCCTTCCCAAGGGGAGGGAGCATCCGGCGACTCGCGAGTATGATGCGATCGCAGAACGCAAAGGAGGAAGTCCATAGACAACATCCATCGCTTGGGGCGGCTACCTGCTACCCTCGCTGACTGGGTGTGAGCCGAACGCGCCGGGCAACGGCCCTGATGGACCGCAGGCGCGGCGGAACGTGCACCGCTACTGAAAGGCTGATGCCCAGAGAGGAGACCGTGGCCCGGAGGGCCGGGCTGGAGGGTCTCGCAGCGGGGAGCCGGCGGCCGCCCTTTTCATTTCCCCGTTTGACAGGTTCAGCCGCCTCCGGTAGAGTTTTCGTAGTGCCTGCCTCCCCGCGGCAAGGAATATCCGCGTGAATGCTGTCGAATTCCACGGCGTTTCCAAGAGTTACGCGATCTACGAAACCCCCGGCGACCGTCTCCGGGAGCTGCTCACTCTCAACCGCCGGCTCTTCCACCGTGACTTCTGGGCCCTTCGCGAGATCGACTTCGAGGTACGCCGCGGCGAGACATTCTGCATCGTCGGCGAAAACGGCTCCGGCAAGAGCACCCTGCTCCAATTGGTGGCCGGCATCCTGATGCCGACCGGTGGCACAGTTCAGGTGAATGGCCGGGTTTCCGCCCTCCTCGAGCTGGGCTCTGGCTTCAACCCCGAGTTCACTGGTCGCGAAAACGTCTACCTGAACGCCTCCATCCTTGGCTTCTCTGTGGCCGAATGCGCGCGGCGTTTCAAGGAAATCGAGGAGTTCGCCGAGATCGGCGACTTCATCGACCAGCCGGTGAAGACCTACTCGAGCGGCATGGTGGTCCGTCTGGCGTTTGCGGTCGCCATCCACGTCGATCCCGAGATCCTGCTGGTGGACGAGGCGCTCGCCGTCGGCGACCTCTACTTCCGCCAGCGCTGCATGCGCAAAGTTCACGAGCTTCGCGCCCGCGGCATCACCATCCTGTTCGTTTCGCACTCCATGGCCGACGTGAAAGCCATCGGAAGCCGGACCCTGTGGCTCGATGGAGGCCGCATCCGCGAACTCGGCGAGACCGACAAGGTCGTCACGAAATACCTGGCCGCCATGGTGGAGAAAGATTCCGCCTGGCTCGATCTCAAGCGCCGCACGCCGATAGGAACGGACCGCCCTGCCGTCCGCGCACCCGAAGTGGTCGAGCATATCCCCAACATCGACCACCGCCATGGTGACGGCCGCGCAGAGGTCATCGGGATCGCGGTTCTCGACGGGCACGGCCGGCCCCGGCAGCTCGTGGATCCGTTGTCGCGCGTCGTGGTCCGCATCAGCGTGCGGGCGAAGGACAGCATCGCGCGCCCCATGGTCGGCTTCATGCTCCGCAACCACATGGGAATCGACTTCTCCGGCACCAACACGGCGCGCGAAGGCCTCGTTCTGCCCGCAATGCGGCCCGGCGACATCTACACGGTCGACTTTCACACCGACCTGCCGGAGGTCTACCCGTCCTCGCTCTCCTTCTCGCCGGCGATCGCCGACGGGACTCTCGACAGTTACCGCATGTGCGACTGGATCGACAACGCGATCGTGGTGCAGGCGGCGCACGCCGGAGCGCCGGTCTACGGCTATCTGCATCTGCCCTGCCGCGTCGAGCTGAACAGCCGCCTCCAGTCGGCTCGCCAGGAAACGGAGTCAGCCCGTGGCTGAATTCACCGGCGAACGCATCATTCCGGGAGAAGTCGATCCTGATCTCTGGAATGAACACGTCGCTCGCTACGCCTTCGCCGCGCGCCTGGCCCGTTTGAAACGCGTGCTCGACACGGGCTGCGGCGCCGGCTACGGTTCCGCCGAGCTGGCCCGCGTCGCTCTTTCGGTGACCGGCCTCGATCTCGCGGCGGAGGCGATAGGAGAAGCCCGCGCCCGCTACACGCTGCCGAATCTGCGCCTTGTGCAAGGCGACGGCAATGCGCTTCCGTTCCGCCCGGGCAGTTTCGACCTCGTGGTCGCCTTCGAGTTGATCGAGCACCTCGACAATTGGGGCGGCTTTCTCGAAGAGGTGCGCCGGGTGCTCGCGCCCTCGGGCCAGGCGATCCTCTCGACGCCCAACAAGCTCTACTACACGGCGTCGCGCGGCAAGAGCGGGCCGAATCCGTATCACGTCCACGAGTTCGAATTCGACGAATTCCGGGCCGAGCTCGAGCGGGTCTTCCCGCACGTCTCCTTCTTCCTCCAGAATCACGTCGAGGGCCTCGTGTTCCAGCCCGTCAAGACGT
>CAYZJD010000152.1:0-10185 GCA_964478455.1 uncultured Solibacteraceae bacterium | reverse complement strand
CCAGCGCAGGCTCCCCGGCGGGTGGCAGTTACGAAGCTAATTTGGACAAGAGTGGTTCCCAATGCCAAAGTCGTACTGAAGGACGAAGCCACCAACGTCACTCGAGAGACGGTGACGAACACCAGTGGTTTCTTCAGCTTTCCCGCAGTCCGGCCCGGCTCCTACACGGTGACGGTCTCCTCGCCGGGTCTCCAGACCTGGGAGCAGAGGAATATTGTCTTCACCCAGGGCGCGGTTCTGACGCTCCCGAAGATCGTTCTCAACGTTGCGGCCGTGGAACAGGAGGTAATGGTGGTGGCGCAATCCGAGGCGATTGCACCTGTCGATTCGCCCCAGATAAGCCAGACGCTGAACAGGCAAATGGTGGAGGAGTTGTCGATCGTCGGCCGCGACGCGGCTGAGCTGATCAAGATCATGCCCGGCATGGCCATGAACACCGGCCTCAACCAGTCGATGTGGAACAGTTACGT
Organism: uncultured Solibacteraceae bacterium; assembly: GCA_964478455.1. Classification (GTDB taxonomy): domain Bacteria; phylum Acidobacteriota; class Terriglobia; order Bryobacterales; family Bryobacteraceae; genus CAYZJD01. The sequence goes on along the minus strand of CAYZJD010000152.1, from coordinate 9,715 downwards.
GACGGCGCAGAACACGGGCCCGATCGGCGCTTTTTCAGCCGCCGGCACCCAACCTCACGGCGCCATGACCATGACCTCGGACGGCGCGAACCTGCTGGATCCCGGCAACCAGGGAACGCAGACCGCCAACATCAACCAGAACCAGGTCAGCGAAGTGACGATTCTAACTTCGGCCTACGGCGCCGAATTCGCCAAAGGGCCGGTGACATTCCAGGCCATCGGCAAGAGCGGGGGCGCCCAATTCCACGGTGGTGCCTATCTTTACGCCCGGCATGGGGTCTTCAATTCGGTCGACTCCTATTTGAGAAACCAGCTTGGCAAGAGCGCCAAATCACCGGACGACAAGTTCTACTATCCAGGCGGCGATTTGGGCGGCCCGGTGCTCATTCCCGGCTCGAACTTCAACAAGAATCGCGACAAGCTGTTCTTCTACACCGCGTTCGAGTACATGAAGCAGCAGCCGGCAGGGAGCCTGCAAAGCTACTTCGTGCCGACCGACGAAATGAAAAGCGGCAACTTCAGCCCGGAGTACATCGCATCCCTGGGGCCGGGCTTCGCCGCTGCGCGCAGCGCGGGTGCCGTCACACCGGGCGGCAACGCGGGCGCCGCGTTGTTCCCGGGCGGGATGATTCCGGAGTCCCAGATCGACCAGAATTCATTGAAATACCTGAGCTTGTTCCCCAAGCCAAACACCGACCCGACGACGAATTCGACCGGCAGCAACTACCAAGTCCTGTTGGGTCCGCCTCAGAACCGGTGGGAATTCCGGATTCGGGGCGATTACAGCATCAGCGACAGCACGAAGCTGTTCTTCTCCTGGAACCGCCAGCAGGAGCACACCGAGAGCCCGATCAGCATCTGGTGGATGATCCCCGGTTCATTGCCTTATCCGACGAATCAGGTCGCTACGCAGAAGTCGGATATTTACAGCGCAAACCTGGTCCATGTGTTCAGTCCCACGCTGACGAACGAGTTCGTGTTCGCCAAGGCTAGGTTCCTGAACCCGATTCATCCCACCGATCCTAGCGCGGTCGATCCGGACAAGATCGGCTTCCAGATGACGGGCCTGTTCGAAAACCCCTTCATGCCGCAAATCCCGAACACATACGGCTGGAGCAACGCCGCCGTCGGTTTCGCCACGTATCCGTACGGCGCTCCCTGGCCAGCGGGCGGCAAGAATTCGTTCGGCAAGATGTCGGATACGCCGAACATCAGCGATAACCTCTCCTGGGTCAAGGGCACGCACACGATCAAGACGGGCTTCTACTGGGATTTCGCCCGCAACAACCAGACCGGGGGTGGGCTGAGCGACTCTACCCAGGGCGCGGCCGCCTTTGAGAACTGGGGAGCCACAAGCACTGGCAACCCGCTGGCCGACTGGGTCACCGCCCGTGTCACGATGTTTTCCCAGATGGAAAACGCGCCGGTGACGGACTTCAAGTACTATCAATATTCCTTCTACGCGCAGGACGCCTGGAAGGCCCTCCGCAGGCTGACGGCGACCTTCGGTCTTCGTTTCGAGCACATGGGCAACTGGTTTCCGGCCAGCGGCCCAGGCCTGGCCGTGTGGGACCCTTCCAAATATGACAACACGTCGAGTGCAAAAGCCTGGACCGGCTTGGCGTGGCACGCCATCGACAAGAGCGTGCCGATGTCAGGGTTCCCATCGAGGCCGATTTTCTATGAGCCACGCTTCGGGGCCGCCTACGACCTGTTTGGCACCGGCAAGACCGTGCTGCGCGGCGGCGCCGGCCTGTATCGTTACCAAATCGCGTACAACACTGTTAGTGGCGCGGCTTATAGCGCACCCATGAACATCTCTGACCTGACCACCACCTGGGGCTGCTGTGTGGGCTGGAACCAGTTCAACCAGTATTCTCCGTCGCTCGGAACGCCCGGGCTCGGTTCCTCACCCGACGCCCTCCTGACGAAGGGCGACGACAAGACGCCTTATACCTGGACCTACAACTTTACGATCTCACAAAGAATCCCCTGGCGTTCGGTGGTTGAAGTCCAGTACTCGGGCAACCGGTCGCGCGACTTGATGTACCGCGGCGAGTTGGGCAACATGAATATGATCCCGCTCGGCGCCTTCTTCAAACCGAACCCGAAGACGGGCCAGGTGCTGGATCCCGCCTCAGGCGGCTTCCCGGTCAACGACTACCGCCCGATGGCGAATTACCAGGATCTATATGTGGTCCAACACGGCAGTTACTCGAACTACAACGCGCTGATCTTGACATGGCAGAAGCAAACCGGAAATATCACCTTCACGATGAACTACACCTTCAGCAAGGTGCTCGGCGTCCGTGACGACCAAACGGATAACGGAGGCGGAGCAGGCGAGACCCTCTACCAGTACGACCTGAGGCACAATTATGGCGTGCTGAACTTTGACCACACGCATATCTTCAACTCCGCGTACGTGATCAACTTGCCCAGCCCGCTCAAAGGCAAGGGCAATAAGTTCCTGGGCGGCGTAGTCAATGGATGGACCTTCTCAGGGATCACGCAGTGGCAGAGCGGAGCGCCGCTTCAGCCGAACACAAACGGCACCCTGAACGTGCAGTGGCCGGGCACCTTCACCAACCAGCGCTACCTCGGGACGAGCACGCTGGATCTGGTGCCCAAGCTGACCTGCGATCCGCGCAAGGGACTGAGGAGTGGCCAGCAGTTCAACCCGAGCTGCTTCGCGCCGCCGACCGGCGGGGTAAACGGCGATTACATCTGGCCGTACATCAGGGGCCCCGCTTATTTCAACAGCGACCTCGCGGTTTACAAGAACTTCAAGATCACCGAAACCCAGAAGATCCAGTTCCGCTTCTCAGCCTTCAACTGGCTCAACCATCCGCTTCCGCAGTTCGGCACCTCGGGAGGGGAGGACATTCGGTTGGTCTTCTATGATAACGTCGGCAACCTGACACCGACGAACCAAAATTCTCACACCGACGGCAAGCCGAGGTTTACCGTTGGGCGCCGAGTGGTTGAGTTCACGGTCAAGTACAACTTCTGAGCTTTCTCACAGGTTGGAAAACCGGGGGCGGTGCAAGCCGCCCCTTTTTCTGGGGCCAACTTCAGCCTCCACCTCAGCGGGCTATTCTTGTCCTTTATGGATATCGTTGCGGCCCTCTTGTCGCTTCTTCTGCCGTCGATCCGGTTCGAGCTCAAGCCCATTCCTTTCCGCCTTGAGCACGGCGAGATTAAGGCGCGCCATGTGCCGGCGACAATGGCCGGCGGACTGGCCGTGTTCGACTACAACAAAGACGGCCGGCCCGACATCTTCTTCACCAACGGCGCCAACCTCGCGACATTGAAGAAAGACTCGCCGAAGTACTCCAATCGGCTGTTCCGGAACGACGGCAACGGCGTCTTCACCGATGTCACGGGGCAAGCGGGCCTGGCCGGCAGCGGTTTCGACGGGGGCGCGGCCGCCGGCGACTACGATAACGACAGCTTTCCCGACCTCTTCGTCGCCGGCGTCCACCGCAGCACGCTCTATCACAACAATGGAAACGGAACGTTCACGGACGTCTCCGCCCAAGCGGGCCTCAACCGAGCGGATGCCAGATTCGGACCGCTGTGGGCCATCGCGGGGGTTTGGCTGGATGCAAACAGCGACGGCTGGCTCGATCTGTTCGTGGTCAACTACCTCAAATGGGACTACACGACGGAACCCCTCTGCGAGTATCGCGGCGAGGCGGACTATTGCGCTCCCAGGTTCTTTGATGGCCTGCCCAACCAACTCCTGTTGAATAAGGGCGACGGAACCTTCGAGGATGCCTCCGAGGGCTGGGGCATACGCGCGCACGTGGGGAAGGGCATGGGCGGCGGCATGGCCGACTACGATCTCGACGGGCGGCCGGACATCTTCGTCACGAACGACTACTTGTACAACTCCCTTTTCCATAACTTGGGTGGGCGATTTGAGGAGGTCGCCTTCCAAAAGGGCGTCGCCATGGCCGAGGACGGGAATTTCATTTCCGGAATGGGTCTGGATTTTCGGGATCTCGACAATGACGGGTATGCGGACCTCGTGTTTGTGGCCCTGGCCAGGCAGACGTTTCCGTTATTCAGAAACCTGGCGGGGCGCGACTTCAGGGAAGTGACGATGGCGAGCGGAATGCGGACACTCAGCATGTCGAAGTCGGGTTACGGTCCCGGTCTCTACGATTTCGACAACGATGGGTGGAAAGACCTGTTCGTCAGCCGGGGAGATGTGTTGTCCCGGCCGATGCCGGGCACCGTTGTTGATCAGCACAACACGGTTTTCCGGAACCTTGGCTCCAGCGGGAAGTGGGAAGCGCTGACGGAAGAGGCGGGGCTGGACGCCGCGCCGCCGGCCCGCCACCGCGGCGCGGGTTTTGCCGACCTGGACGGCGACGGCCGGGTCGACGTGGTCACCACCGCGCTCGCCAGCCCGGCCGAGATCTGGATGAATCGCAGTCCGGGCCCCGCCCACTGGCTGGACATCGCGCTCGAGGGAACCAAGAGCAACCGCGACGGCATCGGCGCCAGGATCAAAGTAACCACCAGGAACGGCGCGCAGTATAACCACATGACCACCAGTGTGGGCTATGCCTCTTCCAGCCACGGGCCCGTTCATTTCGGACTCGGCGCGGATGACCGGGCCGAATCGATCGAGATTCACTGGCCGTCGGGAACCGTCCAGACGCTGAAGGACGTTCGCGGCGACCGCGTGCTCAAGGTGAAGGAAGCGCCGTAGTGGACCGCGCGGCATCCCCGCGCTTCTGTGCGGCCCTTTCGCGCTGCTCCTGTTCCGCATTGAGCCGGTCGAAGATGGCCCGCGCTTTCTCTCCGTCGTGCGGCCGGTCCAGACGGAAATAGAGAGCGGCCAGCTCAGCGTACGGCTGCGCCCAGTCGGGCTGGTCGTGGACCACCTTTTCGATGTTCTTCACGGCGGACTCCAACTGTCCCTGGGTGCGCTGCAACCGCGCCAGTTGATAGAGCGCAAGGGTGGAAGCGGGGTTGAGTTGCAGCGCCCGTTCGATATGCCGCCTGGCGCCATCCAGGTCCCGTTCGGTGTACAGAACCGCGCCGAGCGTCAGGTGTGCATCGAAATCCTCGGCATTGGCCTCGATGGCTTTGCGCAGGTCCGCGATCGCGCTTTGGTTATCTCCGAGGTATTGCAGCACCGTGCCGCGCAAGGTAACGAGACCCGGAAGCCGTGGATTGAGGCGCATGGCCGCGTCGGCGCTGTCGCGCGCGCGCTCGAACTCGTTCAACTTGAGCGCCGTCTGCCCGGCGAGCAAGTACGCCTCGGCGTTGTTCCCTCGCCTGGCGACTCTTTCGATGCGTTCCAGCCCGTCGTGCGCGCGGCCGGCGCGGATCAGCGCCGAACCGAGCACCCAGGCCAGTCCGAGATCGTCCGCATTCGCTCCCTCTATCGGCGCGAGGACAGCGAGCACCTCGGCATCGCGCCCGAGGCGGAAATAGCAGTCGCCCAGCAGCAAGGCGACGCGCAGGTTGCCTGGCTCTGCCTCGTGCAGCACCTCGAGTTCCTTGACCGCCGCGGGCAGATCGCCCTTCTTGTAATAGGCGAGCGCCAGGTTCAGCCGGAGAGCGGCATTGCCCTCGTTCTTCGCGAGCGCGGCCCGGTATTGCTCGATCGCCTCGCCGAAGCGCCCCAGGCGCGCCAGCGCGGCGCCGAGATTGGCTCGTACTTCGATTGCATCCGGACGAAGCTTCAGCAACTCCCGGTACTTGCTGATAGCGAGCGCGTCGTCGCCTCGCTGCTGCGCCGCGACTGCGTCCCGGAAGAGCTGTTCTGGATTCGGAGTCTGCGCTGAGCCGGCGCACATCATGAGAACGAACAGGGCCGCGGCGCGCATCCGAATATCAGGATAGCGGAGTTGCAGTAACGTAAAGAGGAAGGTGCGCTGTGCAACTCGTCCGAGCTGCCGGCGCCGGGAATTGCATGTTCCTTTCGGGAAGGAATGGCCTGCTGGCCCGCGGGGTCCTGGTCCTGTGTCTCGTGCCCGTGGCTCGACCGGCGTACGGACAGGAACCCTCGTTTGCAGAGCTTTCGCGGCGCGCGGCGGCGGTGCTGGACAGCCGCCCGGCGGAGGCCGCCGGCTTGTACAAGCAGGCGCTCGCGATTCGACCGGACTGGGCCGAAGGCTGGCTGTACCTCGGTGCCGCCCTGTACAGGCTGGATCGCTATGCGGAGGCGACCCACGCGTTTCGGAAAGGGATCGCGCTGTCTCCGCGACAAGGACCCGCCTGGGCGTTTCTGGGCCTTTGCGAGGCCGAACTCGACAACCCGGAGCAGGCGCTCGCCGACATTCGCAAAGGCGAGGACCTCGGGCTCGGTGGCAACTGGCAATTTGAGGTTGCGGTGCGCGTGAAGGCCGCCCAGATTCTCACGCAGTCTGCCGATTTCGGTGAGGCGCTTGCGCAATTGCGGCCCCTTGCGTTGCACAACGAGAACTCTCGAGCGGTCGTGGAGACGATGGGCCTTTGCGCGCTGGGCATCCCAACCGCCATCTCGGAGCTCTCCCAACAGAGGCGGGCTGTCGTCTATATGGCGGGCAAGGCGGCCTGGACCCTGGCCAACCAGCATCCCGCCGAGGCTGCGGCCGCCTACCGGCAATTGCTGGAGGAGCACCCGAATGAGCCAGGCGTGCACCATGCCTACGGTCTCTACCTGATGGAGACCGACATGAGGGCCGCGCTCGCCCAGTTTCAGGAGGAAGTGCGAAACAATCCGCGGCACTGGCCCTCGCTCATCGTGATCGCTTCGCTCGAAATCCGGCAGGGCGAGGCCGAGTCGGCGATCCAGTCCCTTCAGCAAGCCATGAAGTTCGCCCCTCGCAAGCAACGCTGGATTTGCCGCGCCGAGTTGGGCCGCGCGAAGATGACCGCGGATAATCTGGACGCTGCCATCGCCGAATTCGAGACTGCTGTGCGATGGATGCCGACCAACGCGCAACTCCGCTTCCTTCTTTCCCAAGCCTACCGTCGCGCCGGAAGGAAAGAGGATGCGGAAAGGGAGAATGCCGAGTTCCAGAGACTGAAGGTCCGGGAGGATCCGTTGGGCGTGCCCATTTTCCGTCCCCTCGCACCTCCTGTGGGCAGGAATTGACTCCTGCGCTGGCGCCTGGAGCCGCTGCTGCGGTCCACCTCTTTGCCACCGTCCGGCTACTGGGTCGCCTCGGTCACGGAAACCAGGCGGTCCGCTCTCACATCCCGGAGAACCTGCCGGATACCGCTGGGCCAGATGACCTCGAGTTCCTTGGCCGTGTCCGAAGCGCCGAGGCCGAGGTGCACCCTTACGTCACTGGAACAGGCGTATCCCGTGCTCGTGGTGACGTGATTGTATTGCATCGACCCGTCCGCCGCCGTCAGCCGGACCTTCGCGCCGATTCCCATGCGATTGCTCTTCGTGCCCGTGAGTTTCAGCAGCAGCCAGTGATTGCCGTTCTGCGTGGTGTTGCGAAAGATCTTGGCCGGGCCTTTGTTCAGCACGGTGACGACAACGTCCATCCGGCCGTCGTTGTCCAGATCGCCGACGGCAAGTCCATGATGGGCCGAAGGCTTCTGGAAGTCTGATCCCGCCCCGCCGGTCACATTCTGAAACCGCCCGTTTCCAAGATTCCGGAAGGCCGTCATTGGCTCCTCGTGCTGGCGCGGAGAATACATGCTGATGTTGTCCTGCACGTTCGCGCGGGCCACCAACAGGTCTTTCCAACCATCGTTGTCCATATCCGCTATGGCGTTGGACCATCCGGACATCTCGAACGTCTCCATGGACAGGCCGCTGGCCGCCGTCTTGTCCACGAACTGCCCTCGCCCCACATTCACATACAGCGGAAACGTCTCTTTCTCGATGGCCGTCACCCACAAGCTTGGCCGGCCGTTGTTGAACAAGTCCCGAAAGTCCACGCCCATGCCCGAGATGACGTTCCCATTCTCGGCGAACTGTACGCCGACTTCCGCGGCGGCCTCCTCAAAGCGCTCGCCGCCCATGTTGTGGAACAGTTGAAACGGAGCATCGTCATTGGCCACAAAGACATCCTGGTAGCCATCGCCGTCGTAGTCCGCGATTGCCACTCCCATGCCCCGGCCGAGGTGCCTGGCGATGCCGGTCTCGACTGAGACGTCGGTGAACGTGCCGTCGCCGTTATTGCGGTAAAGCGTGTGAGGCAGCGGCGCGTAGTAACGAGGGCTGCACGAAAGCCGGATACCGTGAACGAGGCATGCCGGCTCCGTCTTCGGGTCCCACTCGCAGTAGTTCGACACGAAGAGATCGAGCAGACCGTCGTTGTTGTAGTCCACCCAGGCAGCGGAAACGGACCACATCTTCTTGCCGGCGTACCAACCGCCCGCCACGCCCGCCTTGGCCGTAACGTCCGTAAACGTGCCGTTCCCGTTGTTGCGAAATAACTGGTTGGCGTTGACGTTCGAGACGTACAGGTCGGGCCACCCGTCATTGTCATAGTCGCCCACCGACGCGGCGATGCCGTAACCCGCTCCTCCGACTCCCGCCTTGTCCGTAACGTCTGTGAATGTCAGGTCGTGATTGTTACGGAAGAGGCGGTTCTGGTGCTGAGGACCTTCCTTCAACAGAGACGGCATGCCGGCGCCGTTGACGAAATAGATGTCGAGGTATCCGTCGCCGTCATAGTCGAAGACCCCAACTCCGGCCACCATCGCCTCCGGCTGATGCTTGTTGGGTGTCGGGGAGCTGTTGGCCATGAAGTGCACCCCGGCGCGGCCTGCGATCTCCTCAAAAGTGATCGCGCTGACGGCGGCGCCCGCCACAACGGCCAGTAACAATACACACAGCCCCATAACCCACCGGCGCATCGCCTCCAGAATACACTGCGGGCCGAGCTTCCGGCCGGGTCTTACCGTGCTGACGGTAGTCCGCATGCGGCGGCGATAGAATGAGTGTGTGCGACAGGCCACTGCTTCGAGTTGCATCCTTGCGGCTCTGATGCTTGGCAGCGTCGTCGCCGGACAGAAGGCGCCGGCCCAGCGCGAAGCGATCATCCGCACCACCGTGACCGAGGTTCTGCTCGACCTCGTCGTACGCGACAAGAGTGGCCGGCAGGTGAAGAACCTCAAGCCCACCGAAGTGGAAATCTATGAAGACGGCGTGCGCCAGGAGATCCTGAGTTTCCGCCTGGCGCGCGGCTCTGATGCGCGGAGCCAGCAGCCTGGCAGCGAAGCAAGACCGGGACAGGCGGCGACCCGGCCACTGCGGGCGGTGAACCCGGTTTGTGTCGTTTTCCACAATTTGGGCCCGGTCGCAAGAAGGCGGGCGATCGAAGCCGTCCAGGAGTTCCTCGGGAACGCCTTCCCGCCTGAAACCTATATCGGGCTCTTCGTCCTCGACGATCGTCTCAAGCCGGTGTATCCGTTCACGAACAATCAGAACGAACTGATGCAGGCCGTGGGGAGTGTTTTCACGGGGGGAACTGTCGATTTCGCCAGAGCCTCGGAAGCAGTCCTGACGGCAAACCCGAACCAGGTGACCATCGCCACGGCCGTGGACATGGTGGCGCGCACGGCCACGACGACCGTGCGACTCTCCGGCGGCGAAATCAGTCCCACCGCCATCACCGGAGCGGAGGTGTCGACGGGACCTGGCGCCAGCGCCTTGCGCGGCGACCAAGTTCTGGAGCGAGGCACTTTCAGCCACATTGCCGGCATGCGCGGCACCGACCAGGTGATCACCATGATCAAACAGTTG
>CAYZJD010000151.1:8687-10200 GCA_964478455.1 uncultured Solibacteraceae bacterium | reverse complement strand
GCCTGCTGATCGGGTTGCGCGGCGGACTGCTCCCACCGGCGCCAATCGCCGCGGCCGATTGCGAGTTCCTTTGGCTTCAGGTAATCAAGCTCGCCGCGGCGGTGGGTGATCATTACCTGTTCGAGTGGGGTGCCTATCACACAAGGTACGCCGAGCGGCGACGCCGGTTCGCCACACTCGGCCGGAGCGCCGGGCTGCCCGCTGGTCTTCTCGCAGGCGTGGATGTCTGCTTTGAGCTCAAGTTGCACCCGGACGATCGGCTCCGCGGCGATCCACGGCCCCTCATGGAAGAGCAAAGCCACTGGTGGCGGGAGGCCCTGCTGGCCCGCCTGAGAAAAGAGGACTCCGCTGACGCCGCAGCCTACGTCCGGACGCGTCCGGATACGGACACCGGCCGGGAAGCGCGGATTCGAGGCTGCGCTGCGCTGTTGTGGGACAGCCTCACGGACTCTCTGGTTCCCGACGCCGCCCGTCTGTCGCACGCCGCCGGTCTCATGGCGGAGGCTGGCATTGCCATCCCTGGCACCGCCGCGGACGGCGTCCGGGGCCGGTTCGAGCAGTTGCGCGCGGCGTACACGGCCGCCTGGGAGGCTGCGTGCCACTAGTCAGCGTCGTCATCCCGTGTTATCGCCAGGCGCACTATCTGCCGCAAGCGGTGCGCAGCGCACTGGAGCAGACACTGCGGGATCTGGAGGTCGTCATAGTGGATGACGGCTCGCCGGATGAGCCGATCGAGCGTCTCGGTGACGTTGCGGCCAATCCGCGCGTCGTGCCGGTTCGACAGAGCAATCGCGGCCTCCCGCTCGCTCGCAATGCTGGATTCGAGAAGAGCCGAAGTCCGTATCTGGTGTTTCTCGACGCCGACGACTTGCTTGCGCCGGAATTCTGCGAGCGCCTCGTCGCGGTCCTGATGCGGGACGGGCGCTGGGGTTTCGCCTACTGTGACATCCACCAGATATTCGAAGAGGACGCCGCGCAGCCGGCGCGCCACGAGGCACCGTATTCGGTGGGTGCCAGCCGGCGCCTGCTTACTGGTGACATCCTCCCTTCGCTGCTGATCGGCGGCTACTTTCCGCCGAACTCAGTCTTGGTGCCCCGAAGAGTGCTCGACCGGGTGGGGCTGTTCGATCCGGACCTGGGCGGCCACGCCGACTGGGACTTGTGGCTGCGCATCGCGGCCGCTGGATATCCGGCCCGCTATGTCAATGAAAAGCTCGCATACTATCGCCTTCACGGCGAAAACATGAGCCGCGACCACGAACACATGCGCGCTACCCGGCTGCGGGCTCTGCGAAAGCTGCTGGGCTTGGCCCCCGATGCCGTGGCCGGCGCGATGCAGGAGTTATCGCGAACCGCCGAGGAACAGTTTCACGCCAACCAGGTGCTCCAGCAGGAACTGTGCCGACTCGACGCGGAAGTGGCACTGCTGCGGCGGCAAATGGAAGAGCAGGACCGGCGGCACGCCGCCTATTTCGGCGAATCGCAGGCCTGGATCAGATCGCTTGAGGAAGCG
>CAYZJD010000151.1:0-8587 GCA_964478455.1 uncultured Solibacteraceae bacterium | reverse complement strand
GCACGCCGCCTATTTCGGCGAATCGCAGGCCTGGATCAGATCGCTTGAGGAAGCGAAGAACTGGCAGGAGCAGCAGGCCGCGCAGTGGAGGGCCCGCGCGGAGGCACTGAAAGCCGAATTGGACTCCCAGGAAGAGCAGATTACGCGGTTGCAGCAGGCCACGCAATCGTTGCTGGCCTGGTGGCGCTTCCGAAGGCAGAATCGAAAGGCTTGATCCCGTGCCCGGGCGCGGCGGCGCGGTACAATATTGGGTCCTTATTCCGAAACCATGGCACAGGTCAGATCACATCCCAAGTCTCTGGTGACCGGTGGAGCCGGCTTCATCGGCAGCCATGTAACCGACGGACTTCTCAGCGCCGGCCACGACGTGGTGGTTCTGGACGATCTGTCGGCCGGCTATCTCGATAACGTGAATCCGCGGGCGGAGTTCGTGGAAGGATCCATTACGGACGCCGACCTGATCGATTCGTTGTTCGAGCATCATCCTTTCGCCTACGTCTTCCACCTGGCGGCGTACGCCGCCGAGGGGCTGAGCCACTTTATTCGCAGGTTCAACTACAACAACAACCTGATCGGGAGCGTGACGCTCATCAACGCGGCGGTTCGCCATCAGTGCCGCTGTTTCGTCTTCACCTCCAGCATCGCGGTTTATGGGGCCCTCCAGACGCCGATGACCGAAGAGATGACTCCACGGCCCGAAGACCCCTACGGTGTCGCTAAGTTGGCTGTGGAATTGGATCTGGCGGCCGCACGGCACATGTTCGGACTGAACTACGTTGTGTTCCGCCCGCATAACGTTTACGGGGAGCGGCAGAACACGGCGGACAAATACCGGAACGTCATCGGGATCTTCATGAACCAGATCATGCAAGGGCTGCCCTGCACGATCTTCGGCGATGGCAGCCAGACCCGCGCATTTTCGCATATTGCGGATGTGGCCCCGGCGATTGTGCGCTCGATCTCCATTCCTGCGGCTTACAACCGGGTGTTTAATATCGGCGCGGACATCCCGTACACGGTACTCGATCTGGCTGAGCGGGTGCAGCGTGTGATGGGCAGGCAGACGGGCATTCGATGCCTGCCGGCAAGGAATGAGGTCATACACGCTTTCTGCGACCACGCCAAGGCCCGGGATGTCCTCGGATATGAGCCTGCCGTCGCTCTCGACGAGGGACTTGAGCGCATGGCTCGGTGGGCCCTCCGGGTGGGCCCCCGGGCGTCTCGGGATTTCGAAGGGATCGAGATTGAAAAGGGAATGCCGCCGGCTTGGGTGAGCCCGTGTACAAAGGCCTGAAAGTGAGCGTGACGATGCCCGCCTACAACGAGGCGGAGTGCATTTGCGATGCGGTGAAGGGATTCCGCGCGTTGCCCGAAGTCGACGAGGTTATCGTTGTCGACAACAACAGCAAGGACGCAACTGCCGAGCTGGCCCGGGCAGCCGGGGCAGTGGTTGCGCACGAATCTCGGCAAGGGTATGGCTACGCCTGCCGGACCGCACTGGACTCCGCCACCGGCGACCTGGTCATTCTGGTCGAGTCCGACAGCACCTTCCGGCCCACCGACATTTTCAAGTTCTTCCCTTACGCGGAGGAGTTCGACGTCGTCTTCGGCACGCGAACATCGAAGAGCTGCATCTGGACCGGCTCCAATATGGGCTCGTTCTTGCGGTACGGCAATTGGGCAGTGGCGAAGTTGCTGGAGTACCTGCACAACGGGCCATGCCTAACCGATGTAGGCTGCACTTACAAACTCTTCCGGCGCAACGCTCTCCGGCAGATCGCCCCACTATTCACGGTCGGGCGCAGCCACTTCTCGCCTGAACTGATGATACTGGCCATCCGCTCGCGTCTGGTTTGCGTCGAGATCCCTGTTCACTACCAGCCGCGCCTGGGAAGTTCGAAGATCACCGGCAGTTTCTGGCGAGCATTCCGCCTCGGCCTCCGCATGATCGTCCTGATCATCCACTACCGGTTCAAGCGTATCCCTCGCGCCGTTTCGGCAGGGCTAGGCCAGAGCGAAGGAATTGCGGTCGCCGCCCCCTCGCGGCGATCGTAATACACTCGCGGGGCCGGCTGGTTACGTTTTTATGGCCCGGCACAGATCCTCGCAGCTCCGAAGTATCCGCGGGTATACGACATACCTCCGCTGGCGCAAGTGGGCCAACCTGGCGTTCAACCGGCTCGCGAATCTCCTGTTCCGCCGCGCGGGAGCCTATGTTACGGATTCCATCAACGGCTACCGAGCCATCACGCGCCTGGCTGCGCGCATTCTGGCCCTCGACGCGCTCGACTATACCATCGAGTATCAGATGACGATTCGGGCGCTGAAGAACAGACTGAGGATTGTCGAGTTCCCGACTGCGGAGGGCTCACGCATCGCTGGCGGCACCGGCGCGCCGAGTATTCCCACCGGCTTGCGGTTCTTGCACTGCCTGTGGCGCGAGTGTAGACGTCGCGAGCCGGCGCAAGCTCGGCTAATCAATGGCTAGCCTGTATCGGACGAACAACCTCTGACGTGGTCTCAGCTCTTTGTCCTTGCCGTTTACGCACCAGATGAGGCTGTTTCCCTGCTCGCTGTGGGGGGATTCTAGCCCCGATGGCCCTGTCCCAAAACGGCTGCGGCCGTTAGAACGGATGTTAACCTGGGGGCTTTTGAGCCCGGAAATGTAGACTTGGTGCGTCCTGAAAGACGCGCAGTTCTGGCAGGTGCAAGTCCTGCTCGGCTGAGCGCCGGGGCGCCCGAAGTGGTGACCAAGTCCGCGTCCTGACATTCTGTGTGGTGTCTCAGGCCCGGAAGGCATGAAGCACCCCGGCTCCGCAGCCTCCTCACTATCTCTGTGGCCTCGCCGACCTCTCCTGAATCCGCCGCGTCAGCTCGTTCTGCCCCTGCGGTGCAACGAACGTGTACTCGGCGGTCATCTCCAGATCGCCGTGGCTGACGATCTTGGATGCCTCGATGGCGCACCGTCGACTTCCTGCCCCTGATCAGCGGAGCAAGTGTCGCGACCGATTGGTCCTCGGGGGCCTACTGCACGACCAGCGTCGCCGGCTCCGCGTCCGCCAGGCTCGGCGGCGCTTCCGGCGGGACCTCCGGCGTGCTGGGCGCCGGCGCGGCCGGCCCCCCGTTATCCCTCTCCTCGCTCAGCTTCTGCCGGACGCTGGCCAATCGCTCCTGAATCGCACGGGTGAGCTCGTCCTGCCGCTTCAGTTGGACGATCGTGTAGTCGCCCGTCATGTTGACGGTGGCGTGGCCGGCAATCTTCTGCGCCTCGATCGCGCTGCCACCGACCTCCTGCCGGAGCGTGATATTGGCCCGGCGGAACGAGTGCAGACCGAAGCCTTTGAAGTCACACCCGGAATCCCGAGCGGCTCTCTTCAAACGATCTCGGATGCCGGAATCCCACATCGGCTTCGTCGGGTCCTCGTCCTGCGGGAAGATCCAATCGTTCGGCTTCGCGATCCCCTTCTTCCCAATCCACGCCTGGTAACGGTCCACGAGCGCGCCGAGCGCCAGCGTGCGCTTGCTGTTCCTGGTCTTCGGTTCGTCGATGTCGCCACGACGGTGCCGCTGCTGAATCCTTATGGTGCCTTTCTCCAAGTCGACGTGTCTCAGTTGCAGGCCCACGGCCTCGGAGATGCGCGTGCCGCAATAGATGCACGTCTCGCAGATCAGCAAGTGAGGATCTTCGAGGCGCGACAAGACCTCGACCGTCTCCTCTTCGGTGAGGATACGCTCCGGCCAAACCGTCCACTTCCGGCCGACCTTGACCCGGTTGATCGGGTTGGCGAATGTCTCGGGGATGATTTCCCACTCCTGCGCCTTGGTGAAGATGCCGCTCATGATGTTCCTCAGGTCGATCATCATGTGCCAGGAAGAGCATTCGTGCTGGAGCCAGTCCAGGACCTCCTTGGAGCGCATCTGCCCGATCCGGACGTCCTTCCAGCGCGGCAGGATGTGGTTATCAAGGCGCGAGCGGTACTTCATCCTGGTCGGCTGCGCCAGACGGATCTTCGGATTGTCGACGTAGTCCTTGCGCCACATCTCCGCGAGCTTGCCGAAGATGATCGCGCCGGTTTCGACTGGTTCCTTTGCCGCCACTGCGGCCTCGGCACGCGTGGGCGCGGCGTTCAGATCGGCGAGAACCTTGTCGCGCTCCACCTCCGCCTGCTTCTTCGTGAGTGCGTTCGGACCTTTGCTGGGTCCGATGATGTGGCGCTTCCGGGCGGTCTTGACCGATCCACTCGGAAGGATCTCATCGTGCCAGTACCGGAAGAACCAGTAGGATGAATCGCGGCCTTTGCATTCCTGAACTTTCGGATGTTGGACTCTCAGCTTCAACGCGACGCCTCCCGTCAGGGCGAGGAGGGTACCTTCATTCCGAAGCATAGGCAAGGTCCATCTTTTCAGTCAGATGGAAACGGCCATGGCCGTTTCGCGCTGGCAGATGTAGAGCGTTTCCCGAGCTCGAGTGGCGCCCACGTAGAAAAGCCGGATCACGGAGTCGCGCGGGGGACCGAAACGCTGGTAGTGCGCATCCCCGGCCTGGCTCAGATCCGGGAACAAGTAAACGCAGTTGTGCACAACCGCGCCTCCTGAAACGTAGTAGTGGTAAGGGTAGACCTCCAGGCTGTACACCGGTCCCTCGTAATGCGTTTGCTCAATCGTGACCGGCTCCCACCTGGGCTTGGAGCCCTCGGCGACTACCGGAATCTCCATCAGGCCGGGGAGGAGGTTGGATGCCCGCACCACGAAGCGGTGTTGCGGCCCAATTCGGTCCCCGTTGCCCGGCTCGCCGTTCCTGAACTTGTAGATCGGGTACTTGGGATCGCGGCCGCTCTGGAACAACAGTTCCTCTGCTTTCCCCTGCGTGAAGCCCCTGAGACGGTGATGAATCGCGCTCAGCTCTCCCTGACTCAGTCTTGCCTTCCGGGCATCCGCGTTGAAACAGAGCATGGGAATCCCATAGCGCGATGCGGTCAGCGCCTCGTGAAATGCGGCTTCCGCACGCGTATCGTGAACGCTGAGTATCCATGCCGAATCCGCTCCCTCTCGTTTGGCTCTGCTCCCGAGCCCAAAGTTTCCGCGCTCGCTGTGGAACATCTGGCAGTGGCCGATCCGCCACCAATCACCCCGCTTCATCAGATACACGAGGAATGTCGATTTCGCACGCTCGGCCCACCGCACGATCAGGTGATGGTTCGGTGTAACCCGCGTCGTAGAGGACTCCGTTTTGATGGTCAAGAGTTCTCCGCAATATGGTCGGCTGGCCTTCCTGAATGCGTATCCCTTCTTGTGCCGCCGACTCGCGTTGCGGACCACACCATGGCGAATCTTGTCGGCGTGAGGCGTGTAGCTCACGAGCCGGTGCTTCTCCGGATCTAACTGGCCGATCTGAACATATCCTTCGGTTGTGAGGACTGGCTCGTCTGGTGGCGAACAGTCAGCCTCCCCGCCCTTGACGGAGTGGATCGTCCCCACCACAACCTTGGGCGGTGCGAGCAGTGCGCCCGGGCCATGCCTGGCGGCAACGGCGGCTGGAAACTGGACGCGGCCGTGGACGTCGGCGGTCACCCGCGCGCGCCACCAATCCAGCAGCGCCCGGTAGTCCCCCTCGAACGCCGCCAGCAGGGAGTCGAGCGCTCCCGGTTCGAAGATCTCAACCAGCCGCTCCATGGTTACCGGCTGCGCAAGTTCATAAGACTGAAGCTGCTTCTTCGCGCCGTGGCGCAGGATTCCCTTGGCGTGCAGATACTCTGCCCACTGCGCGAGGTCGCCATGGGTCCACGGCCGGTGGTCTGTCCCGTAGTCCGGGTGGGCGACCAGCAAAGCGAGGATGCGGCTGGCGGTCGATCCACGCTTCCCGATCCGGATCGGGTTCCAGAAGCCGTTCGACTTCCGGTAAGGATTGTGGAAGGGGATTCCGTTCTTGCGTAGGACCGCGACGAGCGGTCGCAGCATGTAGGAGCACGACGCGAGGAACATCACCGTCCTGCCCCGCTCGATGTGCTCGGTAGCCGTTTTGAGGATGAAGTACTCCGGCGACTTGTACGAAGCGCGTGCCAACCGCTCGACGGCGCCCTCCTCCGGGCGTGGCAGGTACTCCTTCTCCTGGCGCCGGGTGACTTGACGGATGAGGCTGTTCGCGAGCCGATGCACAAGCCGCGGCACGCGGTAGCTCTGCTTTAGGATGATCTTGTGGTCGGCGGGAATGTCCGGGTCGAGGATGGCCTCCGGGGACGCCCCAGTGAACGAGAACACGGTCTGGTCATCGTCTCCAGCCACGATGAAGTAGTCCGCTCGCTCGCCCCATTTCCGGATGAGCGTCAACTGCATCTTGTTGAGGTCTTGCGCCTCATCCGCGAAAATCACCGCTGGCGAGCTGGGCGCCACGGCGATGTCACGGAGGCAGGTCTCGATCAGGTCCGTGAAATCGAGCAGGCCGAGCGACCGCTTATACTCCGTCCACTTCTTCTCGAACTGCCGGAGCGTGGCCGGCCAGAGATCCGGGGGCAGCATCAGGCCGCGATATCGACTCAACTGCTGGAGCAGCTTGTCGCCGTCCTTGTCGAGCTCGGAATCGTCATCAGCGGACTCTTCGCCGTCGAGTTTGCCCTGCTTCCTGGCGGGCGTAAGGGCCAGGTGAGGATTCTCGCGGTTCCATTCGTCCACATGCGCTTCCGCGATCTCCGGCCCGCCGAGCGCGTGGTAGCAATGCGAATGGAGCGTTCCGATCCTGTCTGGGCTAATCGGCAGATCCCGGCCCGCCAGCTCCGCAGCAGCCGTGCGCGAGAAAGACGTCACGAGCACGGCGTCCGGACCATAACGATCAACCGCGCGCCGGATCTGGCGCGTCAGATTAGTGGTTTTCCCGGTACCCGTCACGGGGGGCCGAAGATGCGGAATTCCCGCGTTTCTTCGGCCCCATCCTCCGTTTCTCGCTGCGCGATTTCATGGATGCGATCGACTTCATTGGTCACGGGGTCGCGTGTCATGATTGCCTCCGCCTCCCAAAGCTGTGCAGCCGCACGTGTTCCCCTTGTGACGAGAGGACTTCAAGGTTGTGTGGTAGGTTGTTTCGCTTGTTCCCGTCCACGTGGTGGACAACCTCTCCCGGCATGAGCGGCCGCCCAAGCATCAGCTCTGCAATGACCCGATGAAGATGGCGATGGCGAAACTTCACATACCCGTTGCCGCTCCCCGTTCCCCGCATCAAGCTGCCTCGCTTGCGCCCCGTGCGCCGAGATAACTCGGCATTGGCTTCAGGCCGACACCGCCAGCGGCGCTGGCAAAGCACGGTGCAGAACCGCTGCCTCGCTTTCTTGCGCACGGGAGTGAAGATCGTGCCGCACCATTCGCACGGGCGCGGTTGGGGATCGGACAACGTGCGCGGCCTACCTTTTCCCTTCTTACCTGCCATCCGTGTCCTCCTCCTGCGGTAGGCTGCTCGCGTACTCGGCCGGATCGAACTCATCAACCGGCAGCACCCACCGCGACTGCTCTTTGAACTTCTGGCCGCGCACGCGGATGCTCCTGGCGCCCAACGCCGACAGCATCCCGGCGACGGCTTTGACAGAGAGGTTCTGAAACGTGGTCTTGTTGATGTAGGTCTGGAGGTCGCTGGCGCAGATGGCGATCTTGCCGTCGAGGATGGTGGGCTTCCTCTGGTTCTGGACGGTGTGGCCTTCGATGGAAGGAATGAATGCCGTCTCGGACAAGTACTGCGCGACGTACATGCGGGCCGCGCCCTCCCATTCCATCTCCTCGCTGCCCTCTTCGACGATGCAGGCGTCCAGCATCATCTGGGCAAGTTGCTCCCACGCCTTCGGCTTGACCTTCGGGATGATCTTGTCGATGAGGGCGCCGATGGCGTTCCGCACGGCGGTCTGGTCGGTGAACTTGGCGAAGCTGGGGAACTCGATCTTCCCCTGCTCCAACTCCATCCGGTACTGCGGTTCTTTCCCGGTGATCTTTACAAGGCGCACGACCCGGATTCCCAACACGCGGGAGATCTGCTCGCACAGGAGCGGCTTGGCGGTCGCCGGATCGGGGGTGGTGCTTTCCCTCGAGCCGTCCTGCGGCGACGCGCCTGGCGCGCCGTGTGGCGCAACGGGGCCGGCTGTGGCGGGAGCCTCCGCGTTGCCAGACGCCCTATCCGTGGGCGCGGAAGCGGCGGCCGACGCCACAAACGGATCTGTGCCAGCGTTCCGCCTGGCCGCCTTGGTCAGAGTCCTTTGGAAGTAGTCGAGGCGCGTCCGGTGCTTCTGCTTATGGGTGTTCCGGTGGTGGATGATCAGATCGACCACCTGCTGCTCCGACAGGCCGGCCTCTATACCGAAGCAGGCGAGCGCCAGGTCGTAGCCGGACTGCGACTGGTCCCGCAAGTCGTGACGCTGGCGCGCCCACGTGTTTCGAAAGCGCATATCGGCCTCGGCCCACTGGCGCAGCATCTCGTCGGGGACCCACGCGTTCAGGTTGATCACCAGAGGCTTGTCCTTGAACCGTTCGGCCCACTCCTTGGCGGCGCGCTCCTCGGCTTCCGGATCGGGGATGCCCAAGTCGTCCAGGAAGTCGTCGAAGTCGGACGGGT
>CAYZJD010000150.1:0-10225 GCA_964478455.1 uncultured Solibacteraceae bacterium | reverse complement strand
GAAGTAACTCGCGCCTATGCCGAAGTCAATATGGCCTTCGGCGACATCGTGAAGGTGACGCCGTCCAGTAAGGTGGTTGGTGACATGGCGCTGTTCCTGGTAAGTCATGGCATGAGCGTCCGTGAGTTCGAGCGACTCGGCCCCGGCCATCACCTGCAAATCCCGAACTCGGTGGTGGAGATGTTCTCAGGCGCCCTCGGCGAACCCGACGGCGGCTGGCCCGCGATGATCCGGCAGGTGGTCCTCAAAGGCGCGAAACCTCAGCGCGGGCGGCCCGGCGCACGGCTGAAGCCGGTGGATCTGGAGGAAACGGCCGCGTCGCTGCGGACCAGGCTCGGCCGCGGGCCGTCCCGCGACGAGGTGTTGAGTTACCTCATGTACCCCGAAGTCTTCCTCAAGTTCGCCCGCGCCCGCCAGACCTGGGGCGACATGGAGGTCCTCCCCACCCCGCAGTTCTTCTATGGCATGGAACGCGGCGAGGAGATCGCCGTGGACATCGAGTCCGGCAAGACGCTGATCGTGAAATTTCTTGCCATCAGCGAACCGCACCCCGAGGGCTATCGCACTGTGTTCTTCGAGTTGAACGGCCAGCCCCGTGAGGTGAACATCCGGGACCGCTCGCGTCAGGTCACGGCGGCGGTGAAGCCGAAGGCCGATCCGTCCGTCCCCGGCCAGGTCGGCGCGCCCATCCCGGGCGTGGTGACCACCGTCGGCGTCGAGCTGAACGAAGAGGTCGAGAAAGGCGACCGCCTGCTCGTGATGGAAGCCATGAAGATGCAGACCACTGTCTACGCGCCCCTCAGCGGCCAGGTCACCCAGAAGCTCATCCACCCCGGCGACCACGTCGAGGCCAAAGACCTGCTGCTGGTGATCGGGTGAAAACCGGTGACAGGCTACGCAATCCCCGATTTCGCCGGGCGTGAGCGGAGCCCAAGGGTCGGGCGGAAATCGGGGATTGCGTAGCCTGTCACCGGTTTTGGCGGCTCAATCTGCAATGAGCTGTTCAGCTCGCAACTCCCGCAGGTCCCTTACCAAGATGTCCGGCGTGGAGGACTCGAGTTCTTCCCAGGTGGACAGGCCGGTGGCCACCGCGACCGCGCGAATTCCGTTGCTTCGCGCGGCGCTCACGTCCACCGGCGTATCGCCGATGAGCGACACTGGCGCGGAGTCGCGCAGCCAGCCGCGCCGGCGAGTCTCCTTCAGAATGAGGCGAACCAGGCCCGCGCGATCCCGGCTCATCTCCCCGAAGGCGCCGAGGCGGAAGTAGCTCCGCAGTCCGGCGCGCTCCACCTTCTTCCATCCGATGCGGGTGAGGTTGCCGGTTACCAGGCCCATCGGCACGCCCAGCCGGTCCAAACCGCGCAGAAGCCGGCGCACGCCCGGGCACACCTTGCGCTCGATATTCGGCACGCGGCGCACGTACAGCGATTGCGCGATACGGCAGATCTCCGCCATGCTGCGCCGGATGAGCGCCCCCGGAGCGCCGGCGTTCCGCATCATCGCCTCGAGGATGTCGGGGTCGAGCATGCCGTGGAGAGGAACGCCCTCGGTGCTCGTCTCAAGACCGGTCACACGGCGCACCGCCTCAATGAGCGCTTCGCGGTGGTGCGGGCCGGCGCGTCGCGTGAGGGTGCCGTCAATGTCAAACAGAACAACCGCGGGAGGAGTTCGGCGCGGGGGCATCTTCCTTTACTATAGCGGCATGGAGAAACGATTCCCGAACGGCGGCGTACTGCGCCTGATGACCGGCGACATCACGCGCGTGCCCGCGGACGCGATCGTCAATGCCGCGAACGCCGCGCTCGCCGGCGGCGGCGGCGTGGATGGCGCCATCCACCGCGCCGGCGGCCCGGAGATCATGAAGGAACTCGACGTCGTCCGCGCAAAAAGCGGCGGCTGTCCCACCGGGAGCGCGGTCGCCACCACCGCGGGCAAGCTGCCCGCCAGGTTCGTGTTCCATGCCGTCGGGCCCGTCTATCGCGACGGCAGGCACGGCGAGGCGGACCTGCTCGCTTCCTGTTACCGGACCTGTCTGCGGATGGTCGAGGAGCGGGGCCTCTCGACGATCACGTTCCCTTCGATCAGCACCGGCGCTTACGGCTACCCGTTGGAAGAAGCTGCGCGGGTGGCCCTCGGCGCGGTGGCCGAGCACATGTCGCGGCCGCAAGCGCAGGTTCGCGAAGTCATCTTTGTCCTCTTCGACCAGCGTACCCGCGATGCCTACGAAGAGGCGCTCACCGAACTCGCCTGATCGCTGGCCGATTTCTGCGAGAATAGAAGACGCATGCAGGTCCTGCAAGCCGGCCAACACCGGCTGATTCTTCTGGAGCTGGATCCGGAACTGGTCTCGCGGATCGCCAGGCAGGCGGGCTTCACCTGCAAGCTGGAGGACGGCTTGCGCAGCGTAGTGGTGGAGCTGACGGCGGCGAACCGCGAGTCGCCGCTGCTGTTGTTCGACGCAGCCGACCCCGCCAACCTCGGCTGGTTCTCACGCTGCCAGTTTTACGTGGACGGCCACACCGGCTCAGTTTTGCAGACGCCGATCCTGCTCGCCAACTTCAAGGACCGTTCCGGCAAAGTGCTGACGAAGTCCGTGCGCGTGCAGATTGCCAAGGAGCTGCCGGCCGACTTCCGCCTGCCGGGCAAGCAGCCGGTGACCGAGCAACTGGTCTATGCCGTGCTCGCCAATCTCCTGAATGCCCTGATGAACAACGGAGTCGGGGTTTGCGGCGGATCCTCGGTCAAACCCCTGGCCGGGCGCACCGAACGAATCGGATCCAGGAATTAGCCGCGAATCCGGATTCCCCGACTCCGCCGTCACCTTCCAAGCCGTCCGGATGAGCACGCCGGACCCTCCGCAGCCGGCGCGAGGCTGGACGGCCGGAGGAACCTCCTAGTCCTTCTTGCCGACGTCGCTGCGCGCCCGCGGGTTCACAATGCAGCTCTGGATCTCCGCGCGCGGGCACGTGCCGTCGTAAGGCAGCCCCGCCAGAAACTCCTCGGCCGCGTGCGCCACGCACTTCAGGTACGCGCCATGGTTCTTGTATTCCGCGCCCGGCGGGCACTGTGCGTCAACGTAATCGCCGCCCTCGGCGCAAACGCGTTCCTCATCGGTGCTCACCAGAAGGTTGATCGCCACCCAGTCAAAGCAGTCGTTCGTCGGAGTCACCGCGGAGTCCGAGGTCAGCGCGGCCTGGATGGCCGAATTCGACATTTGCGAAGAGACGTCGTGCACGTCGTCATCCCAGAAACACTGCGGAGGGTTTACCGGCGAACTCGGGCAGCTTGCGGGCGGGACCGCGACTGTGCTCCCGTCGAGCGTGTTGTCCAGGTTGACGTCGCCGGCCTCCGGACCGTCAAACCGGAGCGCCTCGTTTCCATCGACCTGGCCGTTTCCGATCACAGCGTACAGAGTGGCCGTGACTGGACCGGAAGCGTTGGTCATGAACCCGGTGATGTCCTGGTCGAACAACTGACCTTGCGTGACCGCCAGCAGCCCGCCCGTGCCGGTGTGGTAAAGAACGTCTTCCATCAAGGCGCCGTTCGGATCTGTCCAGAGGATTTGCAGCGTGACTCCCTCGGAGAAGTTGTCAGCGGAAGTTCCGCCGGAGACCGGGAACCCGGACACGGTGTATGTGCCGTTGCCGGGGCTCGCTACAAAGGCGGTCACATCGGCCTTGTAGGCGATGGTCGCCGACTGCGGGAAACACGGCGTCTCCAGCGCCTTGCCGATGTTCGTGCCGGTGATGGGATTGCCGTCGAAACTGATCGACTCGCCGATAGTGGACGTCGGAAGCGATGACTCAGTGTCGGGAGTCAGTACCGACCAGAAGAGCGTCGCCTGGCGGACGGTCGCGGTGGCGGGAATGCCGGAGATGGTAATCGTTCCCTCCGTTCCCGCCAGCGCGCCAATTGGCGTTCCCGCCTGCGTCTTGCCGCCGCAGACGAACGTCCGCTGCTGCAACGACATCTTGTTCTCGGAAACGCTGGCGATCGATGGACCGCCGGTCGTTGTGCCTGATTGCGAAAAGGCGGCGGCGCTCAGAGACAACAGTGCCGCCATGGACCTAAACACAGACCAACTGCGATGGAATGTCATTCGATGTTTTCCTCCTGAAAATGCTCCTCAGCCGTGCGCGTCCATACTGCGCATTCGATACACGTGGGTTTAGCCGGTTGACCTGGGTGGCGGTGGAGGGTAGAATCCCAGCGTGTGTGTTCCACACAGCCTGGGGCCGTCCCCGGCGCGCTCCAGGTTGCCGGCTCCCGCCCACAACGGGAGCCGGCTCTGTTTGCTCGGCGATTTCCAGGGTAAGGGTACTGCCGCTGGGCGTCAAGAAAAAACCGCGTCGCAGCGGCCTTATCTTTCGATATCCCCCTTACTCATGAACCCCGGTTAACTCCTTTCGAATCAGTAAGTAGGACGGTGTTAACCGTGCCGTGCCGAACATGCCTTTAGTACCCAGGTACCATGGGCCAGCCCTATGACAAGACAAGGTTTCTGCTAACTTTCTAGAGCTTTACACCAGGGGAAACCGCCCGTATTCTGTAAGAAGATTCGCCGGAGTCTTGGGCGGGTCACCGATGCGGGAGCGTACTAAGTGAACCTGCTGGTTCAGTTCTTTTACTTACAAGTCCTCGATCTCCTCACTACGCTGGCTTTCCTCACCAACGGAGTCCAGGAGGGCAACCCGCTGGTGCGCCTCCTGATTTCTGTCTCCTCCCCCCTCACTGGCGTGCTGGCCGCCAAGATCGCGGCGATCATCCTCGGTTTGATCTGCTGGCGGCTCCAGAAGCACCGGGCGCTCAGCCGCATCAATATCTTGTACGCGGTGGTGGTGGCCTGGAACGTGGTCGCCATCCTGTTGAGCGCCCCAGCCGTTGCGGCATCCTAGAAGGGATGCAGCCGTCTCGCGAGCCAGTCACGCTGTCTGTCATCCTTCCTACGCACAACGAGGCGAGATCCATCGAGCGGCTACTCGTGCATCTCAAGGGACTCGGCCCAGAGGAAGTCATTGTCGTGGATGGTGAATCCTCCGATTCCACCTCCGAAATCGCTTCGCAATACACGAAGGTGCTGCGGGCGTCGGCGTGCCGCGCCGTGCAGATGAACGAGGGCGCGCGAGCCGCATCGGGGGATGTGCTGCTCTTCCTGCACGCGGACACGCTGCCAGCAGACGGCGCTCTTGACGCCATCCGCCGCGCAATGGCCGACCCGCGCGTGATCGGCGGCAATCTCGATGTGCGCTATGAGGGCGGCGACCTCGCCGCGGCTGTGTTCACTCTCATCAACCGCTGGCGGCGGCGCTTTGGCGTCTTCTATGGCGACTCCGGGATCTTCTGCCGGCGCTCGGCGTTCGAATCGCTGGGCGGCTACCGCCCGTGGCCGATCCTGGAGGACTACGAGTTCGCCCGGCGGCTGTGGCGCTCCGGCCGGCTGGCCTTCCTCGACGCGCCCCTCTGGGTCTCGGCGCGGCGCTGGAGAAAGAGCGGCCTCGTGCGGACCGTGTGGCTCTGGTTCTGGATCCAGGCGCTGTACCTGGCCGGCGTCTCCCCGCACCGGCTGGCGCGCTGGTACCGGCCGGTGCGGTAGCGGGGTTTGCCGAGATCCGTACGTATAGAATTCTTGGTAGAATACGTACGATGTCGAAACTCACTCTTAGCATCGATGATGGCGTTATCCAGCAGGCGAAGCGCTATGCCAGGCGGCGGGGAGCCTCGGTCTCGAAGCTGGTCGAGGCCTATCTCGATGCTCTATGCCAGCCTCCGGAGCCGCGGGCGGTACCGCCGATCCTGCGGTCGCTGCGAGGCTCGTTGAAGAAGGCGGACGTCGAGGACTACAGGCGGCATCTGGCTCGAAAATACCGATGAAGAAACTGCTCGTCGATGTCAACGTAATCCTTGACATCCTGCTGGACCGCAAGCCGCACGCCGATGCCGCCGCAGCGGTCTGGGCGGCGATGGAGAACGGCTTGGCCCGAGGCGTCCTGACTGCCCACGGCCTGACCACCATCCACTACGTGGCCCGCCACGAGCGGGGCGCCGCAGCCGCCCGCCGGACGGTCGGTGCAATCCTCCAGGTTCTTGGCGTGGCGACGGTCGATGGCGCAGTCATTCAAAGGGCGTTCAGCCTTTCGTGGCCGGATTTCGAGGACTCAGTGACCGCCGCAGCGGCCGAGGCGGCTCGGTGTGATGCGATCGTGACCCGCGATCCGAAGGGGTTCCCGAACTCCCCTGTTCGGGCGCTTACGCCGGAGGCAGCCGCCGCCCTTGTTCGGACCTGAGACCGGTCCGAACAAGTACTGCCGGCCTGCGCGATAGGCAGGCCCGCCAACGTTGCCTTGCGGCCTGTCGGTCGCCGGCGACAGTTCCTCAAGGCGGCGCAGTCACCCCCACCCTGAGAGATGGTGATTTCTTGGGAGATGCGCTTCGCGCCGCGCCTGGAATCGCGTTTGCCTCCGCATGTACCGGCGGCGGTTGGTGTAACGAACCGCCCTCATAACTTCACTATCGAATGGAGGGAATAAACCATGATGAGAGGAATGCCAGGCCGGCGATTCCTGTCCTTCGCCGGTCTTCTCTTTGTCCTCCTGGCTGCCGTTCCGACGCCGGCAAGCGCGGGCGCGGACGTTTTCCGGGCCCGGGGCCTGGGCGCCAGCGTGGATTTCTACACCCCGGCTGAGTGCGTGGATCAGCTCGTCTGGGTCGGCGCAGGGGAAGGAGAGTATCACATGCCCCCTCTCCCTCGCGAGCCGATTATGGTGGCTGCCGTTGGCATCTGGAAGTACGACTACTGCAATGGGATACCGCTCATGGACGCGTACAGCGGAGATATCATCTTGTCGCCCGGGGACTTCCGGATCACGCGGAATCTTGACTCGGCCGCACTGAACTTCTCGGCCGAGTTGTACGACTGGCTCAACAACGAGACCTTCACCGTAAATGTCGAGCTCACCTTCACGGGTATGGGCGAAGCCCAGCGGGGGAATTACATTTCCCACTTCTGGGCATACGGCGTGAAGTACCAGTACCGATCGAAGGGCGTCAGCCGGCAGGCGGAGGTCACCGGCGGCGTGTGGCGAAACGAGACGAACCTCGTCGCTGACGCGAGCGACGTTTATGCCTATCTGTCTCGCGACCAGGTGGCCGAGATGTTGGTTTGGCGCCGGTAGCGGCAAGGGGCGCGGCTTTGGCCGCGCCCCGCTTTCTCAATGCGCGGGAACGCGGGCGCCGGCTTGCTCGAGCACGGCCTCCACTTCCCGCTTGTATTCGGCGAGCAACTGCTCGTTCTCGGCCTCGAATCGCACGACGAGCGCGGGCTGGGTGTTGGAAGCGCGCACGAGGCCCCAGCCGTGGCCGAACAGCACGCGCACGCCGTCGACGTCGACGACGTTGTGCGACTTCTTGAAGTGCGCGGCGACGCGGGCGACGACATCGAACTTCACTTCATCGGGGCAATCGACGCGGATCTCCGGCGTCGAGACCATCTTCGGCAAGCCTTCCAGTTGCGCCGACAGCGGCTTGCCCGAGGCGGCCACAATCTCCAGCAGCCGGCAGGCCGCGTAAAGCGCATCGTCAAAGCCGTAGTAACGATCGGAGAAGAAGATGTGGCCGCTCATCTCCCCGGCCAGCTCCGCGTGCGTCTCCTTCATCTTCGCCTTGATGAGCGAATGGCCGGTGCGCCACATGATCGCCTTGCCGCCCAGCCGCGCCAGCTCGTCGTACATCACCTGCGAGCATTTCACTTCCCCGATGAACGTTGCGCCCGGCTTGCGCGCGAGGATCTCGCGGGCATAGATCAGCATGAGCTGGTCGCCCCAGATAACGCTGCCGCTCTCGTCCACCGCCCCGATCCGGTCGCCGTCGCCGTCGAAGGCAACGCCAAACTCGGCCTTCTGTTCGGCCACCGCCGCGATCAGGTGCTTCAGGTTCTTTTCAACCGTCGGATCGGGGTGGTGGTTCGGGAAGTTGCCGTCCATGTCGAAGAACAGCTCGACGGCATCGACGTCGAGCTTCTCCAGCAGGCGGTGCATCACCGGTCCGGCCGCGCCGTTGCCGGCATCGAACACGACTTTCACGCGCCGCGCAAGCTGGATCCGCGCAGCGACATCTTCCACATAGGCGCCAGCGACGTCTTCCTCGCGGAGGGCGCCGCCGCCCGAAACGAAACCGCGCGCCTCGTAGATCTTGCGGACCTCCTGGATCGCGGCCCCATAGATGGTGCTGAGACCGCTCATCACCTTGAACCCGTTGTATTCGGACGGATTGTGGCTGCCGGTGATCATCACCGCGCCCTCGGCCTGACGGCGGAAGACCGAGAAGTACAGCAGCGGCGTGGGCACAACGCCGATGTCGGTGACGTCGCAGCCGCTGTCGAGCAAGCCCTTGACGAGGGCATCGCGCAGGCGCGCCGAGCTGAGGCGGGTGTCCCGGCCGAGGTTGATCTTCTTCTTCCCCTGGCGCGCCAGGTAGGCGGCGATGGCGCGTCCGAGGTCCTCAATATCCGGGCTCAGCAGGTCTTGATCGGCGATCCCGCGGATGTCGTATTCCCGGAAAATGGTGGCCTTCAGCATAAGACGAGCTTAGAAAACCGGTGACAGGCTACGCAATCCCCGCGCGCCTGTTTCCCTGCCGGCTCACACACGGATTGCCCGCGATGTAGAACCGGAGCGGCCAGTCGGCGCAGTGGCGGATGCCGATGCGGGGGCTACTGGCAATCTCAAACGGCGGCACGCTCGAAAAGGCGCGCACGGTGAGTGCCCCACGGGTGAGGTCGGCGCCGTTGTGGCGGCGGCTAATGCCCATGGCGAGGGTCAGCTTGCCCGGGCCGGAGGCGAGGTCTTCGATCGAACGCGCCTTCGGCCGCCTCCGCTGCATGATCTCGATCCCGGCGAGCGGTTCGAGCGCGCGGATCAGCACGCACCCCGCCGTCCCTTCAGGCTCGGCGACAATGTTGAGGCACTCGTACATCCCGTAGATGAAGAACACGTACGCGTGCCCCGGCGGGCCGAACAGGACGCGCGTGCGATTCGTGACGCCGCGCGCGGCGTGGGCCGCCAAGTCCTCCGTTCCGAGATAAGCCTCCACCTCGACGATCCGCCCGGCCGCGCGCCCGTGGACCAACACCTTACCGAGCAAGTCTCGCGCGACCTCGACGGTCGAGCGCTCGTAGAAGGACCGCGGCAGAATGGAAGCGGGTATCCTCAACACATCCGGTTTACAATAGGCTGAGCCGGAAGTCATGCGACTGTTCGTCGGCATCGATTTGCCCGCTGACGTCATCGGGGCGCTCGCGCGGCTGATAGAAGATCTTCGCCCCAAGGCGCGGATCAAGTGGAGCCCGCCGGAGAACCTGCACATCACAACGAAATTCGTAGGCGAGTGGCCGCGGGAGCAGCTCGACGAGATGGTAGGGGCACTCCGCGCGTTGCCGCCACGCGACCCGATTCCGATCGCAATTCGCGGTCTCGGCTGGTTCCCGAACCCGCACCAGCCACGTGTCTTCTGGGCGGCGGTGCGCGCGGGACCGGAGCTGGCCGCGCTGGCGCGCGAAACCGAAGACGCGCTGGCGGCGCTGGGAGTGCCGAAGGAGTCGCGTTCCTTCTCGCCCCACCTGACGCTGGCGCGGATGAAGGAGCCGTCGCCGCTCACCGCGCTGCGGCAGGCCATCGCCGCCCTCGGCTCCGACGACTTCGGCGAATTCACGGCCGACCGGTTCTTTCTTTACCGGAGCGAGTTGGCGCCGGGCGGCTCCATCTACACACAGCTCGCGGAGTTTCCTTTTTCGAAACAATGAACGGCATTCTTGCGCTGCTCCTCGCGTATCTGGCGGGCGGGATCCCTTTCGGCTACCTGCTGGTGAAGGTCCTGAGCGGGCGCGACGTGCGCACGGTGGGAAGCGGCAACATCGGCGCGACGAACGTGGTGCGGGCGGCGGGCCGCGCCGCTGGCTTGGTGACGCTGGCGCTCGACATCGGCAAGGGGTGGTTTGCGGTCTGGCTCGCGGGGCGGCTCACCGGCGGCTCCCCGTTCTGGATGAGCGCGGCCGCCCTCGCGGTCATGGCGGGCCACGCCTTCCCGGTCTTCTTGAAGTTCAAGGGTGGCAAGGCGGTGGCAAGCTGCGTCGGCGCGTTCCTGTGCCTGACGCCGCTGGCGTTGGCGGCGGTGCTCATCGTCTGGATCGTGGTGGTCGCCGTTACGCGCTATGTCACGCTCGGCTCGATTC
>CAYZJD010000149.1:0-10290 GCA_964478455.1 uncultured Solibacteraceae bacterium | reverse complement strand
CTGCCGCAGCACCAGCGCATTACCAGTAACGGTCCAGCGTGCGAGACTGGAGATCTGCGAATCGGAGAGAGCCTTCACCACGACCTCGGGCCCGATACCGGCCGGATCGCCCATCGTCACCGCGATGTTCGGACACGCCCCTGCACTCGCACTCACGACGCTTCTTCCCCGAGTGTAGATAAGAAGCGGACCGCGCGCACCAACGCCTCTGGCGGCCCGAAACCTCCGGCCTTGGTCACCACCGGCAGATCAGTGCAGGCGCCTCCCACCAGGCGGCCGAAGGGAATCCCGGTGAGCACCTCGCGCTCCAGACGGATCCCTCGCGCGCCGAGCGCCCATAGGACGAGCAGCGCCGTGTCACCGCCCGTGAGCACCACGCCTCGCGCTTCAGAGGCAAGCCCGATCCACTCGCTGGGACGAGCCGGCCTGGATATGTCCACTTCGACGATGATCGTCTGCGCCATGCCGGTCAACGGCCGCACCTGTTCCAGTGTCACGGGATTCGTCGAGCCCGAGAAGACCACCACAGACCTGCACTGAAGCCGAGGCGATTCAGGGGGAAGCTGAGCGCTCGGCGGTGTGAGCAGCGCTGCCGCCTCTTTCGCCAGGCCGGCCGAGCCGGCGAGCAGCGCCGGCGGAGACAGTTCAGCTCCGGCGACGGCAATTTGTGCCAGATCCTCCTGCGTCAGGGCATCGGCGACAACCAGTGCCGTGCCCTCGCCCGCAATCGACTGGAGCGCCTCCGCATCTGGCGCCGCGAGGCTCAAAACCCGGCAAGAGCACTGGTCCCGCACCCGGGCCGCAAGATCCATCGCCATTTTCGTACCGGCCACCTGAAGACAGCCGCCGCGCACGGTCCGCCCCATCGCCGGAAACGCGGGACACACGAGAGCAACGCCGAAGCCGCAGGCCGTGAGCACCGCTTCAATCTCCGCTCCCGGATTGCCCAGGAACGTCGAATCGATCTTCTTGAAAACGATCTGTGCGCCTGCGCCCGTGAGCCGCCGGCATGCTTCCGCCGTCTTCCCTCTGGCCGTCTCCGGCGGATCGCGTCGGCTGTTCGTCGTGAGAACGGTGACGTCGCAGGATTCTATGTCCGCGTAACTCGCCTCCAGCCATGCGATCGTGCGAAAGCTGCGCTCGGCGTAAGCCACGCCCGCATCGCAGGCGCCGGTGAGGTCGTCGGCGATGACGGCGTATCGATTCGCGGCCGGAGTCGTCACAGGTCAGAGAATCAGCATGCAGTCACCGTAAGAGTAGAAGCGGTAGCCCGCCTCAACCGCGTGCCGGTAGGCCGCGAACACCAGCTCTCTGCCCGCGAACGCGCACACAAGGATCAGTAGGCTGCTCTTCGGCAGGTGGAAGTTCGTCAGCATCGCTCCGGTCGCTTTGAACTCGTAGCCAGGGTAAATGAAGAGCCCCGTCTCGCTCCTGGCTTCCTGGAACCCGCCTTGCGCCGCCATGGTCTCGACGGTGCGAACGGAGGTAGTGCCGGCTGCTACGATGCGTTTGGCAGCGGCCATTCGCCGGGCGTCCTCGGCGGCCACGTGGAATCTCTCGAGATGCAACTGGTGCCGCTCCACAACCTCTGTGTGGATCGGCTGGAACGTACCGAGTCCGACGTGCAATGTCACCCAGGCGATCTCGGCGCCGGCGGCCCGGCAGGCTTCGAGGATCTCCGGCGTGAAGTGCAGGCCGGCCGTCGGAGCGGCCACCGACCCGGTCTCCCGTGCGAAGACTGTCTGGTACCGCTCGCGGTCCTCCGGTCTGTCCTCGCGCTTGATGTAGGGCGGAAGCGGAACGTGCCCGACCCGCTGGAGGTGCTCGTAGATGTCGCCGTCGCAGTTGAAACGGATCGTCCGTTCGCCGTATTCGCCGCGCGCCAGCACTTCACCCTCGAACCCATCAGCGAACCGCACGCGTTCGCCGATGTGCATCTTTCGGCCGGGATGGACGAGCGCCCGCCACGTCTTCTCATCCTCGCTCAGCGGCTCCAGCAGGAACACCTCCGCCCTGCCGGTCAGGTGCTGCCAGCGTTTCGGATTCCGCTTGCCGACCGGCAGCGCGCGCACTCCGGCGCGCCGCCCATAAAGCCGCGATGGAAACACCTTCGAGTCGTTCAACACCAGGCAGTCCCCGGGGCGCAGGAAACCGGGAAACTCGCGGAACATCCGGTCTTCCCAGCGGCCTTCCCGGCGGTGGAGCACGAGCATGCGCGATCCCGCCCGGTCTTCGAGCGGATGCTGGGCAATGCGGTCCTCGGGGAGGTGATAATCGAACTCAGAGAGTTGCACGGAAAATGGAGCAGATCAGGCTGACCCCTTTTTAGGATATGCGAATCCTGGGGGTGGAGACATCGTGCGATGAGACGGCGGCCGCCGTGGTCGAAGACGGCGTGCGTGTCCTGTCCTCTGTAGTGGCCTCTCAACTGGCCACCCACGGCAAGTACGGCGGCGTGGTCCCGGAGCTGGCCTCCCGCGAACACCTGCGCGCCATCGTGCCCGTCGTCCGGCTGGCGATGGAGCAATCGGCCACGAAGCGAGAGCAGCTCTCCGCCATCGCTGTCACGCAGGGTCCGGGACTGGTGGGCTCCCTTCTCGTCGGCATCACGTATGCAAAGGCGCTGTGCTTAGCTTGGAAACTGCCGCTGATCGCTGTAAACCACATCGAGGGGCACATCCACGCTGTGGTGTTGGAGGCGATGGAAGCTGGAACGCCGGTCCAGTATCCGGCTCTGGCGCTGGTCGTGAGCGGCGGCCACACGCACCTGTTCGAGGTCCGGGACGGCTTCCGCTACCGTCTGCTCGGCAAGACGCGAGACGATGCGGCCGGGGAGGCCTTCGACAAAGTCGCGAAGCTCCTCGGATTCGGTTACCCCGGCGGGCCGGTTGTCGATCTGCTGGCCCCTCGCGGAAATCCCCAGGCGGTTCGGTTCACGCTTGCCCGGATGAAGGGCAATCCGCTCGACTTTAGCTTCAGCGGCCTCAAGACCGCCGTCCTTCGGTGGACCGAAGAACACGACCTAGCCGGGGAGATCGAAGCGCGCCGCGAATTGCTGCGCCGCAACCCGCGGCCCTCCCTCGAGGAGTGGCTGGCTGTCACGCCAAGGGCGACACTCGACCTCCTAGCGTCGTTTCAGCGCACCGTGATCGAGGAACTGCTGCGGCGCGCGGCCGCAAGCGCGGAGGAGATAGCGGCGCGTTCGCTCATCATCTCCGGCGGCGTGGCCTGCAACTCCGGCCTGCGCTCGGCCGCCCAGGCGATGCGCCTCCCCTATCCCGTGCACTTCCCGTCGCCCGGGCTTTCCACCGACAACGCAGCCATGATTGCGGCGGCGGCTTTCCCGAAGCTCGCCGGCGGCGAATTCGCGGATCTCACTCTCAAGGCCGATGCCAACCTGACGCTCGCTTGAATCTTGCGCCGAAGCATCCTATATTGCCCCAAGGAAAGGAATCGTTCTGATGTCGCACTCATCGCGCCGTACATTCATCGGTCTGTCCACTGCCGCGCTTGCACGTCTCGCCGGGCGCGCCCGCGCCGCCGGCCCCAACGATCGCATCCGCCTTGGCTGGATCGGCTGCGGCGGAATCGGCAAGGTCAACATCCGCGTGTTCCTCGACAGCCCGGAGGTCGATTGCGTGGCTGTCTGCGACGTGGACGACCGCCGTGCTGCCGAAGGCGCCGAACTCGTGGAGAAGCTGCGTGGCAAACGCCCCGAGGCCGTGAAGGATTTCCGCCGGATCATCGAGCGCAAGGACGTCGACGCGTGCCTCGTGACCACGCCGGACCACTGGCACGCGCTGCCCACCGTGTACGCCTGCCAGGAGGGGAAGGACGTGTACGTGGAAAAGCCGCTGGCGACGAGCATCGCCGAGGGGCGTGCCATGGTCGAGGCGGCCAAGCGCCACAACCGCGTGGTCCAGATGGGCACGCAGTGGCGCAGCGGCGATCACTACCGCGAGGCGATCGAGACCGTTCAATCAGGCCGCCTCGGCAAGACCCGCCTCGTCCGTGCCTGGGCGTATCTGGACTGGGTCGGCGGCATCGGGAAGCCGCCCGACGGCGATCCGCCTCCCGGAGTCGACTACGACCTATGGCTCGGCCCGGCGCCGCTCCGGCCCTTCAACCCCAACCGCTTCCACTTCAACTTCCGATGGTTCTGGGATTACGCCGGCGGCCTGATGACCGATTGGGGTGTACACCTGCTCAACCTCGCCATGTGGGCCATGGGCAGAGAGCATCCCCGCACGGTGACCTCAACCGGCGGCAAGTTTGTCGTCGACGACAACTCGGAGACTCCGGACACGCAGGTCGCGGTCTACGACTTCCCGAGCTATACCCTCATCTGGGAGCATCTGCTCGCGGGCGGGCTCGGGCCGGGCGGAAAGCCGCACGGGCTTTCCTTTACCGGCAGCGACGGCACCCTGATCGTGGATGCCGACGGCTACGAAGTGACGCCCGAGCCGAAGAAACGGGGCCTCAGGCCGTTCAAGCGCCCGGTGGACCCGAACTTCCGCGGCGCGGATGGCCGGCCTGCGCACATCCGGAACTTCCTCGACTGCATGCGCTCCCGCCAGCAGCCCGCCTCCAACGTCGAGGTCGGACACTTCGTCACCACCATCGGCCATCTTGGCAACGTCGCTCTGCG
This sequence comes from uncultured Solibacteraceae bacterium, assembly GCA_964478455.1. GTDB lineage: Bacteria > Acidobacteriota > Terriglobia > Bryobacterales > Bryobacteraceae > CAYZJD01. The sequence goes on along the minus strand of CAYZJD010000149.1, from coordinate 5,642 downwards.
AACGGGCGCGAAGATCACCTGGCAGCCGGAGACCGAGAGCGTCGCCGGCGATGCTGCCACCGACATGATGATCGTGCGGCGATACCGCAAGCCGTGGACGCTGCCGGGAGGCAAGACATGAGTACGACCCGGCGCCAGTTGCTCAAGAGTGGCGCAGGCGCTCTCGTCTGCGCGGCCGGCGTTCCGGCTAAGCCGTCGAGGTGGAATCCCGGCCGCCTCGGCATCTTCTGCCACCTCGCTCCGGAGGAGTCTGCCGCGCGCAGGACGCTGGCCGCGGCACGGGCCGCGGGCTTTCGCAAGTCCCAGATTCAGTTCCCCTGGACGCGCGTGGACACGGAGTTTCTGCGCTCCCTCCCAGCATGGCTCCGTGAAGAAGGGATCGCGGCGGAGGTCCTTGGCGCCTACGTGAACGCCTGCGCGCCGGAGAACGTCCTGATGGATTGCCGGCGAGAGGACTTTGCGCGGGCGATCGATGTCGCCGCGAGGATCGGCGCGAACACGCTGGTCGCGTGGACCGGCGGCTACGGCGCCGGTCTCATGACTTCGGACCCGCGGAACCTGGCGCCCGAGGCCGCCCATTCCATCCGGCGGTTCATCGAAGCCCACGCAAGGCGACTCGAACAGGCGAAGCTGAGTCTGGCGCTCGAAACTTACATCACCCTGGCCTGTCCCGACGCGACCTCCCTGCGCAGGTTGTTGGACACGGTCCCAAAGTGCGTCGGCGCAGTGCTGGACCCGCCCAACCTCACGCCGCTCGCCCGGTACGCCAAGCGCGATGACGCGCTGCGCGAGATGGTGGGCACACTGGGCGACCGCGTCGCTCTCGTCCATCTCAAAGACTTCCGACTCGCCGCGGACGGCAAGGGATACGATCTGCCCGGCCCTCTTCAGGGTGAGATGAACTACTCGCTCTTCGCCGAGAAGATCCTGACTCTTCCCGTCTCGCCGCCGCTCGTCGCCGAGCATATGAGGCCGGAGGAGTTCGCTGAGGCCCGGCGAAAACTGTTGCCGGTCTTTGACGCCGCTGCCAGGCGGCTCGGCCTCGCTTGACCGCGCGGGGGGCGGCCCCGTATTAATACTTCATGTCCGGTCGTGTCGCGTGTGTCGTTCTATTTCTCTCCGCGGTGGCTTCAGCCGCCGTGCTGCGCGTCGAGGTGATCGAACGCAGCGACGTGCTCGACGGCAGATCCTTCGGCGCTGCCGGTCCTTACGAGCGCATCATCGCCAGGGTTCGCTTCGAGATCGACCCGAAATTGCCGGCGAACCGGATCATCTCCGACATCGATTTTGCGCCGCCCAACGACAAGGGCCTTGTTGAGTTCTCCAGCGACCTCTACGTGCTGAAACCCCTCGACGCGGCGCGCGGCAACGGCAGAGTGCTCTTCGAAGTCTCCAACCGCGGCGGTAAGGGGATGCTCAACACGTTCAACTTCGCCGCTTCCTCGCGCGACCCGCAGAAGGAGTCGGAGTTCGGCGATGGCTTTCTCCTTGAACGAGGCTTCACCCTTGTCTGGCTGGGCTGGCAGTTCGACGTCCCGAAAGACCCTTCGCTGATGCGCCTCTACGCGCCGGTCGTCCGCGATGGTGGCCGCACGATCACCGGACCGGTCCGCTCCGAGTTCGTTCCCGACCGGCGCGTCCTCAGCTTCTCGCTCGCCGACCGCACGATGATCGCCTACCCGGTGGCGAATCCTGACGATCCCTCTCTGCAACTGACCGTGCGCGCGCGGAACGACGGGCAGCGGCGCGTCATCCCCCGCAGTAAGTGGCGGTTCGCGCACGACGAGAACCGCAAGCCCGTAGCCGACCTCACCTCGGTCTTCATGAGTTCCGGATTCGAGCCGGGCAGGATCTATGAACTGGTCTACACGGCGAAGGACCCGGTGCTTGTGGGACTCGGGCCGGCGGCGGTCCGGGACTTCATCTCGTTTCTGAAATACGGGGCCCCCGGCAGCGCGGTCACGCTGCTCGGCGACCAGCCGCGGTTCATCAAGCGCGCCATCGGCTTCGGGACCTCGCAGAGCGGGCGCTTCCTTCGCACATTCCTCTACTACGGCTTCAACCGCGACGAGCGGAGCCGCAGAGTCTTCGACGGAATCTGGGCGCATGTCGCTGGCGGCGGCCGCGGCAGCTTCAATCACCGTTTCGCGCAACCTTCGCGCGACGGCCATCCGTTCATGAACTTCTTCTATCCGACCGACATCTTCCCGTTCACGGACCTGGAGCAAACCGATGCGGAAACGGGCCTGACCGGCGGCATCCTGGCCGAGGCGCTGAAGGCCGGCGTTGCGCCGAAGATCTTCTATACGAACAGCTCCTACGAGTACTACGGGCGAGCGGCGTCCCTCATTCACACGGATGTGGACGGCAAAGCCGATACGGCGCTCGCCAAGGACACGCGCGTTTACCTCTTCGCCGGCACAAAGCACGGGCCCGGCTCCTGGCCGCCGGCGCGCGACGGCAAACAACACCTGGACAATCCCGTGGATTTCCGCCCGCTGATGCGCGCCTTGCTTGCTGCCATGGAACGCTGGCTCGCCGATGGCGTCGAACCCCCGCCCTCGCAGCACCCGAGAATCGCTGATGGCAAGCTCGTCCCGCTCGCCGCGGTGGAGTTCCCCAACATCCCAGGCACTGCGTTCCCCCGGCGGATTCATAAGGCATGGCGCGTCGACTACGGGCCTGAATTCCGCAGCCGTGGCATCGTCTCCATCGAGCCCCCGATCATCGGCAAGCCGTTCGAGATGCTGCTTCCGCAAGTAGACGCGGACGGCAACGAGACGGCCGGCATCCGCCTGCCGGAGGTCGAAGTTCCGCTGGCGACGTACACGGGCTGGAATCACCGCCATCCGAAGCTCGGCGCTCCGGATGAACTCTTCAGCATGGCCGGATCGTTCCTGCCTTTTCCGGCGACTGAGGCGGAGCGCGCCGGGCGCCGCGATCCGCGCCGGTCCATCGAAGCTCGATACAAGAGCCGCGAGGAGTATGTCGCGAGATGCGAGAAGGCGGCGCGCGAGCTCATGCGACAGGGCTACCTGCTCGAGCGCGATATCCCGAGGTTGCTGGGGCACGCGCGAGAGCTTTGGGATGCGCTGGCCCGCGCCGCGGGGACGCATTAGTCCGGATGCTACGATAGAGGTAATGAATCCCCAGCAGGTGGGCCTTGAGCCCAAAGACCCTATTCCCGGTGTGCGCCACCTCATCGCCGTCGGGTCCGGCAAAGGCGGCGTCGGTAAGACCACCGTCTCCGTGAACCTTGCGGTCGCGCTCGCCGGCCTCGGCCATCGCGTCGGCCTTCTGGACGCCGACGTTTACGGGCCCAATGTGCCGCTGATGATGGGCATCATGGACACGCCGATGGCCCGCGGCGAGATGATCCAGCCGCTCGAGCAGCACGGCATCCGGCTGATGTCGATGGGGTTCCTGAATCCCGGCGACCGGCCGCTCATCTGGCGCGGGCCGATGCTGCACAGCGTCGTCCAGCAATTCCTTCGCGGTGTGGAGTGGGGCAAGCTGGATTACCTCGTGGTTGACCTGCCGCCCGGCACCGGAGACGTGCAGCTCACCCTGATTCAGACGGTGCCGATCAGCGGCGCCATCGTCGTCACCACGCCGTCGGACGTGTCGCTGGAGGATGCGCGCAAGGCGGTACAGATGTTCCGGCAGGTGCGGGTGGAGATCCTCGGCATCGTCGAAAACATGAGCTACCTCGTCTGCCCGCACTGCAACGAGCGCGTGGACGTGTTCAGTTACGGCGGCGGCCGCCGGACGGCCCAGGAGATGAGCGTGCCGTTGCTGGCGGAGTTGCCGCTCGACCCCGAGGTGCGGCTCGGTGGAGACACCGGCCGGCCGATTGCGCTCCGCGACGGTTCCGACCCGCGCGCCGCCGTATACGTCGAGATGGCGCGCGAAACGGCGGCCCGCCTCAAAGAGGCAGGGACGGTTAAGGCGCCGACGATGGAGATCTCGGACTAACGTTGATCGTTCCTCATTCGCCGTCGGACGGCCAATATCGCCTATCATGAAAGAGGAGGGTTGTTTGGGATGCGTTTCGAACGCATTACGATCGATCCGACCGTTGCTACGGGTAAGCCTTGCATCCGGGGCCTGCGCTTTCCAGTCTCTCGTTTGCTCGGTTTGCTCGCGGCTGGCGACACCAAAGAAGCAATCCTCAAGGCCTATCCCTACCTGGAATCGGAAGACATCGATGAGGCTCTCCGTTACGCGGCTTACCTTGCCGAAGACGAAACCGTCGAATTGATTCGATGAGATTCCTCATCGACATGGCCCTATCGCCGCAGTTGGCCTTCTGGCTCAGTTCTCAAGGACACGATGCCGTGCACGCCAGTCAACTCTCGCTCGACAGGGCGCCCGACACCGAGATCCTTGTTGCGGCCGGCAACCAAGATCGGGTGGTGATTACCGCTGACCTGGACTTCCCCCGGCTCCTGGCGACCCTCGGCGCCAGCGGACCTGGGCTCATCTTGCTGCGGGGCGGCAATTACAGCGAGTCGGAAGCACTCGACTGTGTACGCCGCGTATTGAACGCTATCCCTCAAGATGAATTGAAGCGGTCGATTGTGGTCGTCGATCACCAGACAGTCCGGCGCCGGCGCCTGCCCGTCTGACCGGAATGCGGGATAGGAGTGCGTTCTGTATCACCACAAGGCGCAACCGTAAGCGCGGGAGCGTGTCCCCGTCCTTGAAATCGTCGGCGAACTCCCATAGGCCTGCTTGCAGCTGCCGCCAGTACTCGTACTCCGCGTGCCGCCACGGCGCCATAGGCCATGCCAGGGAGCGCCGTCCGGTACGCGCCTGCGCCGAGTCGCGCGGCGCATCGCCGTACTGCGTCTTCTGCGGCAGAGGCAGCAGCGGGCGATGTTCAGCGTCGTGGCAGAGACCGAAGGAGAGCAGGCAGTTAACACCGGAGAGGTATTGCAGAGTAACCTTGTGCATGGCGCTTCTCGCTCAGACTGTGGCATCGTAAGAGCGGCTCTCAAGCGCCGCGCGTTGTCTGGTACAAGCCAAAGGAGGATGCACATGCCCGATTCAGCCTGCAACCGCCGTGAGTTCCTTTGTGTCGCTTCGTTGGCCGGCTGGCGGCCGCGGCGCCTTCTCGGCGCCAACGACCGCCTCGGCGTGGCGGTGATCGGCTGCGGTGAGCGAGGCCTGCTCGGGGAAGTCCTCGAGTTCGCCAAGGAAATGAACGTCGAGGTCTTGGCAGTCTGCGACACCTGGCGCCAAAAGCGAGGGCAGGCGGCCGCCGCGGTGCGTGAGGCGTCCGGGAGAGAGCCGAAGGCTCTCGTGCATTACCACGACATCCTCGCGCTCACGGACATTGACGCGGTCGTGATCGGCACGCCGGACCATCAGCACTGCACCATGCTGCGCGACGCCGTCCTGGCCGGCAAGGACGTGTACGTCGAAAAGCCTCTGGCGATGAACATGAGCGAACTCGTCGAGGCGGTGGATGCGGTCAAGAAGTCTGGGCGCGTCGTCCAGGTAGGAACGCAGGTGCGCAGCTTCGCCAGTTCCGTCGCCGCACGGTCGTTTGTGGCCTCCGGCGGCTTGGGGCGGATCTTCAAGATCGAGCAATCCCGCAATGGGCACCGTCCTTACTGGCATCGGTATGCCGCGCGCCG
>CAYZJD010000148.1:0-10316 GCA_964478455.1 uncultured Solibacteraceae bacterium | reverse complement strand
ATCAGCGCCATGGCCGCGTCCGTGCCCGTCTCGGCCGGCGCCGCCCTGGCGCTGAAGTACCGCGGGTCGCGCAACGTCGCCTTCGTTTTCTTCGGCGACGGCGCCACCAGCCGGGGAGACTGGCACGAGGGGGTCAACCTGGCGGCGGTGCAACGGCTGCCGCTGGTGCTGGTGTGCAACAACAACATGTATGCGTACTCGACGCCGCTCGACAAGCAGATGGCCTGCGCGAACGTGGCCGATCGGGCGCCCGGCTACGGCATCCCGGCCGAGATCGTGGACGGCAACGATGTTTTCGCGGTTTACGAGGCGGTGGAGCGGGCCACCAGCCATGCGCGCGCGGGTCTTGGTCCTTACATGGTCGAGTGCAAGAGCTTCCGCATGACCGGCCACTCGGCCCACGATCCGGCCGACTACGTGCCGAAACACCTCTGGGAGGAATGGGCAAAGAAGGATCCGATCCAGCGGCTGGAGAAGAAAGTGCTCGACCGCGGCTGGGCCGGCCGGGACGCCATCGACAAGTTGTACGCCGATATCCGGGCGGAGGTTGACGCCGCCATCGAGTGGGCCGAACAGAGTCCTTATCCCGACCCCAGCGAGCTATGCGACAACGTTTATGAGCAGGCCGGTGAGAGCGCGGGGAGCTAGCCGTGGAAACCACTTATCTCGAGGCCATCCGGCAGGGCATCTGGGAGGAGATGGAGCGCGATCCCGACGTCTTTCTGCTCGGCGAGGACATCGGAGTTTACGGCGGCGCATTCAAGGTGACGGCCGGGATGCTAGAGCGGTTCGGCGAGCGGCGCGTCATAGACATGCCGATCTCGGAATCCGCGATTGTCGGGGCGGCGATCGGCGCGGGTCTGATGGGCCTGCGAGCCATCGCCGAGATGCAGTTTGCGGACTTCATCAGTTGCGCCTTCGACCAGGTAGTGAACTTCGCCGCCAAGTGCCGCTACCGCTGGGGAGCGGCCGTGCCGATTGTGATCCGCGCGCCCTCCGGCGGCGGCTTCCGGGGCGGCCCGTTCCACTCACAGAACCCGGAGGCGTGGTTCACGCATGTGCCCGGGCTGAAGATGGTCACGCCGGCGACCGCGTATGACGCCAAAGGCCTGATCAAGTCGGCGATTCGCGACAACGATCCGGTCATCTTCTTCGAGCACAAGGGACTCTACCGCCGCATCAAGGAAGATCTGCCGGCGGAGGAGTACACTGTGCCGCTGGGCAAGGCCCGCGTGTACAGGGAAGGCGAGGACCTGTCGATCATCACTTACGGCGCGATGGTTTACGTGGCGCGCGACGCCGCCGAGCAGTTGGCCCAGGAGGCCATCTCGGTGGAGATCATCGATCTGCGCACGCTGATTCCACTGGACGAGGAAGCGGTGCTGGCCAGCGTCCGCAAGACTTCGAAGGCTATCCTGCTTCACGAGGACGTGCTCACGGGCGGATTCGGCGCTGAGGTGGCCGCGCGGATCGCCGAGAAGGCCTTCGAGCACCTGGATGGTCCCGTGGTGCGCATCGCCTCGCCGGACACACCGATCCCTTACAGCCCGCCTTTGGAAGACGCCTTTCTGCCGGGCGTGGCCAAGGTGGTCGAGAAAGCGCGCTGGCTGTGTAGTTACTGAATTACCTGCCCGAACGGGGGTGGGGCTGGTTCCCGAACAAGCCCCAGGATCTACTGCGCGGAGGCAGGTCCGGGAACCGCCGTGCCCGGTTTTCCGGCATTTTCCTTGGCCGGCTTCTTGCCCCGCTGTGTCACCAGCCGCCTTGGATCGAGGAGGTGGAGTGGGTGGTACCGTTTCCGCGACCACTTACATCCAGGGGCAAACTGGATGCCGACGAAATAGCCGATCTCCCGAAAGATGCAGTAACGGACGTCGCCATCGAATTCCGCCTTGGGATGAGAGATGTGAACTCGTGTCTCGGCCGGGAGGGGCCGCTCCATTTGCAGGCAGATGCCGGAGAGGGAAATGTCCTCGAGGTTGGCCACGGCCTTCCTGGTGCGTCCGGAGGCATCCTTCCAGCGGACGTCGACGAGGTCGGCACAGAGCATCCGCACTTCCCGGCGTCTGTCCTCCATACGCTCCCTTTATCGTCGCCTCCCCGGCAACCCTTTAGGACCACTACGAGTTGCGGGCAGGCGGACCGTAGCGACGCTCGTACTCGGCCCGTGTGCAGAGGCCGGTTTTGTCGACGGCCCGGTCGACCGCCAGAATCCCGTCCAGGTGGTCCAGTTCATGCTGTAATAGCTCCGAAAACGGCCCGGTTGCCTCCAGCATGTTCCAGTTCCCGCTCAGGTCTTGAGACCGCACGTGCAGGGAAACCGCTCTCTCCACCCAGACCAGCAGATCGGGAAAGCTGAAGCAGTCGTCCCACAACAGGAACTTCTCCTCGCTTTGCCACTGGAGCCGCGGATTCAGGAGCACGTGCGAGGCGCCGCCGGTCTCGATGTAGATGATCCTCTTGGGTTCGCCGATCTGGATCGCGCTGATACCCCGGCCGAAGCCGTGCGTTGTCTGGAACTGGTGGAGGGTGGCGCGCAGATCTCGAACGATCAGCTTTGCCTCTTCAGGCCTGGGGACTTCTTCGGAAACCCGCCGCAGCATCGGGTCGCCCAGTTCCAGAATCCTTCTGGCCGGCATGCGGACCATCGTATGCGCGGCGGCGCCCTGATTCAAGCGCGCGGCAATCGTGGTACTCTTACTTTCTCCGGCAAGGGGCCGAAACCGCGACGGGCGGCGGCGCTTGCCAAATCCTGACAAACGGAGCAGGTGAGGAATCAGGAATGAGAGGCATTGTGACCTTTCTGGCGGTCCTGGTGGGCCTGCTGGGCGTGGTGACGATCGTCGGCGCAATGCTGCCCTCCGGACACGTGGTCTCGGCGCGCGCTCGCTTCCAGCAACCCCAGGACGCCGTTTGGGTTGTGGTCAGCGACATCGCCGCCTCTCCTTCCTGGCGCGAGGACCTGGTTGAAGTGCGCCAGTTGCCCGACCAGAACGGCCACCCCGTCTGGAGGGAAACGTACAGGGACGGCAGCGTGCTCACTTTAGAGACGGTCGAATCCATCCCGTCCCGCCGCCTGGCGCGCCGCGTCATCGACTCCGCACTTCCGTTCAGCGGAACCTGGGAGGTCCAAATCGAGCCGGCGAACGGCGCAACACAGGTCAGCATTACGGAGCACGGCGAAATCCGCAACCCGATTGTCCGCTTTGTGAGCCGCTTGATCAGCGGCCAGAGGGCCACAATCGAAAACTACCTGAGGCAGCTCGGCCGGAAGTTCGGCGAGGAGGTCCGCTTCATCGAGTGAGGCCCTCCGGGCCGCCGGCCAGGCAGTAAGCCAATTCCCACGAACAGGAAACGAACGCGAATGAGGATTCTGTCGAAAGCCGCATGCCGCGTGGATCTCGCGGGCGGCACCCTGGACATCTGGCCGCTCTATTTGTATCACGCGAACGCCGTTACGGTGAACTTCGCCATCACCTGCCACGCCAGTTGCGTGCTGGAAACGCGGGCGGACCGCCGCATTGTGCTCCGCTCCAGGGATCAGCAGGGCGAGCAAACCTTTGAGTCGCTGGATGCGATGCGCGCCGCCAAACGTTATAAGCTCCCCCTGCCCGCCTTTCTGCTGCGCTTTTTCACTCCGGCATGCGGACTCACCATCCAGACCGATTCGGAATCCCCCATGGGCGGCGGCATCGCCGGTTCCTCCAGCTTGATCATTGCCATCGCCAGCGCGCTCGACCGCCTCACCGGCGGCAGGCGCAAACTCGAAGAATTGCGGCTCATTTGCCAGAACATTGAGGCGCAGATCATTGGCGTGCCGACCGGCGCGCAAGACTACTACCCGGCGATGTACGGCGGCCTGAACGCGATCGAACTGGCCAGCGACGGCATCCACCGCAAGCGGATTCCGGTCGATCCCGAGGAGCTGAACCGCCGCTTCGTCCTGGCTTACACGGGCGTGCCGCGGCAGTCCGGCATCAACAACTGGGAAGTCATGAAGGCTTACATTGACGGCGACCGGAGGATCCGCCGCAACTTCGACCACATCGCCGCGATCGCGCACGCCATGCGTCTGGCCCTGGAGCGCGGCGATTGGGAGACGGCGAGCCGGCTCTTGCGCGAGGAATGGGACCACCGCCGCAGAAACGCGCCGGGCATCACCACGGCGTTCATCGACCATCTGGTGAAGGCCACGCGCCGCGCGGGCGCGGTGGGGGCGAAGGTCTGCGGCGCCGGCGGCGGGGGCTGCGTGCTGTTTCTTGTCGAGCCGGACGCGCGCGCCGCCGTTTCCCGGGTGATTGAACGCGAGGGCGGGCAAGTGCTTCCGGTGCGCCTGGAGACTCGCGGGGTGCGGGTCAGGGTCGTGTCACAATAGGGACGCCGGCGCCCGCCGTCCGGCCGAGTGTTGCTATGCCAAGCCGCCTTTCAGGGACCGCTGTCAGAGTCGGCGTCTACACACTGTTCGTCTTGCTCGGCCTGATGGTCTTTAGCTGGGTTCTCTCATTTGCCGGCGGCTACCTTATCTCAAGCGCGCTCGGCGTGTTTCTTGCCGCTCTGCTGGCGAATGCCTTCTCGATGTGGGTCTTCGAGCGTACGCACCTGGCCAACATCGGGCTCACCTGGACGCCCGGCTCCGTCCGCAATCTGCTGCTGGGCCTCGCCGGCGGCATTGGGGCCGCCGCCCTGATCGTCGTGGTCCCGCTCGCCGCGGGTCTTGCGGAGTTTCAGCCGGTCCCGGGGTCCGACCCTCACTGGCGCACGCTGCTGTTCGTGTCGGGAGCGTTGCTGTTCGGCGCCGCCGGAGAAGAGATGATGTTCCGCGGCTACGGCTTCCAGGTCCTGCTCGGGGTCCTCGGCCCTTACGCCACCATCCTGCCCGTGAGCGTGCTCTTCGCCTTCGCGCACACCGAGAACCTCAGTGTGTCCACGCTGGGCCTGGTGAACACCGGGCTTTGGGGTGTGCTGCTCGGCCTCGCTTTTCTTCGCAGCGGCGACCTCTGGCTGCCCATCGGCCTGCACTTCGGCTGGAACTGGACGCTGCCGCTGTTCGGCGTCAAGCTGAGCGGATTTACAATGGACTTGGCGGGGCACGCGATGCGGTGGAAGATCGGGCCCCTGTGGAGTGGAGGGGACTACGGGCCGGAGGGCGGCTTGCTGACCTGCGCCGTTCTCGTCCTGCTCTTTCTGTTCCTCTGGAAGGCGCCGATCCAACGGCACGTCCCGTTCCTGGTGCGTCCCCGTCCGGAGGCATGAAATGCGGCCCGGAATGGTACTGCTCGCCGCAGCCATGCTGCCGATCTGTCCGGCCGCGGCCGAGGAAAAGAAACTCACGACCGAGGACCGCATCGAATTGCTCCGCGGCCTGACGGCGGAGCTGGCGACTGCGAAGGTCGTGCTGCCGCGCTCGAAGAAGCCGCTCCTGTTTTCGAGCGACGGCTCCTATGACAAGCAGCAGTGGACGGATATCGGCCGCGAGTTCGGTCCGGCGGCGCGCGCCGGCGATCTTGTCAAACTCACCAAGGTTTCCATCGAAGACGACCGCATCGTGTTTGAGATCAACGGCGGCATGAAAGGCGGCCGCAAATGGTACGAGGGGATTCAGGTCGGCGTCGGCACCCGCACCGCGCCCATCAGCGGCGGCGGCTACTCGGTCGCGCCCAGCGGGACGAGCCTGGCTTTGCTGTTTGCGGGGCGTGTTCCCCCGATCAAAGCGGCCGAAGTGAAAAAGCTGCTTGCGCCCCTCCTCGACTTCAACTTCCGCAGCGCCACCGAGCAGTACGTGGAGTCGCTGCCGCCCGAGATCCAGAAGGCTGTGAAAGAAAAGAAAGCGGTCGAGGGCATGGATAAAGAGCAAGTACTGCTCGCTCTTGGCCGGCCGCGGCACAAAGTGCGCGAGGTGAAGGACGGCATCGAACTTGAGGATTGGGTCTACGGCGAGCCGCCCGGCAAGATCACCTTCGTTACTTTCGACGGGAACAAGGTCGTCCAGGTCAAGGAAACGTACGCCGGCCTTGGCGACACTGCACCCCGATTGCCGACCCCGCGCTGACCGCAGCTACGGCGGCCCGGCGACGCTCCGGCTAGAACCCCACGCCGACGTGGCCGAACACGGTCACCCAGCGATCGCGGGTTCGCAGGCCGGGCACATCTCCGAGCGGGTCCCCCTCGGTGTGGCCGCGGTAGACCTTAGTGGTGGTGCCCACCCAAAAGTGCCGGGCTCCGTCGATCGCCACATTCAGGCCGAGCAGGCCGTAATACCCCCAGCCGTCGCGCGCGCGGCAGACCGGGCATTCGAAGGTGTAGTAGCTGCTCGGCTGGCGGATCCGCTCCGTGTACCGCATGTAGGTGCCCCCGCCGCCGCCCGAGAGCAACACGCGTCCGCTGCCAATGGGAATGATCGCCCGCCCGCCGTACGGCAGGAAGAACTGGTAGTCCTTGATGCGGAGGTATCCCCATTCGGTCGGCAACCAGTCGCGAATGCCGGCGGCGCCGAAAACCGTGTCCAATCCGACATCAATCTGGAAGTTGCGATGGAACCGGTAGCCATAGCCGACCGAGAGGCACGGCCGGTCGGCGAACAATCCAGTGAGGTCCTCGCCAGGCAGTCCCGCGCCGCCGCCGACGTGGATGTTGTGGCGCGGGTACCACGACTGCGCCACCAGCGGCGTTGCCGCCGCCAGCACAAGCAACGTTTTCATTCTGCCCTTCAGACGCATTGTGGACGCCGGAGGTTGCGGTTCAACCTCGATTATCGCGCGGTTTGTCAGGCAAGCGGGGAACCCTCGGCCGGCGCCGTGCTTTCACACCAGCCGTTCAGGCCGCTTCTTGCGTGCTCCGAGCCGTGCGCCGGCGGCGGCCAGCAGCGCTCCGGCGACGATCAGCAGCGCGTTTCGCAACTGGTCCGTGCCGGGGGTGAACGCGTAGGAGGAAAAGAAGAAGCCGCGCGCGATGAGGGCCAGGACCGCGAGGCTCCACAAGAAAAACAAACCGCGCAGCTTACCTTTGGCCGCCAGCGTCACCAGCAGGACTCCAGCGGCCGCGAGACCGAGCAGCCAGTAGGCCAGGGTCTTGCCGGACCACGGGAGGATCTCGAACCAGAAGCTCTCGGCGCCGCTCGCCAGCGCGACCACCGCCAGCGCGGCCAGGAACAGCGCAAACAGCGCGTGAAACACGAGGGCATAAAGAGAGAGGACGTTACGAACAAGAGCCAAGCACAAACTCCTCGGGGGCGGGTTCCATCTTGCCCGCGTGATGGATTCGAATCCGCTATTGTATCCCCAAAAAGGGGTCAGCCTGATCTGCCCCATTTTCCGGCGGGCGAAGCAAACCGCCCCGTTTTTCCGGGAGAAAATGGCGCAGATCAGGCTGACCCCTTTTCGTTAGAATACGGGATGGGGGTTGACCCTCGCTCCGAGGCATGTTGCGCGAGGCAGTATTGACGGCGCGGAAAGCGCAGATACTCCGCTCCGTCGTAAGGGCATACATCGATACTGGCGAACCGGTGGCGTCGAAGGCGATCGCCGGGCGGCGGCAGACGTGGCTGAGCGCCGCCTCGGTTCGCAACGTGATGGCGGAACTGTGCGAGGAGGGATATCTGTCGCAGCCGCACACGTCCGCCGGACGCGTGCCCACCGAGAAAGCCTTCCGGGAGTTCGTGCGGGACCTGCCGGTTCCGAAGCCCTCGTCGTCGGAAATCGAACGGCTGCGCACGGAATACGAAGGGGCGGGCAGCGTCGAGCGCACGTCCCACCTGCTCACCGAGTTGACCCGTAACGTGGGTATCGCGGCGGCGATTCCGGCATCCAGCCAGGTACTCAATTGCGTCGAGCTATTGCCGCTCGCGGACCGGCGCGTGCTGGTTGTTGTCGTCACGGCCGGCAGCGCGGTGCACAACCGGGTGATCACGCTGGAGGAGAGCCTGACGGCGGACGAACTGGCTTCGATCCGCAACTACTTGAACTATCACTTCAGCGGTTGGATGCTGGCGGAGGCGCGGCGCGAGTTGCAGCGCCGCCTGGAGTTGGAGAGCGCCTACTACGACGCCTTGCTGGGGCGCCTGCGAATGCTCCACAGCCGGGGCTTTCTCGATATCGAGTTCGATCCCGAAGTCCACCTCGAGGGCGCTGCGAACCTTTTCGCCCTCGATCTCCATCTGACGTGGGAGAGCATGCGCCGGTTGCTGCGGGCACTCGAGGAGAAGCGGCGCATCCTGCAAATCCTCGATCGCTTCCTCGAGTCGGCCGAGGGCGCCGTGCACGCACAGGTTGGTCTGGGGGAAGTCGATCCGGCCATGAAAGAGCTGTCGCTCATCGGCATTGTAGTGCCCACAGCCGGCGGCATGACGGCGAAAATCGCCGTGCTCGGGCCGATGCGGATGCACTACGAGAAAGTGATGGCGGCGGTCGCCCTGGTGGGCCGCACCTTGCAGAGCCTTCCGTCGTGACCCTCGCTAACGGCGCGAACCGGTCCGCCGGACTGCCTCCAACGCCGCTTTGTTAATCTGGAACATGAAGCTATGAGTGATGAGAATGTGCAGACGGTCGCCAGCTCTGCCGAGCAGAATGGCGAACCGGCGGCCGCCGGCGCCGTCAATCAAGAGGACGCAACGGTGACCGCCGAGGCCGTCGAGGCCGGGGCGGCTGACCCAATTGCGCAACTGGCCGCGCTGGCCGCAGAGCGGGACCAGTTGGCCGCCGAGAATGCATTGGTTCGCGATCGCCTTCTCCGCCGGCAAGCAGACTTTGAGAACCTTCGCAAGCGGGTGGAACGGGAGAAAGCGGAGATCCGCGAGTACGCCGGCATGGAAGTGCTGCGCGCGCTGCTGGAGATCCTGGACAGCTTCGAGCGCGCCGTCAAGGTCGAGTGCGCCGACAAGGACTACGCCAAGGGGATGGAGCTGATTCAACAGCGTCTCCTGGAGACGCTCGGAAAGCTGGGGCTCGAGCCGATCGCCTCCGAGGGCCAAAAGTTCGATCCTTACGTCCACCACGCGGTGGAGACAGTCGAGACGACGGATACCGATGACCACACCATCCTGGCCGAGTTGCAGAAGGGCTACAACTTCCGCGGCAGGCTGTTGCGGCCGGCGATGGTGAAGGTCGCCGTCGCTCCCTCGAGCGGGAAGTAATCGGGACACGTGACCAAGCGGGACTATTACGAAATCCTGGGCGTGGGCAGGAACGCCTCCGAGCCGGAGCTGAAGAGCGCTTACCGCAAGGCGGCGCTCAAGTATCACCCCGACCGGAACCCCGGCAACAAGGAAGCGGAGGAGATGTTCAAGGAGGCCGCCGAGGCCTACGGCGTGCTCAGCGACCCGCAGAAGCGTTCCCTCTACGACCATTACGGCCACCAGGGCCTCAGCGGCGTGGCTGCTCCTTCGTTCGACCCCTCTGTCTTCGCCGATTTCAGCGATATTCTCGGCGACTTCTTCGGTTTCCAGTTCGAAGATCTCTTCGGCGGCGGCGGGCGCCGACGGCCGCGGGCGCGACGCGGCGAGGACGTTCGCTACGACCTCGAGATCAGCTTCGAGGATGCCGTCCGCGGCATGACCGCCGAGATCCTCGTCCCCCGCACTGAGCCTTGCGCGCGCTGTGGCGGCCGCGGGGCGGAGCCGGGCGCCGGCCTGTCCACCTGCCCGAACTGCCACGGCCGCGGCCAGATCCTCTACCAGCAGAGTTTCCTTACCATCCGTCAGACCTGCGGCCGGTGCGGCGGCGCGGGCCAGATCATCCGCCACCCTTGCACCGAGTGCCGTGGAGAAGGTCACCGCCGGGTGGAGCGCCGTCTCAAGGTGACGATTCCTGCCGGCGTGGATGACGGTACCCGGCTTCGCGTCCAGAACGAAGGCCAGGCTGGTCACAACGGTGGAACGCCGGGAGATCTCTACGTCATTCTGAAGGTCAAGGAGCATCCCGTCTTCGAACGGCAGGAAAGCGACCTCCATTGCACCATCCCGATCACGGTGGCGCAGGCGGCGCTCGGGGCGGAGATTGAGGTCCCGACGCTCGAAGGAACGGACACGCTCAAGATTCCCGAGGGAACCCAGCACGGCGCGCAGTTCCGCTTGCGCGGTAAGGGCGTCCCGCGCCTCGGCGGCTCGGGCCGCGGCGATCTCTACTTTCACATCGAGGTGAAGGTCCCGGCGCGCCTGACCCGCGACCAGCGCCGCTTGTTCCAGCAGCTCGCCGAAGTTCTCCCGGCCGACAACCAGCCCAAAGAAAGAGGCCTCTTCGAGAAGGTGAAGGACTATTTCATGTAGCCAACGTGGGGTAAGTCTCCTGAGGTACTTGCAAAATCCGCAGTCTGTGCGGGCTGGA
>CAYZJD010000147.1:0-10322 GCA_964478455.1 uncultured Solibacteraceae bacterium | reverse complement strand
GGATGAAACAGCCATACTTTATCGTCGTACTTGCGCACTCCCTCCACGGCAGGCTTCGTCGGATTCACATACCCCAGCAGGCTCTGTACGTAGTCCTCGCCCTTGCGGCCTTCGGCCTCTTCTCCATCGCCGGCCTGCTTTCCAGCTACGTCAGAATGGTTTGGAAAGTAGCCAACTACAATTCCCTCCGCCAGGAAGCGGACGCCCTCCGCACACGCTACCAGGATCTCCGCAAAGAGTACGACCAGACGAACCAGCAGTTGGCCTCACTCCAACTCTTCGCCAGCGAAGTGATCACGGCGTACGGGCTGAAGAACAAGGTGGAGGGAACGCGCGATGTCGCCGCCGAGGGAGGCCTGGTGCCGACGTTCCGCGAGACGCTTGACGAATACAACTTCCTCAAGAGCGCCAACATCGCGACCTTCCACCGTCCTTACTCGCGGGTCTGGCAGACCAACATGCGCCCGAGCCTGTGGCCGGTGAACGGCCGCCTCATCGGCGCATTCGGCGACAGGAGCGATCCTTTTAATGGCGGCCAAGCGTTCCACACGGGTGTGGACGTGTCCGGCCCGCGTGGCGCGCCGGTCCGCGCCACCGCTGACGGTGTCGTCGTTCACGCCGAGTACAGCGGCGGTTACGGGCGGCTGGTGGTGATCGACCATGGCCGTGGCGTGCAGACCTTCTACGCGCACCTCTCACGCATGGATGTCATTGCCGGGCAGGCGATCCGGCGTGGGGAGATCATCGGCGGACTGGGCAGCTCCGGTCGCGTCACGGGCCCTCACCTCCACTATGAGGTTCGCGTCGGCGGCAACCCCGTGAACCCTTACGCCTTCCTGGCCCGTGCACCTTACGCCCAAAGCACTGCCAAGGATTCGCTGTTTTAGGCCGGTCTGGCGGCGTCTCAGGCTTGGGCCGACACGCCGGCGGTGGCAAGTCAAAGCGGATCTCATCGGCATTTCTCTGGAGCGAACCTTCTTGGAATTCTCCTATTGACGCCGCCCGAAAGATGAGCTATAGTTGACGATAGATCATCTATCATGTCAGGGGTGAGTAGTACAGGCGCGACGTGGAAGCTCCGCTTCCGGTCTCGACCGGAAGCTGTGGCCGAGAGCCTGCGCGAGTCGATCCTGTCCGGCGCTCTCAAGCCGGGCGAGAGGCTTATCGAGCAGAAGCTGGCCGCGCGCTTCGGCATCGGGCAGCCTACTTTGCGCGAAGCTCTCAAGGAACTCGAGATTCAGGGGTTTGTCCGCAAGTCGCCGCAGAAAGGCACCTGCGTCACTCAGCTCAGCCACGACGACTTTCGGAAGATCCTTGAGGTCCGGATGGCGCTGGAGGTCTTGGCCATTGAACGCGCCACGGTCAATCTGACGCCGGCTGCCGCGCTGGAGTTGGGAGGCTTCGTGGAAACCATGACGTCAGCCGCGCACGCCTTCGATCTGGCGACCTTCCACAAGAACGATCTCATGTTCCACCGCCTGATCTGGGATCTGACGGGGAACGAGTATCTCGGCATCGCGCTGGAGCGCGTCGCCTTCGGCCTCTTCGCTTTCGTGCTGCTGCAACGGCCGCAGGAATCCCGGAATGAGTTTCTAGCGGCCGCTGACCAGCACAAGCAGATCCTTGCCGGTCTGCGCTCGGGCGATCCTGCGGTCGCCCGAGAAGCCTTCCTCCAGAGCACGCTGAACTTCTGGAGTCAACACCACCGGGTCCATATCGACCCGTCGGCCTACCGAACGCAGCCTTAGCAGAAGCCCCGGGTTCTACGCCCCACGGGCTGCCCGGAGCAAAACAAGAATCCAAGAGAAGCCCCTTAGGGCAGCAACAGGAGAGTAGTGTATGCGTGCGCCAGCACGACTGTTCTTTCGGCTCGGCTTCATCGCATGGGTCACGAGCCTGACCTTCCTTCTACTCGCGCAGAGCGACCGCGGATCGATCACCGGCACGGTGAGCGACTCGTCGGGAGCCGCAATTCCCGGCGTGGTGGTCAAAGCGACCCAGACCGCCACCAATTTCTCTCGCGAGGTAACGACGACCGACACCGGCAACTACACAATCCCGGAGTTGCCGGCCGGCGTTTACACATTGAGCATCACTCACTCGGGATTCAAGGCGTATGCGCGGAGCGGCATTACGGTCGCGGTAAGCCAGGTGGTGGGAGTGGACGTGATCCTCGAGGTCGGCGCGTTGACCGAGACCATCGAAGTGCACGCCGACGCCAGCCTGCTGAGAACCGAGAACGCAGAACTGTCGACCACCGTCACGAACACTTACATCACGAACCTGCCGCTCGATTTCAGCAACAACATCCGCAATCCGATGAGCTTCCTGAGGATCGTGCCGGGGGCGGTGGTGAATTCCGACGCCGGCTGGCCGGTCACCAGCCAGAACGGGTTGCAGAGCTTCACGGAGGAGATCCGGATCGATGGCGCGACCAGCACCAACCCGACGCCGGGCGTGTTCAACGAAGCCCAGCCATCGGTGGACGCCATTCAGGAATTCAGCGTGCAGACGAGCAACTTCAACGCCGAGTATGGGCAGGCGGGAGGAGCGATCTTCAACTTCACTCTCCGGTCGGGCACGAACAACCTGCACGGCTCGGCCTACGAGTACCTGCGCAACGAATTCCTGAACGCGAAGAACAAGGATCTGGAAGCCAGCGCTGCGAAAACAAAACAGCGGCGTCACGATTTCGGCGGCACGGCCGGCGGCCCGTTCACGATACCGCGGCTATACAACGGCCGGGACAAGACCTTCTGGTTCACCTCGTACGAGGAGTTCTACACGCGAGACCACCGCGAGGGCTTCTACAGCGTGCCGCGAGACGAGTGGCGCCAGGGAGACCTGTCCTCGCTGTTGCAGCCGAACATCCTGGGCACGGACGTTCTTGGCCGGCCGATCCAGCAAGGCCAGATCTACGATCCGGCAACCACGCGCACGGTGGTGGTGGATGGCCAGTCCTACGTCGTCCGCGACCCGTTCCCCAACAACCAGGTGCCCATCCGAAGCTCGGTCGCGAGGAGGGTGCTCGACTTCATTCCCAAGGGGACAATCCCCGGGCTCGACGAAGATAACCTGGTCGGCATCACCGGACAGCCGCAGCGGGACCACATTATCTGGAGTCTGAAGGTGGACCACAACTTCTCCCCGAAGAGCCACCTATCAAGCTCCTTCAACTACATGTACAGTCACAAGATCAACGGCGCGGACCCCTTTGGGATGGCCTCGGCGGCGCGCGATCAGACCATCACCTCAAAGGTGTTCCGCCTGAACCACGACTACACCTTCGGCACGTCCGGGATCAATCACTTCACTTTCGGCCTGCTCCGTTACCAGAACCCCGACGGGGTTCCTTACAAAGGGTTTGACCCGGAGAAGGAACTCGGGCTGAAGGGAGTCATGCTCAAGGGCTGGTTCCCGAACTTCAGCTTTGGCCTCAGCAGTATCGGCACCAACCAGTTGAAACACCTGTACCACACCGTGCCGACCATTACCGACTCGTTCTCCAAGGTCAAAGGCTCCCACACGTTCAAGTTCGGCGCAGAGTATCGCAAGGCGCTGGCGAACTTCTTCGGCGCCAACGGCGCCTATGGTTACCTGACGTTCAACGATGCGCAGACCGCCTTGCCTTACATCTCTACGGACTCGGCGATCTACAGCAAGATCGGCTCGGAGTTCGCGAGTTTCCTGCTGGGGACTGTCGGTTCAGCCAGCATGAACTCTGACGTGAGCCTAGCGTACCGGTCCTCGGATTGGACCTTCTATGCGCAGGACGACTTCAAGGTCACGCCCCGGCTCACAGTGAATTACGGCCTGCGTTATGACCTGCACATCCCGCTAAGCGAGAAATACGACCGGATCTCGTCGTTCGTTCCGGACCTGCCGAATCCGGGCGCGGGAAACCGTCCCGGCGCGCTTGGCTTTTTGGGGAACGGTGCGGGCCGCGTGGGACGGAGGAGCTGGCTCGACACGGACTACAAGGGCTTCGGGCCGCGCGTCGGCGCAGCCTTCAAGATGAGCGACAAGACCGTGTTTCGCGGAGGCTTTGGGGTCGTGTACGGGCGGTTGGAGGTGAATACGTTCGATCCCATCCAATCCACGGGATCCGGCAGCGTGACCACTTCGTATCCGGCGATCGATCCGGTAACCCAGTACGTGTTCTTGCTGGATGACGGATTCCCGCCGGTGAACGTGAGGCCGCCGGTGCTCGACCCGACGCTCCTTAACAACCAGGGAATCAGTGCGTTCACCCCCGAGAGCGGAAGGCTGCCCCGGATCTACAACTGGAACTTCACCATCCAGCGGGAGATCACCAAGGACCTTACCGTCGAGGCCGCCTATGTGGGCAACCGGGGAACGCGTCTCATCGCCGGCTATCTGAAGAATCTCAACCAGAACGACTTCAGCGTGCTGTCGATGGGAGATAAACTCCTGGAACAGATCAACGGTCCTGCGGACGCGGAACGGCTGGGGATTCCTTACCCATATCCGGGCTTCACCGGAAGCGTCGCGCAGGCGCTGCGGCCGTACCCGCAATACCAGGGCATCTTCGATCCCCAGGCCACCGTGGGCGAAAGCAACTACAACGCCTTGCAACTGAGAGCCACTCAACGGCTGTGGCATGGCTTGGACTACCTTGTTTCCTACACGCTGTCCAAGAACATCACCACCGTGGATGACGCCTTTGGTTGGGGTGGTTTCGGAGTTCTGGGCGCCGTGGATACCAAGCGGCTCTCGCTCGAGCGCGGGCTGGCGGTGGATACGACGTTCACCAACAGCCGCGGCGACCGCACTCACAACCTCGTCGCCAGCTTCGGCTACGAGCTTCCCTTCGAGAACCTCGTGGAGAGCAAGGCCGCCAGGCACGTGGTGGGCGGGTGGCGCATCGCCGGCATTCTCCAATACAGCTCCGGAGCTG
This sequence comes from uncultured Solibacteraceae bacterium, assembly GCA_964478455.1. GTDB lineage: Bacteria > Acidobacteriota > Terriglobia > Bryobacterales > Bryobacteraceae > CAYZJD01. The sequence goes on along the minus strand of CAYZJD010000147.1, from coordinate 5,404 downwards.
CCCTGCCCTTGTCTCCCTACGGGTGGCCCAACAACCTCGGCAGCGTGATTTTCAACAACGAGGGCAGGCTGGACATCGTGCCAGGCCAGCCGATCCGCAACCAGGTGGACAATCCCTGGCCCGGCGTCAGCTTCATGCTCAACCCGGGTGCGTTCACCGATCCCAAGCCGTACACTCTCGGCAACGCCGCGCGCACCTACGGCGACCTGCGGAGCTTCCCGTGGTTTCAGGAAGACGTCTCGATGACCAAACAGATCAAGCTCACCGAGGGGAAACGACTCGAGCTCCGCGTCGACGCGTTCAATCTTCTGAACCGCAGCATCTTCAACGACCCGAACACCTACGTTCCCGATACCCCGCGCATACAGGGCGGCCGCGCCGTTGGCTACGGCTCGTTCTGGGGGCGCAAGAACATCGAGCGGCAGATGCAGGCCTCACTCCGCTTCATTTTCTAAGTCGTGGTCGCGCCTTGCGGCGCTGTGGTCCTCGCCTTTTCGGGCCACAGCGCCGTGAGGCAGAATGGAGGCAGCGGCGTGCGCGCATGCAGGCGCTCCTTCTTGTTCTCATCGGTGCTTTGCCGGCGGCGCAACTGGCGCCGCCGGCGCCCGACGCTATCCGCACGCTGATCGAGGCCCACGATTACGCGGGGGCCGAGCAGGCGATTCAAGCTGAGCTTCAACGCTCCCCCCGCTGGGAAACCGGCCACCTCCTGTTGGCCCAGATCTACAGCCAAAGCCGGCGTCATGAGCTGGCCAGAACCTCCGCCCTGGCCGCCCTCCGCATCCGCGAATCGCTCGACGCGCTGATGCTGCTCGCCGTGTCCGCCATGGAACTCGGCAGGCTGAACGAGTCGATCGAGTGGCTCGAAAAGGCCGCGAACCGGCGGCCGGATCACGCCGAGATTTACAGAATCCTGGGGCTGGACTACGCGCTGGGGGGAATGCTGAAAGAATCCGAGAAGGCTTTCCGCCGCGCCGTCGAACTCGATCCTGGCAACTGGGAGTATCACTACCTCGAAGGCCGCGTCTTGTACGAACTCAACAGACCGCGGGAATCGGAGAAAGAACTCAGCCAGGCGATCGAATTGAATCCTTCCTCTGTGAAGGCCTGGACGGGCCTCGGCCAGGTGCAAGAGAGGTTCCTGGACTTCGACGGCGCCCGGGCAAGCTACCAGAAAGCCCTCGACCACTGCCGCGCGAGCGACCGCGATTGCGCCTGGCCCTTGCTCCAACTCGGCGTCCTCGATAGCCGCGAGAGCGCCAGCCAGACGGCCGAGCGCTACCTGCGGCGAGCCGTCGAGGCCCGGCCCGATTGGGCCAAGCCTCACTTCTACTTGGGGAAACTCCTCCTCGGCCGTGACGACCTGAAAGGGGCTCAGGCTGAGTTCGAGCAGGCGGTTCGCCTCGATCCGGCAAAGCCCGATTACCACTACCAGCTCGCCAATCTCTACCGCCAGTTAGGACTTGAGCGGCAGGCGAAACTCCACTTCGAGCGCTTCCGCGAAATCTCGGCGTCGGAGCGGAAGAAACGAATGCCCTTGGTCCTTGCCCAGCCATGATCCTTCTCCTCGCCCTCTCACTCCTGCCGGCCCCCGGACTTGTTGCGCAGGCGTCAGCTCCGGAAGCGCAATCCAGGATTGCTCCGCTTTTTCGGGAGGCGCGCGCGGCCGACCACGCCCGCGATTTCGAGAAGGCCGCCGGCCTTTACCGGCAAGTGCTGAAACTTGCTCCGGATCTGGCTGAAGCCTGGACCAACCTCGGTCTCGTGCTTTACGAACTCAACAGGCACAGCGAAGCTCTAGCGTCTTTCGCGAAGGCGGCCGAACTGAAACCGCAACTGTTCGTTCCCCAGTTGTTCCTGGGCATCGAGTACCTGAGGCAGGGTCAAGCCACGAAGGCCGTGGCGCCGCTGCGCGCCGCGCTCAGGCTCCAACCCGGTCACACCCAGGCCACTTATGAGCTTGCCCGCGCTTATGTGGAACTCGGGAACTTCGAGCAGGCCGCCGGTGAGTATCGCCGGCTCCTCGGGCGGGCGCCGGAGATGGAACAAGCATGGTATGGGCTGGGCATCGCCTATCTGAACTGGAGCAAGGGAGCCGCACGGCAGTTGCTCGCTTCCCGTCCGCCTTCGCCCTATGGAAACATCCTGCTGGCGGAATTCCTGGCGGCGAGCGGCGCAGCGTCCGCCGCCGAGGAGAACTACAAGGCCGCTGTGGACGCGCTGCCGTCGGAGGTGGAAGCCCACCTGGGACTCGGCCGTTTCTATCGCGGCCGCGGCAACGCCGAGGCGATCGAGAAAGCGGAGGAGGAGTTTGCCAAGGCCAGGGAACTGGAGTCGCGTGCTGCGGCCTCAAGCGCGGTTACCGCCCCCGAACCATTAGAAGCGGCGATCGCGCGCTGGCGTGGCGGTGAATACGAAAAGGCGCTGGAGGCGCTGGTCGCCGTCCCCGCCAAGTCCCGCGAACACCGCGCGATTTACTGGCTCTCGCGGACCTGCATGGCGCTGGCGCGCGAGACGTTCCTCAAGGCAGTGGAGAGGAACCCGCAATCCTACCGCGCTCATCTCTTGCTCGCGGATCTTGCCCGTGACCAGAGCGATAACGCGACCGCGGAGGCGGAATACCGCAAGGCTGCCGCCCTCGCTCGCTCCGACCCCGAAGTGCAACTGCTCTTTATCCAATACCTCGCCGCCCGGCAGCTCGATGAGGAACTCTTCGACAGGGCGGGCGAGGTCGTGCGGAGGTTCCCGCACCATCCCGCTCTCAATTGCGAGTACGCAAAGCTGTTGCTCAAGAGGAACCGGCACTCCGAGGCCGCGAGCTACTTCGAAAAGTCCCTTCAAGCCGACCCCGCCTTTGCCGCTGCCCGCGCCGGACTGGCGGAAGCTCATGCCGCTGCGGGAGACATCGAAAAAGCCATCGCCGAGATGAAGCCCGCGCTCAGGGCCGACCGCGACGGCTCGTTTCATTACCGCATCGCGCGCTGGTATCAAGAAACGGGGCGCGCGCGGGAAGCTCGGGAGGCATTTGCGGCTACCGCGAAGATCAAAGCGGAGAAGCTCGAGCGAGACCGCGTCTCCTTCACCCGTGCCAGGGAAATCGGAGAGTGAGTGGCGCGGGCCCGTTGGCCTGCGCTATTCTCTTCTGCACGGAGGGGCCACTGTGCATCCTGTTCTTCTGCGCGCGCTCGCCATCGCCGCCGCGCTTGTCCTGCTCGCAGCCGCCCGTGAGCGCACTCGCACCGCGTCGGTGATGACCGAAACGGCCGGCAATTTCCTCGCGTCGCTGACGGAACAGCAGCGCGCCAAAGCTTCCATTACTTTCGAGGATGAGGAGCGCTTCAACTGGCACTTCATCCCGCGCGCCCGCAAGGGACTGCCGCTGGGCGAGATGAAGCCCGAGCAGAAGCACCTCGCGCAGGCTCTGCTGAGCGCCGGGCTGAGCCGGAGCGGCTACATCAAGGCCGCCACCATCATGAGCCTCGAGGAGGTACTGCGGATTCTCGAGAACGACAGCGGCGAGCGGCGAAATCCGGAGCGCTACTATTTCAGCATTTTCGGCCGGCCCGACGAGCGAGGGGTGTGGGGCTACCGCGTCGAGGGCCATCATCTGAGCCTGAACTACACGCTCGTCAACGGGCGGCTTGCCGGCGGTCCGGCCTTCTTCGGCGCGAACCCCGCCGAAGTGAGAGACGGCCCACGCCGCGGCTTGCGAGCGCTGGCGCCGGAGGAGGACCTGGCGAGAGAGTTGCTCTCCGCCCTCGATACCGGCCAGCGGGCTACGGCCATCGTGAGCGCCACCGCCTATCCCGATATCCTCACCGAAGCCTCGCGCAAGGCGGCCCTGTCCGGCCAGCCCAGCGGTTTGTCCGCATCGAAAATGACCGCCGGCCAGCGCGGGATGCTCCATGCGCTTCTTCTGGAATACGCGAACAACCTCGCGCCCGAACTCGGCGCCGAACGCGGCGAGCGCATCCGCAAGGCAGGTTCGGACCTGTTCTTTGCCTGGGCCGGCGGCGCCGAGCGAGGCCAGCCCCACTACTACCGAGTCCAGGGTCCGGACTTCCTGGTCGAATACGACAACACCCAGAACAACGCCAACCACATCCACTCGGTCTGGCGCGACTTCAACGGGGACTTCGGGCTCGACCTTCTGGCGGCCCACTACCGGTCGAGCCCGCACACAGCAAAGTGAGCCCTTTACGCTCTCACCGCCCTCAGCACGTAAAGTCTTATTCGGTTCCTTGGTGTCTTCGTGTCTTGGTGGTGATCCTCATGTTTTCGTTCCTGCTAGCATGGTGATGTGAAGGGCACCGCCGGCCGCGGCTGCACGCGGCGCGCCGTTCTCTCCGGCTTCACTTCCCTGGCGCTCCCGGCGGCGGAGAACAAGAACAGGCTGTTTCCTTCCGAGCGCGCCCGTTTTTCAGACTCCACAACCGAGTTCGAGGTTACCCGGCTCACCAGCCCGTCGTGCTCCAGCTTCCTGCCCGTCTACTACGGGAGAGCCGTTTCGCGCCACGGGGATTTCCTGTTGTACTCCTGCGACCGCACGGGGTCGCTCGAAGCCTACCGGCTGGATTGGAGGACTGGCGAATCACGGTTGCTGACACACGCGCGCCAGCTCGAAGCTTCGTCGCTATGGCTGATGCCGGATGATCGCTCCTTCTGCTACTTCGACGGGCAGACGCTCCGCCAGACCATCCTCCTGAGCTTGAGGACGCGCGACATCTACCGCGCCCCCGAAGGGTGGCAGCCAGGGGCGGGATTCGCGGTCGCCGGCGACGCCGTGCACGCCGTGTGCATAGAAAAGAAGGACGCCACCACGCGCCTCCGGCTCATCGGAATGAGCAAGGGCGACGCGTCGACCGTGGTCGAAACGACGGATGAACTGTCGAGCCCTCAGCCGCGGCCGAAGAGGGCCGGCATCCTTTACCGCCGCGACGGCGGGCTCTGGCTGGTGCACTACGACGGGCAGCAGAACCGGCGTCTGAAAACCGCGCCGGGCCGTATCGGGCCGGCGATGTGGAGCGCCGACGGCGCTGCTGTGCTGTACCTGCACTACCCTGACGAGCCCAGGGCGCTCAACGCTATTCGGGAGCATGTCCCCGACACGAACACCGACAGGCTGATCGCCCCCACCAGCCAGTTCGTCCATTTCGGCCGCAACGGTGACGCGTCGGTCTTCGTCGGCGCCAGCGGCAGCAAGGCGGCACCGTACATCCTCATCCTTCTTCGGGTGACACGCCGCGAACTGACGCTCTGCGAGCACCGCGCGTCCGATCCTGCCAGCGTCGCTCCCGTTTTCTCTCCTGACAGCCAGCGCATCTTCTTCCAGAGCGACCGGGACGGCAAGCCCGCCATCTATGCGCTTAACGTAGACCGGCTTGTGGAGAAAACCGACACGTGA
>CAYZJD010000146.1:0-10376 GCA_964478455.1 uncultured Solibacteraceae bacterium | reverse complement strand
TTCTGAAGACGCAGGAAGCTGTTGATCATCAGGCCGGCGCCCATCAGAAGCATTAGGGCGAGCGCGACTTCGGAAATCACCACCAGGCTGCGGACGCGGCCTCCCGATCCGCCGGTGGACCGTCCGCCCGCCTCCTTCAGCGATTCGTTCAGATCGGGCCTCGATGCTCCAAGCGCCGGCGCCAGACCAAACAGCAGGCCGGTCAACAAGGACAGGGCCACTGTGAAGCCGAGCACGTTCGCATCGAGGCCGAACTCCGTTACTCTGGGAAACCAGGGCGGCGCGAGAGCCACGAAGATGTCGATCCCCCACAGGGCAAGGAAGATCCCCAGAAGGCCACCCAGCAGCGCCAGCACCATGCTTTCCGTCAGCAATTGCCGGATCAAGCGCGGGCGGCCGGCCCCAAGCGAGGCGCGGACGGCGATTTCCTACTGGCGGGCCGAGGCGCGCGCCAGCAGAAGGTTGGCGACGTTGGCGCAGGCGATCAGGAGAACAAAGCCGACGGCGCCCACGAGCAGGTAAAGAGGCTTCCGCATGTCGCCGACAACCCACTCGTGGAGCGGGTGCACTTGAATGCTCCAGCCCTTATAAACCTCCGGCTGCTCCTGAGCAAGGCGCTGGAAGAAGGTCTCCAGTTCCGCCTGCGCCTGCTCGAGGGTAGTGCCTGGCTTGAGCCGTCCGATTGTGTTGAGCCACCGGCCGTGCGGATTGACCGCCGGGTCGTGAAGCCACCAAACGTCATTGTTGGCCCACGGGACAATCCGAAAGCCCGGTGGCATGACGCCGACAATCGTCAGCTTCCCGCCTCCCAGGCTCACGGTACGGCCGATTACTCCCGTGTCGCTGTTGAAATGCCGCTGCCAGAACTCGTTGCTTAGCAGGATAGCGTTACTCACCCCCGGACGAACGTCCTCGGGGAGAGGCGTCCGGCCAGCCGCAGGCGCCACTCCCGCCAAGGGAAGGAAATCCACGCTGGCGGAACTGGTCATGACCCTTACGGCTCTTCCCGCCCCCGTGAGCGTCGCCGCGTTGCTGTCCATCTGGACGTGCGCCATCTTCTCGAACACGCGGGTCTGTCTTTTCCATTCCTGGAAGGCCGCAAACGTCGGGTTCCGCCAATCCTGTTGTTGCAGGTTCCTCTCCAGGAACACGACGAGTTTGTCCGGCTCCTTCACTTCAACGGGGCGGAAAAGGAGTGCGTTCACCACACTGAAGATGGTCGTGTTGGCACCGATCCCCAGGCCAAGCGAAAGGAGAGCGACCGCCGTGAGCCCCGGATTCCGCACGAGCATCCGGAAGCTGAATCGCAAATCCCGCATCATGTTTCCCATCCGAACCCCCTGAAAAAGGGGTCAGACTTCTCTGCCCCGTGGCGACTGATGTTCATTACATGCCCAGGGCAACTGGGGCAGAGCGGTCTGACCCCTTTTTCCTAACACTTCGGGTTCCAGTCGCAAGTTGCGGAGAATGCGGACAAGCGGCGGCAGCCACTGTCCGCTCGTGGGATTTGACTGTCCGGAAGCGGGACGCAAACACGAATCCCGCTGCGCGCTAGTCCCAACGTCCGCAAGCACATGCGAGTTGGCATCCGATCTGCTCCGGCCACGTCGATGGATGTCCCACGACACCGAGCCACCCGGCGCCGGCTCATCCGCCGGATCACCTACGGCGGGGTTCTTCTCGCGACCGTTCCGCTCATCACCGTGGGCTTGTCACGTCTGGAACCGGCCGCGCCGGAAGTCGAACGCTCCGCCGTCTGGACCGACACCGTCAAGCGCGGGCCGATGACGCGCGAAGTGCGCGGCCTCGGCACGCTCGTTCCCGAGGAGATCCTTTGGATCCCGGCCATCACCGACGGGCGGGTGGGGCGAATTCTGGTGAGGCCCGGTGCGCGGGTCGAGCCCGCCACGGTGTTGCTGGTGCTCCGAAATCCGGAGCTTGACCAGGCGGCGCTGGACGCTGAGTACCAGGTGAAAGCCGCCGAAGCGAAGTACGCCGACCTCAAGGTTCAGTTGGAGAGCCAGCGAGTGACACAGGAAGCCGGCGTGGCGAAGATCCAGTCGGAATATCAACTGGCGCAGCTCAAAGCTGATCGGGATGAGGTTCTCGCGAAAGAAGGACTGCTTCCGGACTTGCAGCTTAAGCTCTCTTTGTCAGCCGCGGCCGAGCTCTCCAACCGGCGTCGCCTCGAGGAGAAGCGTCTTACGATTCAATCCGACTCGGTGGAGGCGCAGCTCGCGGTCCAGCAGGCGGAGGTGAACAAGCTGCGAGCGCTGGCCCGGCTGAAGCGCAGCCAGGTCGACTCGCTTCGGGTGTGCGCCGGCGCCACGGGCGTCTTGCAGGAGTTGCCCGTCGAGGTGGGCCAGCGGCTGGTTGCCGGGACCATTCTGGCCAAAGTGGCGCAACCGCAGAGGCTCAAGGCTGCGCTGAAGATTCCCGAGACCCAGGCCAAGGACGTGCAGATCGGCCAGAAAGCTTTGATCGACACCAGAAACGGCGTCGTCTCCGGTCTTGTGTCGCGCATCGATCCGGCTGTCCGCGAAGGAACCGTAACGGTTGATGTCAAGTTGCAGGATGAGCTTCCTCGGGGCGCCCGGCCGGACTTGAGCGTCGATGGAACCATCGAGCTCGAGCACCTGGAGAATATCGTCTATGTTGGACGCCCGGCGTTCGGGCAGCCCGGAACCAGCGTCGGCTTGTTCAAACTGGCCGCGGACGGGAGGACGGCGGCGCGCGTACCGGTCAAGCTGGGCCGCAGCTCCGTGAGCACGATTGAAATTGTCGAGGGCCTCCGGCCCGGTGACAGGATCATCCTGTCGGACATGTCGGCATGGGACAAACACGATCGGATCAGATTGAACTGAACCGCGACCGCGTGCAGGCTGCTGGAAAAAGGGGTCAGACTACCCTGCCGCCGAGTCGCCGTCCGCGTGTTAACAGCATCGTCCGTTGCGGGGGCAGGGCGGTCTGACCCCTTTTTCAGGGAGGAAGGATGAACTCAAATGGGCAACCATTGATACACCTCGAAGGCGTCACGAAGGTCTTCTATACCGAAGACATCGAGACCCACGCGCTCTCCGGCATCCACCTCCAGGTCAGGCCGGGTGAATATGTTTCGATCGCGGGGCCGTCGGGGTGCGGCAAGTCCACTCTGCTGTCCATCATGGGCCTGCTCGACACGCCGACCCAGGGAAGGTTCCTGCTGAACGGGAAACCCGTCGAGCGCCTCGGTCCGGCAGAGCGCGCGCGCATCCGGAATCGCGAGATCGGCTTCATCTTTCAGGCGTTCAACCTGATCGGTGACCTGACGGTTTACGAGAACGTGGAACTGCCGCTCACCTACCGCGCGATGAGCTCCTCGGAGAGGAAGAAGAACGTGCACGATGCCCTCGAGAAGGTCGGCATGAGTCATCGGATGAAACACTATCCGTCGCAACTGTCCGGTGGCCAGCAGCAGCGCGTCGCGGTGGCGCGGGCGCTGGCGGGAAAGCCTTCCGTCCTTCTGGCCGACGAGCCTACCGGGAACCTGGACTCGGTCGACGGCCAGGCCGTCATGGAGCTGCTGAACGAACTGCACCGCGAGAGAGCCACCATCTGCATGGTGACCCACGATCCGCGTTACGCTCACTGCGCCGACCGCACCGTCCATCTCTTCGACGGGCGGGTGGTGGAGGAGCGGGCGATGCTCACATTGTCGTAGCCTCACCAAGCCGCACCACTTTGTTTTGACACTATGCGACGGTAAGATAGACAACGAATGCACGGCGGTGAACCTGGCCCACGGATCCTGATCGCCGACGATCAGGCCGGCGTCCTCGAGGCGCTCCGCCTGCTGCTGAAGCCCGAGGGCTACCAAATCGAGACCGCCGCATGGCCGGCGCAGATTCTCGCCGCTCTGGAGTCCCGCGAGTTTGACGTGGTCCTCATGGACCTCAACTACGCCCGCGACACAACGTCCGGCCGGGAAGGCCTGGACCTTCTCAGCCGGATTCACGCTATGGACAGCAGGTTGCCGGTGGTGCTCATGACCGCTTGGGGCACCATCGACCTGGCGGTGGAGGCGATGCGCCGCGGCGCCCGCGATTTCGTTCAGAAGCCGTGGGACAATCTGCGCCTGCTGGCGATCCTCAGGACGCAAGTGGAATTAGGCCGCGCTCTGCGTCGGGGCGAGCGGCTGGAGGCCGAGAACTCTCTGCTGCGCGGGGAAGGCCGCCCCGTCATGATCGCTGACTCGCCCGCGATGCGTCCGGTCCTGCAAATGATCGCCCGGATCGGTCCTTCGGATGCCAACGTGTTGATTACCGGCGAGAGCGGGACCGGTAAAGGCGTTGTCGCCCGCTCGCTGCATTCGGTTTCCGCGAGGTCGGGGAAGCCCTTCGTCACCGTGAACACCGGCGGACTCTCGGAGAGCCTGTTTGAAAGCGAACTGTTCGGCCACGTAAAGGGAGCGTTCACCGATGCCAAGGTGGATCGCGCCGGCCGTTTCGAGCTGGCCGACGGGGGCACGCTGTTTCTGGATGAGATCGCGAACGTCCCGCTCACTCAACAGGCGAAGCTCCTCCGCGTGATCGAAACCGGAGAGTTCGAGCGCGTCGGCTCCTCGAGAACGCGGCGCGCCGACGTCCGCCTCATCTCGGCCACCAACGCCGACCCGCGCGCGGAGGTCGCCGCGGGCCGATTCCGTGAGGACCTGCTGTTCCGCCTCAACACGGTTGAAATTCACGTTCCCGCGCTTCGCGAGCGCCGCGAGGAGGTCCCCGTCCTGGCGGCTTACTTCCTGCGCCAGCATTCACAGCGCTATCGCAAGCACCTTTCGGGGTTCGCGCCCGCCGCGATGCAGGCGCTGCTGGCGCACTCATGGCCCGGGAACGTTCGTGAATTGGAGCACGCGGTCGAGCGGGCCGCCCTGATGGCCTCCGGCGAACTGGTCATGCCGGATGACCTTGGCCTGCGCGCCGCCGCGCCTGATGGGACGGTCGCGATCGAGGACATGAACCTCGAGCAGGTGGAGTCCATCCTGATCCGCAAGGCCCTGGCGCGCTACGGAGGCAACGTCAGCCAGGCGGCGCAGACCCTCGGCCTGAGCCGCAGCGCGCTCTACCGCCGTCTCCAGCGATACGGCTTATGAGCTCCGGGAAGCCTCGGCACCGCTCCAGGCTTCGCTTTGAGACGCACATCACGGTGCTTGCGCTGCTCGGTGGAGCGCCCCCGCTCGCCGTGGCGGCCGTGCTGATGTGGCGCGGCGATTACAGCGCGAAGACGGTCTGGACCGTGGGGCTGGTGATGGTCGGACTCTGGGTTGGGTGCGCGCTGGCGCTCCGCGAGCGCGTCGTTCGTCCGATTCAAACGCTTTCCAATCTTCTGGGCGCGCTGCGTGAAGAGGACTATACGCTTCGGGCGCACAGCGGTTCGCCCGACGATGTGCTCTCTCTGGCATTCATGGAGGCCAACGCGCTCGGCGACACGCTGCGGGAGCAGCGGCTCGGCGCCCTCGAAGCCGCGCCGCTCCTCCGCACCGTGATGGCCGAGATCAATGTGGCGGTGTTTGCCTTCGACAATGCCGAGCGGTTGCGGCTTGTGAACCGGGCCGGAGAACGGCTCCTGGCCCGGTCCGCCGAGCGCCTTCTGTGGTCCTCCGCTGCCGAACTCGGCCTGGCGGGCTTTCTGGAAGGAGACTCCGTCCGGATCGTGCAGATGGCCTTTCCCGGCAGGGAGGGCCGCTGGGGAATCCGCGCCAGCACGTTTCGGGAGAAGGGGCTGCCCCATCGCTTGCTTGTGGTCGCCGATCTTACCCGCGAGCTTCGCGAGGAAGAACTCCGGGCGTGGAAGCGGCTGGTGCGGGTGATGGGTCACGAGCTGAACAACTCGCTCGCTCCCATCCGCTCCATCGCGGGAAGCCTCAAGGCGCTCATCGAGAATGAACCGCAGCCGCCGGAGTGGAAGGATGACATGCGGCGCGGCCTGGACGTCATCGCCGCCCGCGCCGAAGCGTTGACCCGCTTCATGGAGGCTTACGCCCGCCTCGCCAAGCTGCCCCCGCCGCGCATGGAGCCGGTGGATGTGGCGGCCTGGATCAGGCGGGTTGCGCAACTAGAAACCCGCATGACGGTCGCGGTCGTGGCCGGGCCTGACCTCGCTATCCGCGGCGATGGCGATCAACTGGAGCAGCTCTTGATCAGCCTCGTGCGCAACGCAGCGGATGCGGCTCTCCCCACGGGCGGGGAAGTGACCGTCGGATGGCGCTGGGCCGATGTCGATCTCGAGGTCTGGGTCCAGGACGACGGTCCGGGAGTGGCCAACATGAGCAATCTGTTCGTGCCGTTCTTCACGACGAAACCGGCAGGCGCCGGCATCGGCCTGATCCTGAGCCGGCAGATCGCCGAGGCTCACGGCGGCGGCCTCACGCTTGAAAACCGGCAACCCGGCCCAGGGTGTGTAGCCCGGCTGTCACTCCCGCTCACGCACTGAGACAAAGTGGGGACAGCCCGCTTGTTTCCCGCCCCTCCGGCAAAGCGGCGAATGACACTCGAGAGAAACTGGGCTTCAGGCCTTCCTCTCACCGGAACAGCAGTCCGGCGAACTCCGCCAGATTCCGCCGCCACACCATCCACGTGTGGCCGCCCGGCGTCTCGATTTCCGTGTGCCGGATCTCCTTGGACTTGAGCCACTCGCGGAACTTGCGGTTCATGTCGATCAGACGGTCCTCGGTCCCGCAGGCGATCCAGAGCAGCCGTATCTTCGAGTTGGCCTTCGCATCGAGCGCCGGAAATGCTGCGTTGAAATCCTCCTGCATTCCGCCGCTGCTGAAAGCGCCGATCCAGGCGAAGCGATCCAGAGCATTCAGCCCGGTGTACAACGATTCGGTCCCGCCCATCGACAGTCCCGCGATCGCGCGTGACTCGCGCCCCTTCTCAACCCGGTACGCCTTCTCTACCTGCGGGATCACTTCCGCGAACAGGGCGTCGCGGAACTTGTCGTAGTTGCGCTGCCGCATCTGCGGGTCACGCAGCGGGGGACCGGTACGCGAGAGAATCTCCGGAACGCCGTAGCCGAGCGGCATCACAATGAGCATCGGCTTCGCTTTTCCTTGTGCGATCAGGTTGTCGAGAATCACGTGCGCGCGACCGACCGCGGTCCATCCGTTGGCCTCATCGCTGTAGCCGTGCAGGAGGTACAGAACCGGATAGCGTTTCCTTGCCTTCGGATCGTAACCCGGCGGTGTGTAGACGTAGAAATCCCGGTCGTCCCCCACCACCGCCGATCTGTAGAAATGCCGGTGGACCGTGCCGCGCGACACCGCGCTGATCTCCCAGGGCAGGGAAGCCGGTCCCGGCACGTGCACGACGCTCTGGCTGTACAGCAGGTTCGGTTTCATCAGGGGGTTCATGGGATCGAGCAGGCTTACCCCATCGGCCACAAAGGAGTAGCCGTAGAAATCCGGCTCCAGTGCGTCGGTGGTCGCCGTCCAGACACCCTTCTCATCCCGCTGCATCGGTGCGGGCTTCCCACCTTCGAGCGTCACAAACACCTGCTTGGCGTTCGGCGCGCGGAACCGGAAAGTAACACGCCTGTCCGGCTGGACCTCCAGCGACTGGAGTGGCTGAACCGGCTGTGCCCAAGCGGAAACGGCTGCTGTTAGCAGGAAAAGAAGAGTACGTTTCATGTCAATACCTTTCGTCGAACCGGATGTGTATCACGGTTTCATGCACCCCCGCAACCGTTCCTCCGGCTAGGTCTATACTCAGTTCGATGCCAGGCGCTCCCGCGTTGCGTGCCCGAATTCGCGCTGCCTTTTTCCTCGTTGTGCTCGCGGCCGCTGCGGCCGCGCGAGGCCAGGCCGTCTACGTGCAGCCTGTCGCGAAAGAGGTGATCGCCGAGCGGCTCCTTATGGTGGCGTCGAAAAACTCCGAGCGCAAGGAAGTCCTCATGAACTTGTTCGCCGGCGCGGGGTGCCGGGAACTGGTCGAGCAGCAGGTGAAATGGTCCAAACAGGGCAACGTCCTTTGCACTCTCCCGGGCACGGGCGACGGCATCATTCTTGTGGGCGCGCATTTTGACAAGATCAACGGCCTGGGCGTGGTCGATAACTGGAGCGGCGCTTCGCTGTTGCCCAGCCTGTATCAGAGCCTGGCCCAGCGCGAAAGGAATCACACCTTCGTGTTCGCGGGATTCACCGACGAGGAGGTCGGAATGCGGGGATCGGAGGCCTACGTCAAACAGATGACTCCGGCGCAGCGGTCCCGGATGCGGGCGATGGTGAACATCGATTCCGTCGGCATGACCAGCACGAGGGTGTGGTCCAAGCGCGCGGACAAGCGGCTGCTCGTGGCGCTGTCCCAGGTGGCCTCGTCGCTGAACCTTCCGGTCGCAGGCGTCAACGTCGGACTGGTCGGGGACTCGGATTCGCTCCCCTTCGCCGCCAAGAAGATCCCGGTCATCGACTTCCACTCCGTCACCCAGGAGAACTTCGAGCGGCTGCACGAGGGCCGGGACACGCCGGAATCGATGCGGATGCAGGACTACTACGACACCTACAAGCTGGTGGCCGTCTACCTTGGGTTCCTGGACCTTACCTTAACCAGCCCGCCGGCCTCCCAGGCGTCCGGGTCCACTAGGCCTGCTCACGGGAGGTCTCTCCCGCCGAATGAATAGCTTGCGGCGCTGAGCCTGTTACGGCACGACGAACAGACTCACCTCGCCGAAGGTGGCTAGCGGGCGCACGCCCCAGTTGCCCGGCGCTTCCTGCATCGATTGAGCGACGCCGCCGCGCGCCAGGATGTAATCGATGCCGCGGCGTCGCAGCAGGTTGATCGCTGCGGGGCGCAGGTTGAGCGCGGGCCTCAGGCTCGTATCGGGCGTTCGCGAGAGCAGCGTCCAGCCGCCGTCCGGTATGCGCCCCAGAAACTCGATGCTTGCCTCCGCCGCCCGCGCTTCGAGCGTCGCTGAAGCGCCGCTGAGCGGCACCGGCCCGGGAAACTCGATCTGGATGTACATGCCCGCTTGGGCCGCCTCCCGCGAGGACCATCGCGAGACGAAGTTCCCATCCTTGGCCAGAAACGCCTCCCAGACGTTCGGTACGGCCTCCATGACCCAGTCCGGTTGGTTCCGCATTCTCTCCTCGCCGCGGTACAAGGCGATCTCATGGACGTTCCAGGTCTCGGCCTCCCCTGCCGCCCATTGAACCCGGACCGCGGATAGCGGCCGCTCGCTCCAGCGAGCACGCAGGTCGGCGAGCGCGCCGCGCTCGAAGGAAGCGGCCGTCGCCAGCGCCTCGGCCAGCCGCTCGCCCTCGGCGGACTGCCAGGTTCCGACAACCTCAGGCGCGAAATACGCCTTGGGCAACCCGACGAAATCGAGTACGCGCGCCCCAGGCTTGACCTTCGACTCGACGGCCTCGGAGAGCCGGTAGCCCCACAGCGTGCGCCGCAGGTACACTTCCTCCGGCTCGATCCGCAGCGCGGCTTTTAGCGGAAGACCTCGAAGCCTCCACGCGTGCTCGCCGGCATAGAGTGACAGGACCGGCGGAAGAGAGGCCAGGGCATGCAGCGCCAGGCACGCGGGCGCCACCCGCCGCGGCAGCGCGATGGCGAGGAGCATCGCGAGCCAGGGAAGGCTCGGCATCAGGAAGCGCGTCCCCATGTTCAAGAACCAGGGGATCGCGAGCAGCGCTGCCATAACTGCCGCAATCCAGCCGGGGCGCCGTCTCAGCGCCAGCAGGCCCAGAGGAGCCAGCAGAAACAGCGGCCCGGTCAGCCCCTGGAGCAGCTCCCCGCGAAGCGCCAGCTCCAGTGGCGCGCTCACCGGAGTAAGTCCCTTGTAAGTGCGCAACATCTGGATCAAACGCTGTTCCGAGGGCAGCAGAAAATGCGGGTTCGGGAAGAGATCGTTGAAGAGCGGCGCCAGCGGGTTGCCCGTCCACCAGTAGTTGCGCAGCATCCATGGCGCGACCATAAGCGTCGCGCCAGCCGCGAACAGAGCAGCCGCCTTCCACTGCCGTCGAGCGACGACGAACGCCAGGCCCAGGGCAGGCGCCAGCAGGCCGGTCATCTTCACTCCGTAGCAGAAGCCCGCCAGAATCCCGGCCACCAGCGCCAGGCGATCGTCACCTCGCTCCTTCCACGACCACAGCACAGAGAACGCCGCCAGGAAGAAGAACACCAGTGCGGCATCCGTATACGCCGATGTGCCGCTCACGCCAACCACCGGCGACACCAGGTAGAAGCCCGCGGCCATGACCGAGGTGGAGCGGGGGAGTCCCAGTTGCTTCCCGATGAGGAGCATCAGCGGAAGCGTCGCCGCCAAAAACCCGAAGTGAACGAGCTTCGCCGCCGAGTGCTTGCCGAACGCAAACGCCATTGTGAACAGCGTCTCCATGC
>CAYZJD010000145.1:0-10405 GCA_964478455.1 uncultured Solibacteraceae bacterium | reverse complement strand
ACTTGGCCGACGCGTCGATCGTCGTCATGAGCGAGTTGTACGCACGCTCCCAGGTGCTGACCATCGATCGCAGGGACTTCAGCGCGTATCGACGGAACGACCGTCAGGTGATCCATTTCGTCGCGCCCCCGGAGCGGTAAAGAGCAGTGACCCTATCCAGAAGAGGAATGCGGCGCCTCACGGCTCACCGCGGGCGCGGCCCTCGAGCCTCGACGACGACGCCCCGCCGGCCGCTGGCCCGATCCGTGATGACCAGCACCCCATGGGCGTTGGCTCGCCGCGAGAACCGGCGGCCGTTGACGGTAACAGCCAGGGTCGCGCCGGGAGGCAGCCCGGCCACGAGGTGATCGGCCGGGCCATCCGTGTCCACGGTGTAGCGAACAGCCTCACCGCGGCTCGCGAACGACACCACCCAAGCGCCCTTGGAGGAGTGGATGAGGACGCCTGCGTCGCCGATCAGTTCCGCTCGGCTCGGCGCTCGCGCGGCGGGTCCGGCCATTTCGAGAACGTGCAGGAAGGGGTGCTCCGCCGCCGGCTGGGCCGGCGCGACTTCGATCCTCCAGGCGCCTGCCTCCCGCGGCGGCGCGGCTCGCTGCGGAATGGACACCGGGAAGTTCCTGCCGAGGAACGCGTTGAAGAACTCGTAGCCCGGTCCCCCAATGACCGTGACCTCGCGCTCTGCCGGCAGCAGGGTCTGGACGAACAGCACGCCGTCGTAGCGGACGGTCCGTCCACCCAGGTTGTACTCTCCGTCGCGCCGGACTGTCGTCAACCTGGCGCCCGGGAATCGGGTGAGCCCCGGCGCCGGCGTGTGCCCGTCAACCTCCGGCCGGTCTTCCAAGTGAAGCAGCCAGCGCTTGGCGAATTCGGGTCTCGCCGCGGCCACGCGGTCGAAAACAACGAGCGCCTCGACCCCGGGCAAGTAAACGAACTCCCGGGTGTAACTTGTCACTTTCTCGCCGTAAGCGTTCCTTAGGTTGATGCGGACGTAGTTATACCTGCCGTTCTCGCCCGGGGCGAACGCTTCGACGTCGGCCGTATTCAGGCCCTCGGCGTCCCGGTGCGCGACATAGGATGGCCAGTCGGCGTGGTGCTGCTTGCCGCGGATCACCCGCTGCCCGCCATCGTTGGTGAAGCCTTTGAGGAACGCCTGGCCCGGGTCGTAGACAAGCAGGCAGTTGTGGGCAAGGGTCCGCGATGCGTACTCGTTCCAATGCCCGCCGGGCTTGTAGAGCTCGTCGTAGGCGCCGCCGTCGATGGCCAGGCCGCCGCGCCGGTAAATGAGGAAGTGGCCCTTGTCGAAGTGCTGGTGGTCGGTGAAATGGTCGCCGGCCAAGATGGTGACCATCGTGCTGTCCTGGCTCCAGCCGCTGCGAAGCACGATATGGTCGGTGGTTCCGGCGCCCATTCGCGCGCCAAGCGGCAGCGTGTGGAACGAAGGCGCGCGCGGCGCGGACGGCTCATGGAAGAACCGCATCGCCCACTCGGAGTGAACGCTCACCGCGCGATCGCCGTAAGCCGTGATCAGCTCGCCGGCGAACGAGCGCAGCCGCGCGGCGTCCTTTCGATCGCCAAGTCCCCAAGCCAGCGCCTCGAGCGTCGAAGGGATCGTGCCGTTGGCGAGGATGCGGGAGGGCGTGCCGTCGCCGGTGCGCTCGAAGGTGAAGTCCGGGCGAGTGGAGTAGATCAGGAAGCGGCCGGCTTCGGCGAGGAAATTGCGGCGATCCTTTTCCACCCGGGCGAAGTAGTCCGCATCGCTGGCGGTACGGTACGCGGCCAGCATGAGCACGAGGTTTCGCAGCGTCTCGTGGAAGGTGTAATGGCTGCCTTCCGACCAGGCGCCCTGGCGGGCGCGCCACGTATCCAGCGCCATGCCGGGCCCTTCGATGAACCGGCGCGCCAGAGCCAGACACTCCCGGGCCTTTGCGCCGTACGGCTCGGGCTCTCCGCGGAGAGTGAGGCCGGCGACGGCGACCGTGTTCAGCGCCATGTAGGTGTAATTGTGATTGATGTCGGGCTCGCCGTGCTCAAGAAAGCGGCGCGAGCTTTCGGCGGTGGCGACGATATTGGCCATCGCGGCCAAGCGCTCGGCAGCGATGAGTCCATCGTAGATCCAGTCGAACGCGGCCGCCATTTCAGCGCCGGCGAGAAAGCCCCACACGTCGTGCTTCTCGTAGGAGAAGGTGTTCTTGAGCAGGAAGTCCCGCGCGGCAGCGAGGTCCGCGGGGTCGCCCGTTTCTAAGTACCGGGCGGCGCGCTCCATGACGCCTGAGCGCGCGGTATCCGAGAGCGGATGCCTCCAGCGTCTCAGATGCGGATCCTTGAGCCGCGCGCGCAACTCGGAGACCCGTAGCCCCTTCCCGAGCGGGGCGGCGTCGTTGCGGACAAAGATCCTGGGATGGAGCGGCGAGACGGTTTCCCCGCGAAGCAGCAGTCCGCTCAAGACAATGAACGTCAGGCGGGACAAATGGCGCGTCATCCGCCCAGCTCCTTAGCTGCCTGTCACGCGCTCCCGCCGTTCCCAGCCGGGCTTGAACAGCGGAATGTAGTGCTCTTGCTGGTAGGGATGCTTCAGGATCTCCTCGATATTGAGGTCCACGCCCAGGCCCGGCCGGTCTGGAATGTCGATGTAGCCGTCGACGACCTCGACCGGGTGGGTGATGATCTCTTTCTCCCACGGCTCGTTGAATTCGTCGAAGATCTCGTGGATGAAGAAGTTCGGGATCGAAGCGTTGAGCTGGACGCAGGCGGCCGAGCAAACGGGACCCTGCGCGCTGTGCGGCGCAATGACGCCGTAGTGAGCGTCCACCATGTCGGCGATCTTGCGGGCGGCGTAAAGGCCGCCGAGATTCAGCGGCTCCGGCTGAAGGATGTTCACGGCCTCGTGCTTCAGCAACTCGGCAAACTGCTGCTTGGTTGAGAAACTCTCGCCCGTGGCAATGGGCACGGGGCTCCGGCGCGCCACTTCCACCATGGCGGCGATGTTGGTGTGCGGCACCGGCTCTTCGAACCAGGCGGGGCGCAGCGGGTGCATCGCCTCGGCGAACTCGACGGCGGTGGGGACGTTGAACCGGGAGTGGCCTTCGATCAGGAGGTCGACCGAAGGCCCGACAGCGTCGCGCACGGCGCGGATGATATCGAGCGATCGGTCGAATTCGTAACGAGGCAGCGTCCGCCAGTTGCTCCCGAACGGATCGAACTTGAGGGCAGTGTAGCCGCGTCCGGCGACGTCCCTAGCCTTCTCGGCGAAGCTCTCCGCGGTGCGCGGCCCGCGGTACCAGCCGTTGGCGTAGGCCCGGAGCTTTTCGTGGCAGCGGCCGCCCCAGAGGTTGTAGACCGGCTGGTTGCAGGCCTTGCCGATAATGTCCCAGCAAGCGATTTCAATGGCCGCCACGGCGCACATGTGAATCTGGGCGCCCTCCGAGTAGACGTCGCGGATCAGCCGCTGCGAGATCACCTCCACCTGGAACGGGTCCATGCCGAGGATCAACGGCTTCAGCTCGTGGATGGCGGTTTCGACCGTCCTGGCGAAGTAGTTCAGCGTGCCTTCGCCGATGCCGTGGATCCCCTCGTCGGTGCTCACCCTGGCGAAGAGCCAGTTCTTCCACGGATTGCCTGCGATGTAGGTGTCGATAGCGATGATCTTCATGGCGATGCGGCGGCCCGCTCAGCGCGCGGCCGCGTACTCCTTGTAGAGTTCCGCGACGCGGGCGGACTTCGCGTCGCCGGGATGGATCACGACGCGATAGCGCAGGCGCAGCGAGGCGCCGGGCGCGAACGTCATGCCGCCATCCTCGGCCGGATCGCGGAGAAAATCCTTCAGGCCGAAGATGTTGGCCGCGAACAAGCCGTAGGCGCGAGCATGCCAGTACGTCGGATGGCGCGGATTCCGGGGGTGATCGAAGATGGCGACGCCGAGTCTTTCTCCTTTGTGCTCGCCCGCGTAGTCCACCCATGAGGAGCGCGTCCCCCAAACGTCTTTCTCCATCTCCCTGCCATCGGCGCTCACCATCCTGCCGGTGCGCGGCGGCGACGCGGGCGCGCCCGGCCTGGGCTCCTCGAGCCACGGTGCCAGCCGCACAGCGAAGGTCCCCTCCTTGGTGTCGCCGAACTTCACCTTCTCGGCAGCCACGAGACGGATATCGAAGTCAATCATGCGGAGGCTCGGATCGGCATGGAAGATCATGATCCGGCGCTCGTTGAGCAGCACTGCCCCCTTGGGATCCATCCAGTCAAAGGAGACCTCCACGGATCCGGACCGTTCTCCGTCCTTGACCGCGATCACTTCCTTCAGCCCGATCTTGCCGAGCTTGCGCCCCTTGCTGCCGATGGACCAGAAGTCGAACCCGTTGACGTCGCCATGAGCGAACCACAGACCGGTGTGGTGCGGGTGGTCCCGGACCTCGCCGTCCGCCTTCTCCATGGGGAAGAGGCGTGTGACGAGGGTGCCGGAAGCGGCCCGAAGCGGGTGCAGGTACGGCTTGCCCGAGGCAAGGTAGAAATCCGTGAACGGCTTGCCGTCGATCTCGACGGAGATCCGATCGGGCGATTGCGCGAACTTCACCTGCGCCGGCAGCGGCGCCAGCAGCGCGAGCAACGCGGCAAGCATTCTCATGATCAGCAGAACAGTATATCCGGAGAGACCGCCGTGGAGGTTTCCTTGGGTGGGCCTGGCCTGGGGTTCGGCATCGGCGGCGGCACTTGGTTGACGCTGTCCGAAACAGCCCGGTATCATGAAGTGGAATCGATTCGGACGGGAGGAAAGACCAAGATGGGCCCGCTGGGCTGGCAAGAAACAGTATTCATCTTCGTGCTCGCCCTGCTGATTTTCGGCCCGAAGAAGCTGCCGGAGCTGGGCAGGACCATCGGCAAGGCGATCACCGAATTCCGCCGCGCATCGACCGACTTGAAGAGCACCTTCGAGCGGGAGATGCGCAGCATGGAGCAGGAAACGGAGTCGCTCAGGGAGATTACCAGCAGCTACCAGAACGAGCTGTACAAGAGCACTGGCGATTCCTACTACAACTACGATTCCTATGGGAACTACGGCTACGGGGAAAACACCTCGGACACGTCGAGTTCCTCCTCTGACTCATCCACCGTAAGCGCATCCGCACCTGAGGGCGCTGAATCGACAGGCGGCGCGGCTCCCGACTCGGTCGAAACCGCCGGGGGAAGCACTTCGGAAGCCGGCTCGAGCGGCGAGAGCGCCATCGCCGAAGGCGCACATGAATACGAGCAGCCGGCACAGCGCGGTGCCGCGGCGTCTGAATCTCAAGCGGTCACGTCGTAAGATCGTCCCGAACCTGAATGCAGTCCGAAGAAGAACATCCCGGGGCGGAACGCCCCGAAGCTGAAACTCCGCCCGGCCCGGCCGAAGCCGTGCCCCGCGGGGATCCGTCTGTCTCGACGGGCGGCGGGCAGGAAACCCAGATCCATGCGTACGACGCAACGCCGGCCGTGGTCGAGCCGCCTCCGAGCCCTGCGCCTGCGGATGAGGGCGGAAAAGGCGCCGCGCTTCCCCCTAAGCAAGAGGGAGAAGACGAAGAAGAGGAGGGGATGCTGCGGATGTCCTTCATGCAGCACCTGGAAGAACTCCGGATGCGCATCCTGCTCAGCCTCGCGGGCATCGGCGCGGCGTTTTTTCTGTGCATTCTCTTTGCCAACCGGCTGTGGAAGATCATCAGCGCGCCGGCGGTGGAGGCGCTGCGAAACATCGGCGCGGACCCCAACCTGGCTCAAATCACGCCGATGGACGCGTTCATGACGGTCTGGGTCAAGGCGCCGATGCTGACATCGCTCTTCCTGGCCTCGCCGTGGGTGCTGTACCAGGCGTGGGCGTTCATCGCTCCGGGCCTGTACAGGCGCGAACGGCGCTGGGCGGGGCCGTTCGTCATCTGCACCGCCGGGCTGTTCATACTCGGGGGCCTGTTCGCCTACTTTGTTGCTTTTCGGTTCGGGCTGGAGTTCCTGCTCAGCATCGGCCGGGACATCAACGTCAAACCGGTCGTCTCGCTGACGGAGTACTTCGACCTGTTCGTGAACGTCACCCTCGGAGTGGGGCTCGTCTTCGAGTTGCCCGTTCTGCTGTTCTTCCTGACGCTGCTGCGGATCGTGTCGCCGCGATTCCTCATCCGGAACACGCGCTACGCGGTGCTGATCATCACCGTAGCCGCCGCGCTGATCACGCCGACTCCCGACGTTTTCAACCTGATGCTCTTCACCGTGCCCATGGTGCTGCTGTACTTCGTGGGCGTGTTCGCCAGCTACTTGCTGGTGCTGCACCGGGAGCACCGGCGCTTCCCGTGGGGGATAGCTCTGCCCGTCCTCGCCGGCGTGCTGGCGCTGATCGCCGGAGCCGTGTACATGGCCGTCGCCAGGTACGGTTACCACTTCGTCTGGAAGTGGCCGTTCCTGGCGCGCTGACCAAGGAATTCCCGCTGGATTTCAAAGGGAAGTCGTTATACGATAGCAGCAACACCGGCGCACCATTCTTTTGAAAAAGGAAAGGTGAATGGATCTATACAGGGCCATACGGGACTTGTACGCGGAGAAGAAGCGCTTGGAGGAGGCCATCGCTTCTCTCGAACAGCTTCTGGAAGCAAAGGCAGCTTCCGAGCCCGTCAACCTGGCGGCGCTCAAGAAACGCAGAGGCCGGAAGAACATGCCGCCGGAGGAGAGAAAGAAGGTCTCCGAGCGGATGAGGAAATACTGGGCAGCGCGGCGTTCTCGGGAGCAGGCCTCCTAAGGACGGGTGCTGTGCGCCGGGCCTCAGGACTTGCGGGGCTCGCCGCCTCGTCCGAGCTTCTCGATTTCGGAGAAGTAAACGCGGCGTCCCTCGTCCATCGCCAGGTTTGACAGGATCACCGCGGTCGAATCCTCCAAGCCGACTTCAAGATCCGCTTTCGGCCGGGCACCGGTGCGGACCGCGTCGAAGAAGCTCTCCATCTGGACATCGACCGGGTTGCGATCCTCCTCCGGCAGCATGACGCCCTTGCTGTAGAGCCACCGGCGGGCGAATTTTAACTCCTTCTCGAGGAACGACTCGTCGCCGCGGAACTGGTCCTTGTCGAGCAGGATCGGCAAGCCGCGTTGACCGCGGCCGGTGGAAGCCAGCGTCGCGCCGGCGATCACCGTTTCCTGCTTAGCCTGGCTGGCGGGCGTCACCGTCGCGGGCTTCGGCTCGAAATACCACAGGCCGATCGAGGGCTCATTATCGGTGCCGACCGTAATCTCGATGGTGCCGCCGGTGCCCATGATCCGCTCGCCGAACTCCGTGCGCTGGCCTCCGAACAGCGGCAGGTGCTTGTTGGTGCTGATGGAACTGTACACCAGCTTCTGGCCCCTCGGATACCTGTAGATAAGCTGGATGTTGTCGTAAACATCCCGGCCGTCCTTGATGAACTCAATCCCGCCCACTCCGACCACGTACTCCGGGTGAGCGCCGAACATCCAGTCGGCCACGTCGATCTGGTGGGAAGCCAGTTCCGCCGTCAGCCCGCCGGAGAACTCGCGGAAGAGCCGCCAGTTCTTCTCGCGCGGGCCGGGCTTCATGGTCCAGCCGGGATTGCGGTGCCACTGGGCCTGGACGTGGGTCACCCGGCCGATCATGCCCTTGTCCACCATTTGCTTCGCCGCCTGGTAGAACTTGCTGTACCGGCGCTGCAATCCCACCTGAAGCACTTGCTGGGAGCGCTCATTCGCCAGCGCGCGCAGCGCGTGGACCTCCTCGGGCTTGAAGACGAGGCTCTTTTCGCAGAAGACGTGCTTACCCGCCAGCAGCGCGTCCCGCGTCACCGGGAAGTGCATGTAAAGCGGCGTGGCGATCACGACCGCGTCAATGTCCTTCCGGGAAAGCAGCTCGCGGTAATCTTTGTAAGTCGCGGGGTTCGTCCCCGCCGTCGCCGCGCCGTTCTTCAGGTTCTTCTCGTCGATGTCGCAGACGGCGATGCAGCGGCCGTTGTCGACGCTCTTCATGTGCTTGAGGAGATACGAGCCACGGCCGCCGGTGCCGATGACGCCGTACGCCACCACATTGTTGGCGGCGGAAACCTTCCGAATCGCCGGGGCGGAGATCGACACAGCGGCCGTCACCGCTCCCGCCGTTTTGACAAAATCGCGACGACTGGGATTCCCTGCCATTTGGATCTGCCTCGAATTCAGACGATACAGTACTGCTTGGAATTTCAGTCTAGCGCAAACGGCCGCTCAGACGCGGCTGTCGTTGTCCTGGCTCGCCTGGCCGACCATTCCGCTCCCGCCAGCACCACCATGGCTGCAAAGAAGCTCCATAGCACAATGCTGGTCGAGTAGACGAACGGCCCATACTCTCTGGCGAGCTTCGCCCGCAGCAGCGGCCAGGTCAGCAGGTTGAGGTACTTCAGCGCCTCGAGCGTCAGACCCACAACAACGGCCGCGGGAATCACCTGAACCGCGGGCACCTTCCGGTTCGGCAGAAGCCAGTAAATGAGGAACAGCATCAGCATCGACATGGGGATGGCGGCCGTACGGAGCACAGCCGCGGCCATCGCGCCGACCATCTCCGATTGACCGCCGAGCAGCCGTTGCCAGACTTCCCGGCTCAGAGCCGTCAGCAGCGTGGAAAGCAAAGCCAGGCTGCCACAGACGAAGACCAGCCCCAGGCTGACGAGCTGATTGCGGAAGAAGCTTCGATGAGTGGGCACGCCCCAGGCCCGGTTGAAGGCCACTTCCAGCGGCTCGAAGATTCCGTTAGCCACAAACAGCAGCAGGAGGATGGACAGGATCTGGAAGTCCCCCCGGCCGCGAACCGTTACATCGAGGTTGTATTGGATGAACTCCCCGAGGCGGCCCGGGAAATAGTCAGCCAGCGCCAGGTTGATCGCGTCGATGGCCGCCCTCCACCTGAGAACATGGCGGCAGAAGGAGAGGATGACGATCAGGAACGGAAAGAACGAGAGCAGAACGCAAGCCGCCACGGAGAATGCGTAGACGTGAACCTCGGTTTCCATCAGGTAACGGAGGGAAGGTCGCAGCGCCTGAAGGAACAGTCTCCACCGGCTTTCCAGCATCGCCTGTTCGAAGAGCGCCAAGTCTCAGCTTACTCGAGCCGGAGCGCCTGGCGAAGCGACGGGTCGTGGCGCACGCGCCAGATCTTGCTGTCAAGGTAGTAGTGCGTCAAGCCGAATCCGCAGAAGAAGCCGAAGGCGAGATCGGAGGCGCGGCCGAGGTGAAATCCGGGCACGCGGTACAACAGGCTGAAGAGGATGGCCGCGAGCGCATAACCGGCGAGGCTGGTTCCCGCCGTCTTGGGCAACCACCCGAAGCGCGAACCGGGCGCGCCACCCACGGCATACTTGTTTCGGTTGTGGAACCAGATGAGGGCGTGGTACTGGAGGTTGTGCACAATGGTGACCGTCGGCACAGCCGCCTGCCAGCTCATGTACGCGAAGGTGAGCCAGTGGAGAGGTACGACGCCCGCGAGCAACAGCATTTTCGGAACATTGAGCGATTGGCCGAGCCGAATGCGGCTGTAAGTCCTCGCCGCATAGGCGGCCGCGACCGCGGCCACGCCCGCCCACATCAGCGGCTCGAATCCAGGCACAGACGCCAACGCGATGCGTTCCGGCAAGCCGAGCTCGTGCGGCGAGTGCACGAAGAACCGGTGGAATGGCGGCGCAACGAGCATCACCGCAAGGAAGAGACTGTCGAGCCGGTTGTCCCGCGGGGCGAGGTCGCGGTTTTTCACCTTATAAAGCATGAGAAAACCGTAGTGCTGGCGGATCACGTGGTAGTAAGCCCACGTCCCGACGAAGATCGCCAGCGGTCCCTTGAGCCCGGCGAGTACCAGCAGCGGCCCAAGTGAGAAGAACACGAGAAGGCTGCCAAAGAGCAGCCGCCGGTCGCGGCAGCGCGCATCGCGGTCAAAGTAGGTGCGGAGCGCGGTGCCGAAGATGTGCGTTCCGTCCAGCCCCACCGACCAGAACCACCACAACAGCGTGACCGGCACGTCCAGCACGAGGTTAAGGAACAGGTAGAGGTAGCCGGCCAAGGAACTGCCGATCACCCACACCAGATCGCCGCGTTTGCCGATGATCCAGCGGGGCGCGGAATGAATCGCCGATGTTCCCAGGGCGGCGGTGGCCAATCCTTCGAGTGTACTTCAGCCGTGCAGGCCGGCCCAGCAAGCCGGACCGTTCACGGGAGCTGCTCAGCGCAGGATCTCGAAGCCGGCCTCACGAAAGTGCGGGTGGAAGGTGTAGGCTCGCCGGGAGGGGGGCGGGTCGCGAAGCTGGAGCGCCGGAGAAACTGGTTACCCCGTCGGCCTGGATGATCGACCCCTCCCGCCCGTGCCGGCGATACTGCCGTGAACCCTGTCAAGTCATTTAACGATGTAACCGAAACCGGTCTCGGTTGGGTCATTTAA
>CAYZJD010000144.1:0-10539 GCA_964478455.1 uncultured Solibacteraceae bacterium | reverse complement strand
GCGCCGGTGGCAGGCTTCGATCTGCTCCTTGAGCAAGTTGCGCCTGAGGTGCGGATGGCGGCGCTCGGGGTGTTTCTTCGTGTCGAAGTAGATCCAGCCGTGGTGGCAGCGCGCGAAGCACGTAATGGAATTGACGTGCGCCTTTTCGAGCGTCGAGACGAACTCCTCGGGGTCGAAGGCTTCGCCGACTCCCGCGATCTTCTCGCTGGTGTGGAAGTCGAGATGGACCTGGCGGAAACGGAGAGGGACACGCTGCTCCAGCGGCTGCGCGGCGAGCGGCGTCGCGGCCGGCGCGAAAACAGCCGGCGAAGCGGCGAGCTTCAGAAAATCGCGGCGGACGAGATCAGACATGGGTCGCTCCGAAGCAAAGAAGTATACTGCGATTTGTTGATCGGGCGATTGAGTCATCGGGTGATTTGGGCGGCGCTGCTGGTTGTCTGCGGGGCTGCCCAGGCGCAGGATGCGCGCCTCGCGCGCGGGCTGTCGCGGCTGGCGGAGGAAGCCGAGGCGTTCCGGATGAACGCCCCCAACGTGCTGGCCCAGGAGATGCTGCGGCAGCGGGCGCGCAAGGGACCGTCGCGCTTCCGGCCGCGGATCGGGGCGGCCGCGACACGCCCGCCGGAGGTGAAGTGGCAGACCCGTGAGATCGTCTCCGAGTACACCTACGCTACGTTCCGCGACTCGCCCGACACGCTGCACGAATTCCGGCAGGTGGTTTCGGTGGACGGCCGGCGGGTGACCACCAGCGAGAAGGCGCGGCGGAAGCTGGCCGAGGGGATGCGGTCGAGCGACGATCGCCTTAAGCGGCGGCTGCTCGAAAGCTTCGAGAAGCACGGCCTTCAGGGGGCGGCTTCGGACTTCGGCCAGATCATCCTTCTATTCGAGAAACGGCGGCAGGACGGCTACGAGTTCCAGGGGGCCGGCGACGGGCGCATCGGCGCGGACGCTGCTGCCCGCTACCGGTTCCGGCAGAAGGAAGGCGAAGGTATGACGATCTTCGAGGGGCGCCGCGTGATTCGCAGGGCGCTCGAGGGAGAAGTCTGGGCGCGCCATGCGGACTGGCTCCCGCTCCGCGTCGTCCTGCGTGTGTCGCGCCGGCGCGGCGAGGAGACCGTGACGGACGAAGCGACGGTAGACTACGTAATGACTCAGCACGGCTTCCTCGCGCCGGCCTCGGTAGTGCACCGGCAAACGGTGGCGTCGCAACTGGTGGTGGAGAACCTGTTCCAGTACTCGCCGTTCCGGAGATTCGCCGCCGACACGGACATCAAGTTCACCGAAGTGCCGATGGAGGTGTCGAAGGAGCGGTGAGATTCATCTACCTGCACGGCTTCGCCTCGGGGCCGGCCTCCAAGAAGGCGCGGCATTTCTCGGAGCGTTTCCGCGAGCACGGGATCGAGCTGGCGGTGCCGGACCTCGCCGAAGGCGACTTCGAGGGCCTGACCATCAGCGGGCAACTGGCGGTGGTCGAACGGCTGGCGGGCGGAGAACCAGTGTCGCTCGTCGGCTCGAGCATGGGCGGTTACCTGGCTGCTCTGTACGCGGCGCGCCATTCGGAAGTGCATAAGCTGGTGCTGTTGGCGCCGGCGTTCGGGTTCGCCAGGCGATGGGCGGAGGCTCTTGGGCCGGCGGCCATGGAACAGTGGAAACGAACGGGCCGCCTCACCGTGTACCACTACGGCGAAGGCAGGGAGCGGCAGGTGGGATACGGGCTGATCGAAGACGGCCTCACCTACGAGGACTATCCGGACGTGACGCAGCCGGTGCTGATTTTCCACGGGACGCGCGACACGGTGGTGCAGGCAGACTTGTCCCGGGAGTTCGCCGCCGCGCGGCCGAATGTGCGGCTCGAACTGGTGGACTCGGATCACGAACTGACGGACGTTCTGGACCGGATGTGGGACGGAACGAGGAAATTCCTGCTCGAGCAACAATGAACGGATACCATCGCATAGCAGCCGCGCTGGGCGGGCGCTGGCCGGATCGCACGCCGGTGATGCTGCACAACTTTCTGTTGGCGGCTTGCGAAGCGGGCGTCACCATGAAAGAGTACCGGGAGAACCCGGAAACGGTGGCGCGGGTGTTCGGCGAGGCGGTGGAGAAATACGGCTACGACGGCATTCTGGTGGACATCGACACCTCGACGCTGGCCGGAGCCGTCGGCGTTCCCGTGGAATTCCCGGACGATATGCCCGCTCCCCTCGCCGGGCGCCGGCTGGAGCGGCTTGACGACGTGCGCGAGCTGCCGCCGCCCGACGTGGAGAAATATCCCGGCATCCACGTGTGGCTCGAGGCGACGCGGCTCCTCGCGCGGAAATACGGTTCGGATTTCTTCATCCGCGGCAACTGCGACCAGGCGCCGTTCTCGCTGGCCTGCGCCATGCGGGGCACGGCGGACTGGCTGATGGATCTGAGCGATCCGGACAACTACGAACTGGCGCACGGGCTTCTGGAGTACTGCTCGGAGGCGACGACGCAGTTTCTTCGGTTGATGGGCGAGACGGGCGCGCACATGGTGTCCAACGGGGACAGCCCGGCGGGGCCGGAGCTTGCCTCGCCCAAGCTCTACCGCGAGTTCGCGCTCCCGTACGAGCGGCGGGTGGCGGCGTGCGCGCATGAGCTGGGCCTGCCGTACATGCTTCACATTTGCGGAAAGACGGACCGCATCCTGGCGGAGATGATCTTCACCGGCGCGGACGCGCTCGAGCTGGACCATAAGACGGACGTGGGGCTGGCGCACCGGCTCATGAAAGACCGGACCACATTCGTGGGCAACATCGATCCGAGCGGCGTGCTCGCCCTCGGCACGCCGGCGCTTGTGGAGCAGAAGACGCGGGAGCTGCTGGCGCTTTTCTCCGACACCCCGCGGTTCATTCTCAATGCAGGGTGCGCCATCCCGGCCGAGACGCCGGCGGAGAATCTGAAGACGATGATTCGAGTGGCAAGAGAACATGGAGGCTGATATGCGGTTTCTTCTATCCCTGATCTGTGTTTCGTCGCTTGGCCTCGCGGCCGGCGCCTCCGAGGTTCCGATCATTCCCAAACCGGTGAGCGCAACCGTGACGGAAGGAACGTTCACGCTGGCGCAGGACACGGTGATTCTCACTGACCGGGCGACAAGACAGGTGGGCGAGATGCTGGCGCGGTTGCTCGCCCCGGCCACCGGGTGGACCCTGCCGGTACAGCGTGGAAAGCCGAAGGACAATAGCGTCGCGCTGGCGATCGACCCCGGGCTGGCGCGGCTGGGCGAGGAGGGCTACACGCTGGAGGTGAGGCCGAAGCGGATCATCATCCGCGCCCCCAAGCCGGCGGGCGTGTTCTATGGCACGCAGTCGTTCAGACAACTGCTGCCGCCGGCGATCTTCGCGAGCAGCGTTCAGAAGGGCGTGTCGTGGGACGTGCCCTGTCTGAAGGTTGAAGATCACCCCCGCTTCGTGTGGCGCGGGGCGCTGGTGGACGTGGGGCGGCACTTCATGCCGAAGGAGCGGCTGCTGAAGTTCATCGACCTCATAGCGATGCAGAAGATCAACACGCTTCAGCTTCACCTGACCGACGATCAAGGCTGGCGGATCGAGATCAAGAAGTACCCCAAGCTGACCGAGATCGGCTCGAAGCGAAAGCAGACGCGCCTCGGTCACGAGCGGCAGTCGAAGGAGTTCGACGGAAAGCCGCACGGCGGGTTTTTCACGCAGCAGGACATCCGCGAGATCGTGGCTTACGCGCGAGAGCGGTTTGTGAACGTGGTGCCGGAGATCGAGATGCCGGGCCATGCGACGGCGGCGATCGCGGCCTACCCGGAGCTGGGCAGCACCGGCAAGCAGCTCGAGGTCGGCACTTACTGGGGTGTTTACAAGAGCATCTTCAATCCGAGCGAGAGGACCATCTTGTTCTTGCAGGACGTGCTCGGCGAAGTGATCGAGCTGTTTCCGGGCCGGTTCATCCACGTCGGGGGCGACGAGGCGCCCAAGGATGAGTGGAAGGCGAGCCCCCAGGTGCAGGCGCGGATCAAAGAACTGGGCCTGAAGGACGAAGCGGAGATGCAGAGCTACTTCATCCGGCGCATGGATCAGTTCCTGACGTCCCGCGGGCGGCGGCTGATCGGCTGGGACGAGATCCTCGAGGGCGGCCTCGCGCCGGGCGCGACCGTCATGTCGTGGCGCGGAACCGAAGGCGGGATCGCGGCGGCCAAGGCCGGTCACGACGTCGTGATGACCCCGACCGACTACCTGTATCTAGACTATTATCAGTCCAAAGACCCGCAGGAACCCCTGGCGATCGGCGGCTTCGTGCCGCTCGAGAAGGTGTACGCCTACGAACCTGTGCCAGCGGAACTGACGCCCGAGCAAGGCAAGCGCGTGCTGGGCGCCCAGGGCAACCTCTGGACCGAGTACATCCGGACCACGCAGCACCTGGAGTACATGGCCTTCCCGCGTCTCGCGGCGGTGGCTGAGATGACCTGGACGCCGAAGCAGAGCAAGGACCTCGCCTCGTTCAAAGAGCGCCTGAAAGCCCAGGAAGAACGCTGGCGGGCCCTCGGCGTCAACTTCCGGCCACTGGGGAAGCGGTGAACGTGCGGGGGGACAGCCCGCATGTTCCCCGCGCCCGGCGAAGCGGAGAGCGTTCTCCGCCGCCGCGCCCGCCGCTCTCAGCGCCGCCGAGCGCCTGTTGGGCATGGGCGGAATCGGCCACCAACGGCGATGAAAGTTTAACGGCCGCTTCTTTTGCTTCTTGCTCGCTCCCCGGTACTCCTGCCGGAGTGCCTCCAAATATTGTTCGCGTGAGCGGATGTTCTTCCTGCCAGATCCTTTTCGGTTACTTTGTTACTTGACCCAACCCATCCCCTTACCGTACCCTCCAGGTTTTTACGCAAGCCGCTGTTTTTACGCAAGCCGCTTGACATCACCGCCACTTTCGGGTTATGATCAGTCTCGACGGGGGCAGTTACCATGCTGAGAAGAGAGTTTATGCTTAGCGCATGGGCTGTTGGTGGTTTGTTTCGCCCAGGCAGTCAGGCGGCCGGACCACTCCAGTGGAAGCGCTCGTTCACCTTGGGTACGGTGTCGGCGGACGAGATCGCTCAACACGTCTTCTTTTCCAGCAACTCATTGTATTTCCTCAAGTTCCATCGCCTGACTCAGAGTTCTGCCGTGGGATGTGTTGGTGCCGACGGCAAGAACAAATGGTTGTGGACTCTTCCACCGGGTGTCTACACCGGCCTAGGTGTCAGGCCTTCTGGTTCGGTCATCGTTCTGCTTGTTGGGAATGGAGGGCTGACCATCAACGAGTACATGGAGGACGGACGCTTGTTGCGCAGCGTGCAGGCGGCAGACGGGGGTGCGCACACGATGGTTGGCGACACCCTAGTCAGCGTGGATGAAGATGGCTCCGTTCAGGTGAGAGACTTTAACCGTCCCGGTCTGACACCCCGGCGTTACGCCAAAGTTCTTCCACGGCCTGAGTATCCTCTCATGACGCCTCTCTCGCTTCATCGTGTTGCCATGGTTGATCGAATGACCGCGCAGATCGTGTACCTCGACACCATCACGGGGTCGAGCATCCTCGGACGTTTGGATTCGCCAGAGATCGCTAGTTCGCTTTCCTTTTATGCCGAACAGATGAGGGCGCTTCAAGCAGGAACTCACCGCGGCCGCAGAGTCCTTCCTGGTGATCCCGTGATCATAGGTGCGGTAGGTGCAGACGCACATCAGAACCTGTATTGCTTTGTCCTGCCCTACGACCCCAAGCAGGGCGCGCTCCTGCTACGGGTGGTTGAACCGGACACCATAGCAGAGAAGATACATTGCTCGTTGCCGTCCAGGGGCCACGGGAGAGCCAGAACCCCCAATCATCTCGGTGTGATCGGCGCCGAACTACTTCTTGTGTATCCGGATGGCGAGGTGATCGTGTATTCGCTTGCATAAGCCAAGAGGGCCTCTGACGCCCAGGGAGGAACAATACGAATGCACCGCATCAGACTAATTCTGGTGTTCCTGCTGCTCTTCCCAGCGCAATTGAGACCGCAGCAGTGCCCAGGTGATACATATGGCTGTGAAGAAGTGGGCTTCCCCAGTTGTGAGCAGCCAGGCATCGCTCGAGCCTATCGCGGGGAGAATCCCTATGGCTGGGTGATCTTTAGAAACGCGTGCGAATTCTGTGTTATCGGCTGCTCGAGTTGCATCACGATGACCATAACGATTGAAGCCGAGTGTAACGGCCAAACTGTCCAATACAGCGGAACCTTTTGCTGCAGAGACCGAAGCTGTTGTCCGCCGCAGTAGCGTTTCGCGCCAACCGAGTCCTGGCGATTGCCACCTCCTCTCGGCCTGAGCACACGCCAACGCTGCAAGCACTGCGTTACTCAATGCGTCGATGAGTTGGTGGCAGATGCCCTGCGGAAGCGGATAGGGTTCCACTCAGGCACGCTGGCGGTCACCCTCAAAACACCCGGAGCCACTGCGCCGGAAACTCGATGCATCAGTCCTTGATGTGTTTGTTCTTGTAGAACTCCGCCCGCGCCACTTCGGCAAAGAGGTTCCCCCGGAACTCTGTACCCGAAGCCGAAGCTGAGCCAGCCTGGGGAAGGACACCGGATCTATCCGTACTTGCTGGAGGGAGGGAGTGGCCGTCGAACGCGTGAACCAGGCGTGGAGTACCGACAGCACCTACATCCGGATGGCGGGCGGGTTCGTGAACCTGGTGGCGGTGATGGACTGGTACAGCCGGTACGTGCTGAGTTGGGCGCTGTCGCTGACCCTGGAATTGGAGTTCTGTCTGGAAGCGCTGGAGGCGGCGCTGCGCCACGGGCGTCCGGTGGCAGGCTTCGCTGTCTCGATCGTACGTTCAGTTTCGTCAACGAGTTCCGCTCCTAGCGCGTGGGCAGCGCTGCGTATCGCTCGCTAACCTCCCTAACCGCGCCTGCTGAAGAGATTCCTCCTGTCGGCAGTGATATACTCTAAAGGCGACAGGATCAGTGACAAGATGGCAGCGGTTGTTTGCACGAAGGATGACATCCTGCGGCTGCTCCATCAAAACCAGGTGCGCATCCGCAGCTTGGGCGTGACGCGCCTGGGACTGTTTGGATCTTTCGTGCATGGACGGCAGACCTCCGAGAGTGATATCGACATCTTGGTCGAATTCGAACGCGGTCATAAGACGTTCGACCACTTTATCGAGCTCTCGTTCTTATTGGAGGAACTGCTTGGGCGGCCGGTGGAACTGGTAACGCCGGAGTCGCTCAGCCCCTATATCGGGCCCCGAGTGCTGGCGGAAGTGGAGCATGTCGCTCTCGCCGCTTAGTGGCGGGCCATGACAGGCATGAGAGACAGGCTCATTCATGCCTACTTCGGCGTGGACTACGAAATCGTCTGGGATGTAGCAGTAAACAAGGCCTCTGCACTTCGCAGCCAGATCCAGCAGATCCTGCACAAGGAAGAGGGCACAGAGCCACCTCTCTAAGCTCTGTGCGGTCGCCAACTGACTTCAGGCCTCCTGCGCCGCGATGCCTTCCTCACGCATCTGCCCTGCCGGCCAAAGGTGCCGGTTCAGACAAACGCGCGCCGAGGA
Source organism: uncultured Solibacteraceae bacterium (assembly GCA_964478455.1). Taxonomy (GTDB): domain Bacteria; phylum Acidobacteriota; class Terriglobia; order Bryobacterales; family Bryobacteraceae; genus CAYZJD01. The sequence goes on along the minus strand of CAYZJD010000144.1, from coordinate 2,976 downwards.
CGGCGTCGAGACGGGTGCGGTCGGGTGGGCCGAGGAAGCTCGCCACCGTGTAGCGCAGCCGCAACGGCTGCCCCGGCTGGAGTTCGAACGGCGCCCGCCAGGTGGGCGCGGCGCTCAGGTAGCCGAACGGCTTGTTCATCACGAAGAACGGCGTCGGGTAACGCGGGTTCTCCGCGTGGTCGAAGATGGCCACAGTCGCCGGCTTGCCGTTGGGCATAGAGCCGGAGTAAGCGCACCAGGCCGCGGGCTCGCCGTTGGCCTTCTCGATGTCGGTTGTTCCCCGCGAGTTGAGGACGGTGCCTCCGTCCATGCTGCGCGCGAAGCGGATGCCGAGCCCGTTGTAAACGTGGCCCTCGGCCGACAGCGTTACGGGCTCGGCGGGAGAAGTCAGTTCGCTCGTCCATTCCACCCATACGGCATCCGGCGCCACCCGCGGCACGCGGATCGTGCGCCGCTCGATGAGGTAGACCTTGCCTTCGGCCACCCAGTATTCAATGGAGCTGAAACCCGCGACAGGTTTGCTCCGTATCTTCCCGAGCTGTTTCAGCACGATGCTCCCGTGCCCTTGCGGCGCGGGATTGGTCTCGCCCCAGAAGTCAACGCCGTCCACGCGGGACCAGGCCAGCATCAGGCCGCGGTGGTGGACGTGATCCTCGGGTCCATCGATTGTAAGGGGCGTCGAGTCGGGCGCGCAGAGCGGATGAATGTAGGTTTTGGGCCGCGCGGGCGAGTAACAGTAAGCGAACAGCAAGCGGTTGGCGGCGAAGAACTCGATCTTGTCGCCTTTCGCGTGGCGCACGCGCACGCGCTCGGCGGCCCAGACAGCGGCGGGCACGGTGGCGAGGAACACTCGCCGCGTCAGCCGCGCGCCGGGAACATGCGGGCTGTCCCCGGTTTTGTCACAGCCGGATCTCTTCCCGTTCTGCATCGAAGTAGGCGGCCTTTCCCGACATGTAAGATTGCATGGCCATGATTAGCGGCACCTGCACGCGGTAGCCAAGCTCGATGTCACAGCGCGGCGTCTCGCGGGTGCGGACGCAGCGGATGAAGTCCTGCATGTGGTCGAGAGTCGTGCGATCGGTGATGAGAGTGCGGCGCGACTTCTTCGAACCTGGCTGAGGGGCGAAGGAGAGCAACGCTTCCCCGGAGAACGTCACGGTTCCTTCCGAGCCGCGGATGATCGTGTCGATCGGGGTGTCGTTGACAATCGAGCCGAGCACGCTCACGGTGAAGCCCTCCGGGTATTCGATGAGCAGATCGAACGTATCGGGGACGTCGCGCTGGCCGTTGTAGAAGTACTTGCCGCCCGCCGCAACCACCTTCCTCGGGAAGCCTGCGCCGAGGGCCTTGAGCAGACGGGTGAGCGGGTGCGGGTAAAGGTCGGTGACCGGGCCGCCGGAGTACTCCAGATACATGCGCCACTGAAAGAACCGCGAAACGGAGAAGTCCCGCCGCGGAGCGTCGGCCTGAAACGCGTCCCAGTCCAGGCCGCGGCCCGGCTGGGCCTGCGGGTCGTCCACCGGCATGCCGCGCTCGCCGTCGTCGCCGTGACGGAAGTAGCCCGTCTGGGCATGAACCACTTTACCGATATCGCCCTTGCGGATGTGCTCGGCGGCGCGGCTCCAGATGGGATCGGACACCCACTGGGCGCCGACCTGGAAAACGCTCTTGTGCGCCCGGACCTCGCGGACGAGTTCCTTGAGCTGATCGAACTGCGCCCAGTGGGTAAGCGGCTTCTCGCAATAGACGTCCTTGCCCGCGCGGACGGCTTCCAGCGCGTGGTGGACGTGGAGCCGGTCCGGCGTGGCGACGATGACCGCTTCGACCCGAGGATCGCGGACAAGCTCCGCTGAGTTCTTGTACTCCTTTGCCGAAAACTTGGTCGCTCTCCGTTCGAGGCGCGGCTGGTAGATATCACACGCTGCGACGATCTCCACCGCCTCGCCGGCGTCGTTGAGCTGCCTGGCGGCGCCGGCGAGGTAGTTGCCGCGGCCCCCGCAACCAATAAGGCCGATCCCTAAGGTCTTCGTGGGGATGGGCGAGGCCGGCTGGGAGGCATCCGGAAGCGCGGCCGCCGCGCCGGCCGAAAACAGGAAATGACGCCGATGGTGAAGGTTGGATGAAGACATGGCCACAGTGCCGCGAGACAGCATACTACAGGGCGAGTCGGGCAGGCGCTTCCGCCTTCCGGCGCCGGCCCTACCGCACCACGCCTTCTAACGGACTGCTCGCTGAGGCGTACAATTTCTTCGGAATTCGGCCCGCCAGGTACGCCAGCCGTCCCGCCTCGACGGCCAGCTTCATCGCTTGCGCCATCTTCACCGAATCGTCGGCCCCGGCGATGGCGGTGTTCATCAGCACGCCGTCGGCGCCGAGTTCCATCGCCACCACCGCGTCGGAAGCCGTGCCCACGCCCGCGTCCACAATCAGCGGCACGGCGGTGATCATCTCGCGCAGGATCCGCAGGTTCGCGGGATTCTGTACCCCCATGCCGGAGCCGATCGGTGCGGCCAGCGGCATGACCGCGGCGGCGCCGGCGTCGATCAGCTTCTTGGCGCAGATGAGATCGTCGTTGGTATAGGGCAGTACGACGAAGCCTTCCTTCACGAGGACCCGCGTGGCCTCGAGCAGCCCCTCGTTGTCAGGAAAGAGGGTCTTCTCGTCGCCGATCACTTCCAGCTTGATCCAGTGCGAAAGGCCCACCTCGCGGGCCAGACGAGCCGTGCGGATGGCTTCCTCCGCCGTGTAGCAACCGGCCGTATTCGGAAGAATAAAGTACTTTGAACGATCAATGTAGTCCAGCAGCGATTCCTTGGAACGGTCCGTCAGGTTCACCCGCCGCACAGCCACCGTGACCATCTCGGCGCCGCAGGCCTCGTGGCACCGGGCCATTTCCTGAAAACTGCGATACTTCCCGGTGCCCACAATCAGCCGGGAGCGGAACTCCCTCCCGGCAATCACCAGCTTGTCGTCCAT
>CAYZJD010000143.1:0-10552 GCA_964478455.1 uncultured Solibacteraceae bacterium | reverse complement strand
TGAAAGAATCCAACAGGTGAACCGCGTTCAGATCAAGCAACTGCTGTGATGCCGTGCTTCTCGACAAGCGACAGGAGCTTCAAAGCCGGGCCGGAAGGCTTCTTCTCGCCGCGCTCCCATTTGCTCACGAGATTCGGCGTCACGTTAAGGTAATTCGCAAAGACTGTCTGGCTCACGCGCTCGCGCTCCCGGAGGGCCCTGATCTGGCGCGGCGTCAGCGGCCGCACGGGCGTCAGGCACGCTTCGTCGAATCGGCGCATGGTCTTCTTGTCGATCATGCCGGCTTCGTAAAGGTCGCTCGCGGTCTCGTGAATCGCAGCCTTCACGTCGCTCTTGTAAGCCCTATGCATGCTCATCACCCCTCACCTCCACAGACTCGCCCTCGCCGACGAGGGCTGCCAGCGCTTCATCGGAAGCGGACAGCAGCGCCCTCGCCAGTTCCTTGAAGCTCCGTTCGTCGCTCTCATCGATGTTGTCCCGCGCGCTCTTCGGGAACCCATAGACGAAGAAGGCCCGCTCTCCCCGCCGGAAGAGAATGATCGTCCGGTACCCGCCGGACTTTCCCTGCCCCGGCCGCGCGACCCGCTGCTTGATGACGCCGCCGCCGAGATCCGCGTCGACCTGCCCTTTCTCGGCGCGCGCCACCGCTTCCAGCGTTCCTTTGAGAATCTTCGAGAAACCTTGAAAAGTGCAAAACCGTTGGCCGGAGGACAAGCGACGACCAGGGCCTCGGGCCTCTCAACCGCCTGCCGCCGTTTGAGTGAACCACAGGTACATGTTCACGAAGGCCAGGACGGTCACCAGCACGCAAATCCAGGCCGCCGCTTTCCAGAAACGCTCCTTGAGATTCGGAAAGTGCGAGGGCAAGCCCGCGACGTAGGCGCATCCGAAACCGGCGGCGAGGCCGCCGAGATGCGCCGCGTTGTCGATGCGGAGGCCGGGGAGAAGTCCGAAGAGCAGCCCGTAAACGGCCCAGCGCGTGTACATGCCGCGGATGGCGTCCCCCAGTGCGGAGCGATGACGGACGCCGACGGCGATCATCGCGCCGATCAATCCGAACAGCGCCGCTGAGGCGCCAACCGACAGCCCCGGTGACCACCACGTGCTGGCCAGGAAGCCGCAGACGGAGGAAACAAAATAGATGACGAGCATGCGGCTCGTGCCATAGACCTCCTCCACTTGCGTGCCGAGGTCAAACAGCACCCACGAGTTCATCATGATGTGCAGCAGACCCCCGTGGAGAAAGCCCGCGGTGACCAGCCGCCACCAGTGGCCGAGCAGGATCGCTTCGCGCAGCTTGGCGCCGAATTGAAACAGCGCCCGGCCGTCTACGTCCATGGCGTTCTCATAGGCGCGCAGGCTGTAGAGCGCTACGGCGACATAAAGTCCGAAATTGATGAGCAGGATGACGACAGTCGTGAAGCGCGCGTGCGGGATGAGACCGCCCAGAATGGCGCCCGGCTGCCGGCGATCAACGGCGCGAGGGCCGACCGTGGTGCTGCAGTAAGGGCAGACACGGTCCGAGGTGGTGATGAAGGCCCGGCAATGCGGGCACATGCGGCGCTTTTCCACGGCTCTAAGTTCTTATTGTAGGGGACGGAGCGGGAACGGCGGCCGCGCCTTAGGAGCGCGGCTCGTGACGCTCGGCCATCGCTTGCATTAGCAGGTCGGCGCCCCAGCCAGCGCCACGCTCACGGTTCCTCGCCGCTTTCCGGATCCCAGCCGTACGCCCGCGCAACGGTTTCCCGGCCCAGGCGCAGCATGGCTGCCCGCAGGAAGATGTCCCGCTCGCTTGCCCCTGGATACTCCTTGCGGCAATGGTCCTCGCAGGCGCGCAGTGCCATGGCTGCCATCTCGAGTACCTGGTCGAGCTTCTGGCCCGGGCTCATGTTCCGCTGGAGAGCGGCCAGAACTTCGAACGCCTTCGAGTCGGTGTCCGCCATCCAGCCGTACCGCGTCGCCATTCGACACCCATGTTATAACGCCGCCTCGCTGACCGATGGCCCGCATGCCACCGGATGAACTCACGCTCGCCGCCGGAACGCCGAAGCCGCGCGACCCCAGCGCGGCGGTGTTTCGGCAACGGTTTGGTACAATCAGGTCTTCACCGTGAACAAGACGGAGAGGGAGCTCCGGCAGGACATCGTCGATGTCGGCCGCTTGGTCCATCAAAAGGGCTGGGTTGCCGCCAATGACGGGAACATCAGCGTCCGGCTCGACCGGGAACGGGTGCTGTGCACGCCGACGGGCGTCAGCAAGGGCATGATGCATCCGGACGACCTCATCATCGTGGACATGCAGGGCAACAAGATCCAAGGGCGCAAGGAGCGCACCTCCGAGATCATGATGCACATGACCGTCTACAATCTCCGTCCCGATGTTCACGCGGTGGTGCACGCGCACCCGCCGGTAGCTACGGGCTTCGCCACCGCGGGCCGGCCGCTGAACCTGGCGCTGCTGCCCGAAGTGATCATCGGCCTGGGGTGCGTGCCGCTGGCCGAATACGGGCTGCCGGGGACGTCCGAGCTGACCGAGCCGATGCTGCCCTACATTCCCAAGTACGACGCCATTATGATGGGAAACCACGGCGCGGTGTGCTACGGAGAAGACGTTTACAAGGCCTTCTTCCGCATGGAGACCGTGGAGCACTTCGCGCGGATCTCGCTGGTGGCGGAACTGCTGGGCGGGCCGAAGGTGCTGCCGAGGCTGGAAGTGGAGAAACTGTTCGAATCCCGCGAGCGGTACGGCGTCAAGGCCCGCGCCGGAATCGAGCCGGGTTGCCCGGTGCCGGCCGAGGAGGCCGCTGCCGGCGAGCGGATCATGGTGACGCGCGAGGAGTTAATCGCGCTGGTGGACGAGGCGTTGCGGGCGCGCGGGGTCGCGTGAGCGCGGCGCCGGGTTAGATTAGACTGGACGACGATTCTGCTGGAGGCTGAATGGGTGAAGCATTAGGAATGATCGAGACTCGCGGCCTGGTGGCGATGATTGAAGCCGCCGACGCGATGGTGAAAGCCGCCAAGGTGACCCTGGTCGGATGGGAGAAAATCGGTTCCGGTTATGTGACGGCGCTCGTGCGCGGGGATGTCGCGGCGGTGAGAGCGGCCACGGACGCCGGGGCGGCGGCGGCGCGCCGCGTGGGTGAGCTGATCAGCGTCCACGTGATTCCGCGCCCGCATCCGAGCCTGGAAGACGTGCTGCCCATCGGCAAGGTGCAGAACAGGAAGGATTGATCCATTGATTCATTGCTCCATTGCTTCATTGATCCATTGAGCCCCACTGCCGGCCAATGATTCAATGATTCAATGAGTCAATGATTCAATGATTCAATGAGCCAATCCCCATGATTCTCGCTCGCGTCGTCGGCACCGTGGTCGCCACCCGTAAGGATCCCCGGCTGGAGGGCAAGAAGCTGCTCATCCTGAAGCCGGTGACGCCCGAGGGCAAGGAAGAAGCTGGCTACGTGGTCGCCGTCGATACGGTCAGCGCCGGCTACCGGGAACTGGTGATCGCGGTTTCAGGCAGTTCGGCGCGCATGGCCGAGGGCTGCAAGGACCGGCCGGTGGATACGGCCATCGTGGGCATTGTGGACAGCCTGAGCCTCGACCGGGCTCCCGGATAGGCAATGTTTCTCGGACGCGTGGTGGGCCGCGTCTGGTCCACGGTTAAGAACCCGGGCCTCCAAGGGCAGCGCCTGCTTCTCGTGCAGCCCGTCACGCCAGAGTTGAAGGACACCGGACGGAGGATCGTCTGCGCCGACGCAACCGGAGCCGCCGGCGCCGGCGAGCTCATCTACTGGTGCCGCGGCAGGGAATCGAGTTTTCCTTTTCTTCCCGCGGAAGTCCCCACCGACAACACGATCGTGGCCATCGTGGATGAGCTCCACGTCAAGAGGCGATAGCAATGGAGACCCCAGCAACCTTGTCAGCAGAGGTGATGACGCCATGCTGATTGCCCGCGTGATCGGCGATGTCGTGGCCACGCACAAACACGCGAGCCACGAAGGGCGAAAGGCGCTGCTCGTACAACCGCTGAACCTCGACGGTACCGACCGCGGCGACGCGGTCGTCGCCCTGGACGCGGTGGATGCCGGTATCGGCGACCGCGTCCTGCTGGCGATGGAAGGCTACAGCGCCATGACGAGCGTCGACCGGCCGATGTCACCGATCGATATGGCGGTGATCGGCATCATCGACAGCGTCGAGCTCATCAGCGGCGAGGCCGGCATGCCGCCGCCGGCGAACCAGTGAGATCGCTATCAATCCCGCCACTGCGGTCTTAATCACGTCGATCGTCGCATAAGTGGTGTGGAAAGCCCAGAACCGGTTGCGCAGAGGGGAATCGACTGTCGCCGGCAGGGACTCAATCGCACGGCCATAATGGTTGACCTGGGGCGTGATCAGCCAGTGAAGCAGCGCCACCGTCACCACCAGTAATAGCGTGAACAGCAGCACTGCCGGCCTCGCGTCGGTGCCGAAAAAGAGCGCCAGCAGCAACAGCAGGCCGAGAACGAGTTGCACCCGTTCCCACGCTTCGAAGTACCCGCGGTTCTGCTCCGAAACCAGGTGGCGAAGCAACGCGAGGTTTCGCTCCTTGCCGGCGGCGTCGAGGTTCTTTGTGGCCGGGGATGCGGGCTTGGCCATGACTCGATCCACGGTGTGGAAACCTTCAGTGGCTACCCACATCATAAAGAGGCTCCCGGCGATCCAGGCGCCGAGCAGCAGGCACGCGATCCGGCGGAAATGCATGGGCGTATGCAGACAGTGTATCCGATGCGCGCCCCGGTGTTGCGCCGCAAGGCCCGGTTCCGTGGGAGAATCTCCACATGTCACAGCCGGGAATGCCTCGTATGACCCGCCGCAGCCTCCTTTGCGGCGCCGCCGCGGCAGCGGCGCCGGCCGGCGAGCTGGTTCGTCTTCCCCGCAGGATTCGCCTCGGCCTGCTGGGGTTGGACGGGCACTACGGCGAAATCCTGGATCCGCTTAAGCATCTCCCGGATGTGGAGCTCGTGGCGGTTTCCGACGCCGATGCCGGCAAGGCGAAACGCGTGATCGACGGCGCCGGTGTGCCAAGCGCCCGGCCCTACGCCGACTACCGGGAAATGCTCGATCGCGAGCAGTTCGACGTGATCGCCGTCTGCAACAACAATGGCGAGCGCGCCCAGGCGATACTCGCTTGCGCCGCGCGGAAGCTGCACGTCATCGCGGAAAAGCCGCTGGCGATCCACCGGAGGGATCTCGATCGGGTCAGGCGTGCCGTCGAGCACAGCGGCATCAAGCTGTCGATGCTGCTGCCGATGCGCTTCTCCTCACCCTACCTGGCAATGAAGAAGGTAGTCGAGCGGGGCGAGATCGGTGAAGTTGCGCAGATTGCCGCCCAAAAGTCGTACAAGGCCGGCGAGCGGCCCGAGTGGATGAAGCGCCGCTCGACCTTCGGCGGCGCCATCCCATGGATCGGCATCCACATGGTCGACCTGATGCGCTGGTCGAGCGGGCTCGAGTTCACTGAAGTGGCCTCGTTCCAGACCCGGATCGGAGACTTCCCCGGCATCGGCGAAATGGAGAACGTCACCGGCAGCCTCTTCCGCCTGGATAACGGCGGGGTGGCCCTTCTCCGGATGGACTACTTGCGCCCTGAAACGGCCCCCTCCCACGGCGACGACAGGTTGCGCCTGGCAGGCACTCGCGGCATCGTCGAGTACCAGGAGGCGACCGGCGTCACCCTCCTCCCGGCCCACGGCAAACCGGCGGTGCTTCGCGATCTGCCCGCCGAGCAGTCCGTGTTTGTGGATTTTCTCGAATCCGTGTACGCCGGCAAGCCAGCCGCCCTGCCCCTCACGGACATCTACCGCGTCTCGGACATCGTGCTCAGGGCGCGCGAGGCGGCCGAGCGGAACAGAATGCTCAGAATCTGACCCTGCGGTTTTTGCCGGTGACAAGTCTTCATCCCTCGTAATCCGTTGATTCTATAAACGGTTCCTCGAAGCGACGTTTTCCAGTAGACAAAGCATGCGGTACTTTCGGGGTGGCGCGCCGGATGGTTTCTGTGGCGCGCTCCAAAGGAAGACCGGATGCCTCCGATCATCATTGTTCCGTAATCGGCGGCTGTGGAGAACAAGATCCGGCAGTCGAAGAATCGTGTGTGCCACAGACACACGTAATGCAAAGATGCCACAAATTAGGCGCCATGCCACGGCGAATTCTGGTATACTATCTGGGAGTACTCCGACGTGGAGTACTTCCAGATAGCCAGATCTGTAGGTTCCAGTACCTCGAAGCGAACAGGAATGGGACACAAGCTGGCCTCCGGGCTCGTGTTCCTCTGTTGCATCGGTGCTGGGGGAGGCTCATTCCCCCCGCCGAAAGCAACTCCCACCGCGCCCCCGATCCGGGAGCTGACCACCAATGACAGCCGTGTCGCGCTTGAGGCTCTCCAGCGCGGGCGGAACCTGTTCTTCGCGATGCGTTACCGCGAGGCTGCCGGAGTCTATCGCGCCGGCCTGGAGATCGCCTCGGGACTCAATAACAGAGGTCTGCAAGTTCGCCTGCTCGTGAGCTTGGGCAATTGCTCACTGGCCGTTCAGGAGTACCGCACCGCTCTCCGCTTCTACCTCGAAGCTGACCGCCTTGCGGCGACGACCGCTGATCCCGAACTCAAGCTGATGATCGCCTCCAACATCTCGGCCCTCTACTTGCAGCTCGGCGACGTCAATTCCAGCCTGTACGAGATCGAGCGGGGGCTGCGCTATCTACACGAAGGCGGCGCGACCCGGTTCGGCCCGCAGTTGCTTTTGCAGGCGGCCGCTCTGCATGCCCGGATGGGCGATCTGAACGCCGCCCTAACGTTCTTCAGCAAAGCCATCGACCTGGCTCATCAAACGGGGGATCTCGCCACGGTGGCCTTTGCCTGGGACCAGCTCGGCTACGAGCTTCTCCAGCGCGAAAGGCTTGACTCGGCCGAAGCAGCCCTGCTGGAGGCGTTTCGGTTGAGAAAACTCCACCGGCTCGCCGACCTTCGGTATTCCTACTACACGGTAGGCATGCTCCGGATCGCCCAGCGCGACCTGCGCTCCGCCTCCCACCTTCTGGACGAAGCCGTGCGCCTGGCCACGCGAACGGCTGGTACCCTCCCTCCCTGGAGGATCTACTACCAGCGCGGCCGGCTGCGGCTGCTCGAAGGGAAACCAAGGCAGGCGCTGGCCGACCTCCAGGTATTCCTCCAGCAGGCGCGTCGCATCTGGGTCGACGTGCTCACAGCGGACTCCGCCCGTACCAGCATGGAGGGAGAACTTCATCAGGCCTATTCCACATACATCCGCGCCGCCGGCTCTCTCTACTCCCGGACGGGCCGCGCCGGCCTGGCCCTCCGGGCGTTCGAGGAGGCCGAGGCCAGCCGCGCCGTGAGCCTCCTGGCTCGCATGAGCACGCCTGCCGGCTGGCACTCGCGCCTGCCGTCCGAGTACTGGGAAACGCTGGCACGGCTGCGGATGGCGCAAGCGGAGTCGCTCCGCCAGAACTCCGCGGAATCGCGGAAACGTAGCGGCTATTTGTTGTACCGGCTCACCGAGATGGAGGCGCAAGCCGGTTTGCACTTGCCCACTGCCGCCGGCGACGCGTCCCCCCACCGGGCCGGCCTGATGAACAAGTTGCGGCAAGCGCTGGGACCGCGGGAAGCCTATCTCAGCTTCCATCTGGGAGAGGACGGCTCCTGCCGCTGGGTCGTGACGCGCGACGGTTTCGAGTTCACCGCGCTGCCGCCCCAGGAGCGGGTCACGACGCTCGTGCGGGACTTCCGGGCAGCAGTGGCGAACCAGACCCCGGATGCTCTGGACCTCGGTAGCCGGCTCTACGGCATGCTGTTCGGCGGATCCGTGCGAGCGGCCCGGCATCCCGAGTGGCTGCTGGCGCTCGACGACGTCCTTTTCGAGGTGCCCTATCCGGCGCTGGTGGCTGGGATGGCCGAAGGCCGCCCGGTCTACTTGATCGAACGCCGCACCCTTCGTTGTGTGCCAGGCGCTACTATGCTGCTCACGCGCCGTCCAGGAACATTCGACGGCCCGTTTCTCGGAGTTTCAGACCCGGTCTACAACACGGCCGATCAGCGTTGGCCGGGGCGTGCCCAGCCGCGCGGGCTCCAGTCCGCGAAGGCGATTGGCCGCGGGCTGGCTGCGCTCTTGCCCGCTCTGTTCGCCGCGCCGGAAAGCATGCCGTCAACTCAATTGCCACGGCTGGTGGGCAGCGGGCGGGAAGTTCAGCGTTGCGCGAGAGTGTGGTCTCCCGGTGCGGGGGATGCAACTCTGCTCGAGGGGACGGCCGCCAGCCCGCAGAACCTGGCCGCGGCTCTGAGCAAGCAGCCTTCCGTTGTTCATGTCGCGGCGCACTTCCTCATGTCGCGCCAGCCTCACCCGCAGGCGGTGGCCGCGTTGAGCCTGGGCCCCGACGGCGAGCCGGAGCTGCTGAGTCCGACCGAGATCTCGCGATGGAATTACCCGCTTGGCCTTGTGGTCTTGAGTGGCTGCGCCTCGGGCCGGGCCGCGGCCTTGCCCGGCGCCGGCCTGATGGGCATGAGCAGGGCCTGGCTCGCCGCGGGCGCTCGATCAGTGGTTGTCAGCCTCTGGCCGGCCCCGGACGACACGGGTGAACTCTTTGTTTCCTTCTACCGTCATCTGAGGCGGCTGAGCGCCGCTGGGTCCCCTGGCTCCTCGGGGGCCGAGGCTCTTCGTCTCGCGCAACTCGACATGCTCCGCTCCCGGTCGTGGCGATCGGCAGCGCAATACTGGGCATCCGTTTTCATCGTTGGAAAGGAGTGACGGCGTGGCTTTTTCACAGCACGAGAATCCGAGCGACCTCAGGAACCAGCCGCCGAAGCCTGCCGTGCCGAAAAGGGGGCCGGCCCGCGCGAGCGACAGCCGGCCGCCGCTCGAAAATGACTGGCCGTCGCTGGTGGAGCGCATCCGGCACGGCGATCCGGGCGCCATCGAACAGTTATACCGCGTCTTCTCGCGCGGAATTCGCTACCACTTGTGCCGGCACCTCGGTCCACAGGAATTGGACGACAGGGTGCATGACACCTTCCTCATTGTGCTTGAAGCGATCCAGCGCGGCGAATTGCGGGAACCGGAGAGGCTGATGGGCTTTGTCCGCACAATCGTGCGGCGCCAGGTGGCGACCTACATCGATCAGGCGGTACACACGCGGCGCGACCTCCAGGCCCTGGAAGCCGCCTTGCCCGTCTCCGACCTGGCGGAGTCGCCGGAGGAAAGGGTCATCGCCCGCCAGAGGGCCGAAATCGCCGAATCGGTCCTGCGCAGCGTCTCCAAACGCGACCGGGAGATCCTCACTCGGTTCTATTTGCTGGGACAAAGCCCGGAGAAGATCTGCGCCGACATGGACCTGACGGAGACGCAATTCCGGCTCTTGAAGTCGCGGGCCAAAGCCCGTTTCGGAGAACTGGGGAGGCGGAAGCTGATCCGGCGTCCGCTGACGCAATTTTTCTTGAGAAATGTCGCCGGTGCGCTGCACTAAGTATTCGCAAGGGAATAGTTGGGCGCGGAGTGCGCCTCGCTGGAAAGGATGCTGTCATGCAGCCTGATCGTGGTCAACATCCGGAGGAAGACGCCCTGGAGTTGTACTCCATGGGCAAACTGAGTGATCCGGGGCTGTCCGCCCTGGAAGAGCACCTGCTGGCCTGCCCCGAGTGTCAACAGCGCCTCGGTGAGATGGATTCCTATGTGCGCGCGATGCGCGATGCCGCCGCCAAACTGCGCGAGGAGAGCGCGGCTGAACAGGCCGAATCTTTTCGAGGGTTGCTGGCGGTGCTGCACGGGTTGCGGCCCGCCGCCGTGGCGCTCGGTGTCGGCGTGGTGCTGTTGGGCCTGTTCTGGCTCGTTGCCTCCTGGCGGCCGGTCGGCTCGGAGCAGACGCCCGTGGCCATCTCCTTACAGGCGATCCGTGGGGGGGAGCCTGCCGCCGGCGCGCGGGCCCCGGCGGACAGGCCGTTGCTGCTGGAGATCGATCTCACGGGCCTTCCCAGCCAGCAGGAGTACGCGTTGGAGGTCGCTGGTTCCACTGGAGAGCCTCTTTGGCAGGCTGTCGTGCGCTCGGCGAGCGGCCGCATCCGTGTCCGCCCCAGCCGCACCTTCAGGCCCGGCGCCTATTGGGTCCGGCTGTTCTCTGACGGTGGGAAGACCGACTTGCTTCGCGAGTTCGGTCTCCGCGTCGAATAGAGAGCGCTGAAGCGCCACCGAGTTGAAACGCATGCTGACGGCGCCCCTCCGGAACCTGAGGGCTGACCGCCGAGCGCTGAAGGCTCACATTCTCAGCCGCCTGAGCCGTAACGCTGGACCGCCTTCTTCAACAGATCCAGACTGACCTCCTTCGCCGACCTGTCCCCTGCGCTGTCGGCGTTGATCCCAATGTGAGCCGTGCCGAAAAAGGCAAACGCCGTCCCGCCCGTTCCACCAAGGCTCTGCCAGACCGTCGGCGCGCCGACCCCTTCCATCTTTTCGTACTGCACCGAATCCCCGAGTTGCTCCTTGGTTGACTGGACGAACTTC
>CAYZJD010000142.1:0-10564 GCA_964478455.1 uncultured Solibacteraceae bacterium | reverse complement strand
CCACTGGCAACTTCAAGCGCCTCGGCGGGGCTGGCGGCCAGCTTGATGCCGCCGCCCTTGCCGCGGCCGCCGGCATGGATCTGCGCCTTGACCACGACGCTGCCGCCGATCCACTTGGCGGCCGGCGCCGCGTCCTCGGCCGAATACACCACCTCGCCCCGCGGCACAGGGACGCCGTGCTGGGCCAAGATGGCCTTGGCCTGATACTCATGAATTTTCATAGGAATCTACGCGAAGCGGCCACGCGACCCGTGTTAGGATTTGAGAAACCGAAGTCCCCAATATAGCATGTCGCTTCTCCCCTTCCTTGACCGAGTGCTCGAGCGCCAGGACCTTCCGGCCAGCGACGCCGAGCGTGCGATGTCGGTCATCCTCAGCGGCGAAGCATCCACGCCGCAGATCGCCGCCTTCCTGGTCGCGCTTCGCATGAAGGGCGAGACCGCGGGCGAGCTGATCGGCTTCGCGCGGGCGATGCGCGGGCGCGTGGAGCGGGTAGACCCGGAACTGGGCGAAGAGACGTTACTCGACACGTGCGGCACGGGCGGCGACGGAGCGAACACGTTCAACATCTCGACGGTGGCCGCGTTCGTGGCGGCGGGCGCGGGCGCGCGCGTGGCCAAGCACGGAAACCGTTCGATTTCGAGCCAGTGCGGCAGCGCCGACCTTCTTGAGAGTCTCGGCGTGAAGATCGCGCTTGCGCCCGGCGAGATGGCGCGGGCCATCCGCGAGGTGGGCATCGGCTTCCTGTTCGCGCCGGCGCTGCACCCGGCGATGAAACACGCACAGCCCGCGCGGCTGGAGCTGAAGACGCGAACGGTGTTCAACATCCTCGGCCCGCTGACGAATCCGGCCGGCGCGAGCGCCCAGTTAATCGGGGCGCCGGGCGAGCACGCGGCGGCGCTGATGGCTGAGGCCCTGGCGGCGCTCGGGCTTCGCCGCGGCTTCGTGGTTCACGGCTCGGACGGCCTCGACGAGATCACCACCACCGGACCGACGACGCTGTTCGAGGTCTCGACCGGCGCGGTGACGCGGCGCACGGTGACCCCGGCGGATTTCGGCGTGGATCGAGCCAGGTCCGAAGATCTGAAAGGCGGCTCGCGGGAGGAGAACCGCGAGATCGCGCTGGCCGTGCTCTCGGGCGCGCGGGGGCCGCGGCGCGACATCGTGCTGGTGAACGCCTCGGCGGCGCTGGTGGCTGCGGGCAAGGCGAATGATTTTCGCCACGGCGTCGCGCTCGCCGCCGCCTCCATCGACTCGCGCGCCGCCTACCGCAAGGTGGAGGACCTGGCGCGCTTTACGCAGGCGTGCTGAGGATCAGACCTCGGGCTCGTCCGCCCGGCAGCGGCTGAACTCGCCCTTGGCGAACGCTCTGATGCAACGGTTGCACGAGATGCAGGCGGCTTCGGCAGCGCCGCGTCCTTCGAGCCACCGGGTCGGCAGGTCCGGTTCGCGGAGCAGTGGGCGCGCGAAGCCGAGCAATTGCGGCGTGCCCGTTTTCGCGATCTGCTCGAGCCGCTCGACGGACCGGTTGCCGCCGGTGAGAATCACGGGAATGTTCAGCTTGAGCCTCTGTGCATACTTCAGGAAGTACGACTGCTGCTCCGGCTCAGTGATCTTCTCTCGAACCGGGTTGTTGCCGCTGACCTCGATCGCCTGAACGCCGGCCTTTTCGATCTCTTTGGCCAGTGCCGGGAAGGTTTCGATGCTGATGCCTCCCTCCACGAAATCGTCGCAGTTCATTTTGATCAGGATCGGGAAGCCGGGGCCGGCGAGCGCCCGCGTCCGGGCGACGATTTCGCGAATGATGGTAACGCGCTTGTCTAAAGAACCGCCGTACCTGTCGGTGCGCGTGTTGGTGTAAGGCGACAGGAACGAGCTGAGCAGGTATCCGTGGGCGGCATGAAGTTGCACGCCGTCAAATCCGGCCTCCTTGGCCCGTCGCGCGGCTTGAGCGAAACCCGCGACGACGCCTTCGATCTGTTTGGTGGCCAGCGCCCTTGGTTTCGCTTTGACGTGAGGCCAGGCGGACTCCGACGGCCCCACCGGCTCAGTCAGTTGCGTCTGCATCCCCGTGTGGCCGAGCTGCGCGACTACCTTGCACTGCTTGTTCGTCTCGTGGATCACGCGCGCGATCTTTGCGAGGCCGGCGATGAAGCGATCGTCGTAGATGCGCGTCTGCAAGTCACTGCTTCGGCCTTCTCGCATGACGCCCATGTAGCCGGTAATGATGAGGCCCACCTGGCCGGCTGCCAGCCGGCGGTAGAGGTGGATTCCATCCTCCGTCATTTCGATGTCGCGCCAGGCATTTTCGGCCGTTGCCGAACGCACCAGGCGGTTTTTCAGCCGGAGGTTGCCGATGCGAACTTCGGAAAAGACGTGGTAGGCGTCGCGCCGGCCGCTTGCCGCCGCGAGGCCGCCTTCGAGCCCGGCGAGCGCGCCGGTTGCCGTCATGAGCAATGTCCTGCGCGTGGTTTGCGCTTGAGAATGCATGGCTTCAGCCTCCCGGGAGGTGAATCCTCGTTCGAAGTGAATTCCAACGGAGTGGAAGAACCAGGGACGACGGGCTGCATCTCGCCCGGCGACATGCTGTGCGCCGTCCCCGGTTGTAGCGGGTCAG
Organism: uncultured Solibacteraceae bacterium; assembly: GCA_964478455.1. Lineage (GTDB taxonomy): Bacteria > Acidobacteriota > Terriglobia > Bryobacterales > Bryobacteraceae > CAYZJD01. The sequence continues at coordinate 7,947 of CAYZJD010000142.1, read as the reverse complement.
GCAATGCCGAGCACTTTGGCCGTCTTCTTGACGTCCGGCGCCTTGACCCACAGCATGGCCCCGTAGCGGCCGGCCCCGGCGCACGCCGCCTGGATGGACGTGCAGTTGATGCCTGCCGCGGCCAGCTTGGTGAGCGTCTCGGCGACGGCCCCGGGACGGTCGTCACCCTGAATCAGGAAGCCCACTTTCTTCTTGCTGAGCTTGATGCCCGCCTTCCGGGCAGCGGCAGCGAGGGCCTTGGCGTCCTCGGGGAAAAGGTCGATCTGGGCCTTGCGCGCGCCGGCGGGGAAGCCGGAAAGAGCCAGCAGGTTGACGCCGGCCTGGGAAAGGGCGGAGAGGATGCGCGCCCCCTCGCCGGGCTTGTCGGGAACGACTGCGTACCAGTATTCGATGCGTCGAATCTCTTCGGGCATGGTCGCCTCCGCACCCTATGTTACATTGAAAAGTCTGCGCCGGCAGCCATGAAACAAACGCAAAACGTCGAGGAACTGCAAGCGATCTCGAAGCGGATTCGCCGTCACATTATCGAGATGACCGGCGCGGCGAAGTCTGGCCATCCGGGCGGATCGCTGTCGGCGGTGGAGATCGTTGTCACGCTGTTTTTCGACGTGCTGCGGCACGATCCGGAGCGGCCCGATTGGCCGGACCGCGACCGGTTCATTCTGTCGAAGGGCCACGGCTGCCCGGTGCTGTACGCGGTGATGGCAGAGTGCGGCTACTGCCCGGTGGATACGCTGAAGACGCTGCGCAAGCTAGGCTCTCCCTACCAGGGCCATCCGGACAAGAGGTTCCTGCCGGTGCTGGAGGCCTCGACCGGCTCGCTCGGCCAGGGCCTTTCCCTCGCCCTCGGCATGGGCGCGGCGGCGAGGCTGGACGGCAAGGACTGGCGCGTGTACGTGGTCCTGGGCGACGGCGAGATTCAGGAAGGGCAGATCTGGGAAGCGGCGATGTTCGGCGCCCACCACAAGATCGACAACGTGGTGGCGATCGTGGACTACAACAAGATCCAGCTTGACGGATTCGTGAAAGACATCATGGACCTGGAACCGCTGGCAGAGAAATGGCGGTCCTTCGGCTGGCACGCGATCGAGCTGGACGGGCACGACATCCGGGCGCTTCAGGCGGCGTTCGCACAGGCGAAAGGAGTCAAGGGCAAGCCGACGGTGATCATCGCCCATACGATCAAGGGCAAGGGCGTGTCGTTCATGGAGAACAACCCGAAGTTCCACGGCATCGCGCCGACGGCCGAGGAAGTGGCCCTGGCGCTGAGGGAACTGGCATAGGTGGGGTGAGTCTCCTGACTTGCCTGTTGTGGGAAGGAATTTCCGCCGGCCGGGCGGAGGAGCAGCAAGATGGCGGTTAAGACCAAGTTCGAACTGAAGCTGGGGATGGCCACCCGGGAGGCCTTCGGGAAGGCGCTGGTCGCGGTGGGCCGCGACAACAGGAACGTGGTGGCGGTGGATGCGGACTTGTCCAAGTCCACCTTCCTGAATCTGTTCGCCAAGGAGTTTCCCGAGCGGTTCTACTCGTGCGGCATCGCCGAGGCCAACATGGTCGGCGTGGCGGCGGGCCTGGCCTCGGCCGGCAAGATCCCCTTCGCCGCGAGCTTTTCCTGCTTCGTTCTGAACAAGGGCTTCGAGCAACTGCGCGTGCTGGCGGCGTACCCCAACGTGAACGTCAAGATTGCCGGAACACACAGCGGGATATCGATCGGCGAGGACGGGCCCTCGCAGATGAGCGTGGAAGATATCAGCCTGGCGTGTTCCCTGCCTGGGTTCACCGTGCTCTCGCCTTGCGACGAGGTGGAGACGGCGGCGCTGGTGAAGCTGGCCGCCGAGCACATCGGGCCGGTGTTTCTGCGGCTGGGCCGGGCCAAAGCGCCGGTCGTTCATGCGCCGGATCAGACGTTCGAAATAGGCCGCTCGATCGAACTGACGGAAGGTTCTGATGTCACTCTCATCGCTACCGGCCTCATGGTGGCCGAAGCGATCCGCGCCCAGGAGCACCTGGAGAGCGAGGGAATCTCGGCACGGGTCATCGACATGCACACGATCAAGCCGCTCGAGGTGGAGGCCATCCGGCGCGCGGCAGCCGAGACGCGGGCGATCGTGGTCGCCGAGGAACACCTGGTCGACGGGGGCCTCGGCGTGCGCGTGGCGCAAGCGGTGGCCGAGATCAGTCCCTGCCCGATGGAATTCGTCGGAATCCAGAACACCTACGCGGAGTCCGGCACACCCGAGCAACTGTTGGAAAAGTACGGATTGACCGCCCGCGATGTCATCGCGGCGGCATACCGGGTGTTGCACCGGAAGCAGTAAGCGAGCTCCCCACCCCAAGCCGTCCGGACGGCAAAAGTCCGTCTGTTCGCGCCTTCGATCCTGGCCTTTTTCATCGCAAAGGCCGCCGAATTTCGGTTGAATTCTCCTTTGAAATCGGTCATTATAGGCAGCGAGCCGGGTGCCGCCGCCAACAGTGGGGCCCCGGCGGCGAGAATATGGCTCATTCGCGCCGGACCGGACGTTGCCGGAGCGCGGGAAAGGCTGCTCCTCGGTACTGACATGTCGGAATATGAACCATCGCTTGCGCGCATGATCGTGACGCTTATCAACGCGCAGGAGCAGGAGTGGGGCCGTGTGGCCCGGGTTCTGCACGACGAAGTGGGGCAGGTTCTGAGCGCGGTTGGACTCCAACTCGACGTTCTGCGGATGGACCTGAAGGAGCGCTGCCCGGAGATCGAGGCGCGGACAGTTGAAATCCAGCACTTGCTGGAACGCACCATCGAGCAGGTACGTGAGCTGAGCTACGAGCTGAACCCGGCGGTGGTGGAGAAAGCGGGTCTCCAGTTCGCGCTCGAGAGGCTCATCGGGCGCTACCGTAAGAGGTATTCGGGAACCCTGCGGCTGATGGTTGATCTCGCGGAGTACCTGCCGAGCCAGGTGGCGAGCGCCTTCTACAAAATCGCCGACCAGGCCATCGCGAATGCCGTCGAGCACTCGCAAAGCCCGCTGATCGAAGTGATCGTCAAACCCTCGCAGAACCGCACAGTGCTGGAGGTTCGCGACCAGGGAGTCGGGTTCGTAGTCGGACGGGTTAAGGACAGGGGGCCCGGTCTCGGCCTGCTCTTGATGGAATACCACGCGTCTCAGGCTTCCCTGGAGTTGGAGGTGACCAGCGCTCCGGGAGAAGGTACGATTGTAAGAGCAGCCTATCCGGGCGAAGCGCACTGCACGAAAGAAGAGCCCGGCAGGCTGGAAGGACAGCGGAGGCCTTCCGGATAAGTACGGCTGGGGGTGTTTAATGGCCTACCAGATCCTCCTGGTGGACGACCACAAGATCATGCGGGACGGGATCAAGGCGATCCTGGAGCACACCCCTGAGTTTGTGGTCGCCGGCGAGGCCGAGAACGGCGCCGATGCCATCCAGGTGGCCAAGGCGCAGCGCCCCGACATCGTGCTGATGGACATCGCGCTTCCCGGGCTGAACGGAATCGAAGCGAGCAGCGAGATCTTGAGGCACTGCCCCAGCGCCAAGATCATCATTCTTTCGATGTACGACGACGAACATTCGGTTATCAGCGCCATCCGCGCCGGCGCCAGAGCGTTCGTCTTGAAGAAGGCCTCCGACAGCGATCTCATCGACGCTTTGCGGGCCGTGGCCAAAGGCGGTTCTTACCTGAGCCCCCAGGTCTCCGACAGGCTGCTGAGCCGGATTCAGAAAGGGGACCTCGACGCCAAGTCCTTGCCATCCGCGCTGGAATCGCTCTCGCCGCGGGAAGTTCAAGTGATGCGGCTGGTCGCCGAAGGGAAAACGAGCAAAGAGATCGCCACCCTCCTCGAGATCGGACTCCAGACGGTCCGCAGCTATCGCAAGACGATGATGAGAAAGCTCGGCGTCAACAACGTGGCGGCGTTGACCCAACTGGCTCTGTCCGCCGGATTGACGCGCTTCCCCCGCCTGACCTCAAGGGAGCCGCAGGGCGCCGATGAAAACACCGTGGGGTGAGATCGCTGTCTGCGACGCTCACGTTCACTTCTTCTCTTACCGGTTCTTTTCCATGCTGGCCGAGCAGAGGAGTGGCCCGCCCGCCGGGAGGACGGTGGCGGCAGCGTGCGAGGCGCTGGGCTGGGAGATGCCGTCCCCCGATCCCCGTGATCTGGCCGGGCGCTGGCTGGCGGAGCTGGACCGGCACGGCGTCGCCAAGGCAGCGCTGATCGCGAGCCTGCCGGGAGACGAAGGATCTGTCGCCGCCGCCGTGGCCGCCTTCCCGGAGCGCTTCTACGGATACTTCATGGTGAACCCCTGCGCGCCGGACGCCGTCGAGCGCGCGCGGAAGGCACTGGACGAGGACGGTCTGCGCGGAATCTGCCTCTTCCCCGCAATGCACCGCTACTCCGTCCAGGACGAGCGAGTGACACCGCTGCTGGAGTTGGCCTCAGAGCGGTCGGGCGTCATCGTCTTCGTGCATTGCGGCGTGCTCACGGTCGGAGCGAGAAAGAAGCTCAGCCTGCCCTCCCCGTTCGACCTGCGCTTCTCCAACCCGGTGGACCTTCACGCCGTGGCTCTCAGCTATCCCAAGGTGAACTTCGTCATCCCACACTTCGGGGCCGGCTATCTGCGCGAGGCGCTGATGGTGTGCGACCCTTGCCCGAACGTGCACCTGGACACTTCGAGCAGCAATCGCTGGGTGCGCTACCTGGAACCTGGCACGGACCTCGAGGAGGTCTTCCGCCGGGCGCTCGGCGTGGCCGGGCCCGGACGGCTGTTGTTTGGCACCGATTCCTCTTTCTTCCCCCGCGGCTGGCAGGCCGCCATCTGCCGGGAACAGGTCGGGATTCTCGGCGAACTCGGCGTTCGTGAGGAAGAAGCGCGCGCGATCCTTGGCGGCAACTTGCAGCGTTTGCTTCGAGACGTAGGATAAGACTCCGTCTTGTCCAGCCAAGTCGGGAGACTTACCCTACGTTCGTGGTGAGAGGAATCTCCTTTGTGCCGCACCAATCTGTAAGGAGATATGCACTGTGCGCTTCTTGTGGGGGCGCCGGAGTGCGTCCGGCGGCGGCATCCAGGTGGATGCGCGTATGCGGGCGCTGCTGCTGGCGGCGTTCAACACCCGCTATTACCGGCGCGTTCTCGACGCTACCGGGCTGCGAAAGGCCGCGGACATCCTCGCGCTCGCTTCGCCGGCTGAAGCGCTGCGGCGGCTGCCGGCGGTCGAGTTATCGCAGTGGCGCTTTCGCCGGGAAGCCTTCGTCAACCGGAGCGCGTCGAGGTCCGAGGCGCCGCGTCTGTTCTTGCCACTGCCGCCGGTGGAGAAGGCGGCTGTCCTGGCGGCGGGCTTCAAGCGGGGCCGCGGAGTACGCGTCTTCTCTGAGTTGAGGCGGTCGAGCCTGATCCGGTACCGGCCGCAGGTGATCGCCGGGCCGGTCGGTGTGCTGCGCCTGCTGGCGGAGGCCAACGAAGATCGTGGCGCGCCCGTGCCGCGGGTGTCGCACGCCGTGATCGCCTTCGGCGGCGTGCGGCACGGCTTCGTCAGCGACGAGGCGCGGGATCTGTTCTGGCGCATCTTCGAGGTGCCCGTCTTCGGTCAGTTCCTGGGCCCGGACGGCGAACTGCTCGCCTGGGAATGCGAGGCTCACGACGGGTTGCACGTCCGCACCGAGGCCGCGCTGTTCGAGACCGAACTGCGCCCCACCGGACCCGAGTTGCTGGTCACGTGTCTCACCAACTTCCGCCATCCGGTCCTGCGGCTAGCCACCGGCCTGGCGGGGGAGGTTTGCCATTCCCGCTGCGCCTGCGGGGAAACAGCGACCCGGCTGGTGGGCCTGCGCCGGCGAGTGCTGAACGGCACGCCGCCCTTCGACGCTACTCCTGTTCACGCTCTTGCGGCCTCCGCCTCCTGCGCCGCGGACTGAGACCGAGCCCTGCTCCCGGATGCGCTTGACATCAGCGTATCAGCGCATCACACTGAAACTGTGAGGACCACCGTAACCCTCGATGACGACGTGTACCAGGCCGCCCTCCACGTATCCCGCGTCTCAGGGCGGGGCTTCGGCAAAGTGCTTTCCGAACTTGCCCGCCGCGGCCTCTCGGGGCCGCCGACGACACCGCGGAGGAAGAAGGGCAGATTCCCGGTGTTCGACGTGCCTCCCGGCACACCGATTATCCCCGCTTCCCGAGTTCAGGCGCTGATCGATGAGGAAGGTTTCTTCTAGCACTTATTTGCTAGACGTTAATGTCCTCCTCGCCCTGGCGTGGCCGAATCACCAGTTTCACCGTGCCGCTCGCCAGCGGCTGGAGTCCTCCGGCGCCCGCTGGGCCACCTGTGCGCTGACCCAACTCGGGTTCATCCGCCTGTCCTCCAATCCGTCGGTTGTCGGAGTAGTCAAGAGCCCGTCGGAATCGGCTCGTCTGCTGTCCGCCATGGTGAGTGACGCGCGGCATGTCTACCTGAACTCGCTGCCGGAGCCCGCTTCCGCTCAGGTTGTTGGCGCCTTCCGGAGCCTGTTGGGCGGCCGTCAGGTGACCGACGCCTACCTTCTCTACCTGGCCGGGCAGAACCGTGCCACCCTGCTCACGTTCGACTCCCGCCTCGCCGCCCTCGCACCGGCTTCAACCAGCGTCGAAGTCCTCGCTCCCGCCTGAGCGCCGCCGGTATCTCCAGCACCGCTCAACACTCGGTATGCTTTGGTGGGGCTCGGGAGAGCGAACCAAATGCCGGAAACGCCGCACCGTAACGTTGGCACTGGTGATCAGGTCGGAGTGCATGGTAGTCTCTTTTCGTGCTGGACATCGCAATCTCCGTCGCGCTTGGACTACTTGCGTCCCTCACGGCTTTCATGGGCGTGAACATGACGCTTCACCCGCCAGAAACAAACCGAAAGAAAGCTGCGTATAAGGTTGCGTTTATTGGAATTAGCCTGGTTGCCATTGGGCTCATCATTTGGCAGGCCGTCAGGAGTAGCGCGGCACAGGATCGGCTACAAGTTGATGTTCATGGGGCTAGACAAGCGGCTTCATCAGCCAAGGCGGAAGCCAAATCCGCGCGCGAGGAAATGGCCTCCCTTAGGTTAGATCTTGCGCGAGAGAGCGGTCGCCGCGAGCAAGCCGAACGCTCACTGGAGTCCGCAATTCAGAGAACCGGACAGGAAACGCGTGCCGGTGTCGCCGAGGATTTTCGAAGATCGCCGATTAAGCTCGATGTAGCGTCACTGAAGCAGCCACCGAGAATTGTGAGCGTGAATCGGCTACCTCGCGAACCGAATCCATCTCCCCCATACGAGGCGCAGTTTCTCGTCACAATTGATCAGCCGGTGACGCCAGTCAGGCTTCTGGTGGAGTGTTCAAATGGCTTGACAAGTGCCCATGGCACGATTCTCGGTGCCGGGGCGCATTTGCTTGGTGGATGGGGAGGGCGATTGTCAGACACCCAGTGGGGCGTCGGCATTTCTGCCCCAGCATGGACCCCACAGAATCCCTTGCTTGTTACCGTCAGGTCTAATCAGCGCGATCTTGGAGTATGCCAATTCCGTCATTAGATTCTTAGATCGGAGATTGTAGACAGGTCAGGCCGATGGGCTGAATCCGGCCGATGGCGAAATTGAAGTGCTCCTTTTCCGCCCCAGCACTGCGGCTGGCGCGAGGTTCGCCTGCTCGATCTGTCATCGAGAATGATCGGGGTGAACGGGGCGGTTGGAGTGCTCGAGGCGGTTCAACGCTTGATGCAGATTTTACCCGCTGCCCGCCGGTGACCAGCGCCGTCGATGCTATGATGAGGGCGGAACGCGCCCTCGCGCGGATGTGGCGAAACTGGCAGACGCGCCAGCCTTAGGAGCTGGTGGCCGTAAGGCCGTGGGAGTTCGACCCTCCCCATCCGCACCATCTAACCGTCTTAAGAATCATTGGATTACGGCTCCCTTTTCGGCGTGTACCACAGACGTACCAAAGAGGACC
>CAYZJD010000141.1:0-10609 GCA_964478455.1 uncultured Solibacteraceae bacterium | reverse complement strand
GTGACAGTCCGAGCACTTCGCCGTCTTGACGTAGCCGAGACGCGACACTTTACCGTGGTAAGTATCGAAGTAACTTTCGGTGATGGCCGTGTGACACTTACCGCACTGGTCCATCATCTGGAGGCGGAAGCCGGCCAGATCGGTGCGCGCGATGCTGTGGGCCGAATGGCACTCGCTGCAAACCGGGAGCCGCTTGCCGCTGCGGTTGATTTTCGGGGAATGGATGCTGTCGTTGAACAGCTCGACGATTCCGCGGTGGCACTGGCCGCAGGTGGCCGCGACGTTGGCGACGTGGACGCTTGAGCGCGGGTCGCGGCTCGGCAGTTCCCGGTGGGCGGTGTGGCAGTCGGCGCAATTGGCGGTGACAGTGAGGCCGCTCTCGATCAAGCCCTTGCCGTGAATGCTCTCCAGGTAATGCTCGACGGCGTGCACCTCGTTGCCGGCGTAACGGACGGCCGCTTTGCGGCCGGCGCGGTGACACTTGGCGCACAAGCCGGGAACGTTGCGCGCGAAGGTGGGCGAGTTCGATTCGTTCTTGCCTTTGACCCCGTGAACGCCATGGCAGTCGGCGCAACCGGGGGCGTCGGGGCTGTCTTTGGCCGCAAGCTGCCCGTGCGTGCTTTCGCGATAGTGGGCCACCTGCTGTTCATGGCAGATGGAGCAATCCACGCGGGTGGTGATCGAGGCGCAGGGACGCCCGCGCGAGGGCCTGGCGCCGGTGTGACACTGGACGCAGGCGATCCGGGCGTGCCGCGACAGCCCCAGTTCGTTGGCGCTGACGTACAGCGGCACGGTGCGGCCTTCCCGGACCATGCGCAGCCCGGGGTCGACGTGGCACCGCAGGCACTCGCGGTCGGCCAGACCCTGGGTATAGAAAACCCTCCGCACCCGGTGCGGCTCGTGGCAATCCACGCAGGCCGGAATGACGTGCGGCTGCTTCTCCCACAACTCGCCGCGGATCACCTGCTGGTGCACGCTCTCGATGCGCGCGTGGCAGCGGGTGCAAGTCTTGGCGATGTTGTTCTGCGCGATCGAGGACCGCGGATCCGTGTGCGGCAGCACGAAGTGGGAGGTGTGACAACTGGTGCACACCGCCGTTACCGTGAGTCCCCGGCGCAGGAGGCCCTCGCCGTGGATGCTGTCCACGTAATTTTCGAGGATGTTGACCTGCGGGATGGCGCGCGTGAGCGAAACCGGCGTGCCCTCGCGGTGGCACTGGCCGCAAAGCCGCGGGACCTCCATGGTCGAGGTCGGCGACCGCGGGTCGGAGGCCCGCAGAACGTTGTGCGTCCCGTGACACTGTTTGCAAGAAGGGGAGAGCGCATCGCCGCGCGCAGCGGCGCGGCCGTGCAGGCTGGCCTCATACTGGCTCTGCTCGGTGGAGTGGCACGAGCCGCAGTCGACTTTCTGGAGCTTCTCCTCGTGCGGCATTTCCTTGCCGGCGAGGTCCGCGTGGCAGGCGTTGCATTCCAAGCCGGCGTGCGGCGAGGCGCGCAGGGCGGCCTCGTCAAACGGCGGCGGAACTCCCGGCTCGCGCTTCGCCACGCGGCGGCCGGCGTCGTGACAGACGGCGCAGTCCTCCGAGCCCGGAAGTGGCTTGGCCTGTTGGGCGGAGGCGGCGGCCGCCGCCAGCATCCACAGGAGCAGGGCTCGGAAGGGGAAGCTGCGCATCCTAGACTCCGCTCACCACGGGCGACAGCCTCTTCAGAAAGCCCATCCGGCAGGCCTCCCGGGTGAGCTCATCACGGAAAGCCGGGTGTGCGATCTGGATGAGGGCTTCCGCGCGTTGCCGGAGATTCTTGCCGTGTAAGTACGCCACGCCGAATTCCGTCACCACATAGTGAACGTCGCCCCGGGATGTTACAACGCCCGCCCCCGGCTTCAGCGCCGGCACGATGCGGGACACGCGGCCCTCCTGGGCAGTGGCCGGCAGCGCAATGATCGGCACGCCGCCCTTGGACCGCGCCGCCCCCCGGATGAAATCCACCTGCCCGCCGATGCCGCTGTAGGGCAGGTGCCCGATCGAGTCGGCGCACACCTGCCCGGTCAGGTCCACCTCGATGGCCGAATTGATGGCCACCATGCGGTCGTTCTGGGCGATGATGAACGGATCGTTCGTGTACATGGTCGGGTGGAACTCGAAGATCGGGTTGTCGTGGATGAAGTCGAAGAGCGGCTTGGCGCCGAGCACGAATCCGGAAATCACCTTGTGGGGATGGATCGTCTTCCGCTCGTTGTTGACGACCCCGTTCTGGATGAGGTCAATGAGGCCGTCGGAGAACATCTCCGTGTGCACGCCGAGGTCCTTGTGGCCGGCCAGGCTGAGCAGCACCGCGTCCGGAATGCCGCCGATACCAGTCTGGAGCGTGGCGCCGTCCGGGATCAGGTTAGCGACATGCCTCGCGATGGCGCGGTGCACGCCGGTGATCTCGCCCTTATGGTACTCGGCCAGCGGATGCGACGCCTCCACCAGCACGTCCGCTTTAGTCACGTGGAGGAAGCAATCGCCGAGCGTCCGCGGACACTGGTCGTTGACCTCGACGATCAGGTGACGCGCCTGCTTGGCCGCCGTCAGCGTGGTGTCGACGCCGGCGCCAAGGCTCATGTAGCCGTAGTCGTCCGGCGGGCAACACTGGATGAGGGCGACGTCGATGGGCAGCGCTCCGCTCAGGAACAGTCCTTCAATTTCATGCAGGAAGATCGGGATGTAGTCCCCGCGCCCTTCCTGCACCGCCTGGCGCACGTTGCCGCCCACGAAGAACGCGCTATGCCGGAAGCAGCCCTCAAACTCCGGCCTGGTGTAATCCGCGCTGCCCATAGTGGCCAGGTGGATGATCTCAACATCGCGAAGCTCGTGCCCCCGCCGGACCAGCGCTCTCACCAGGTCCTCCGGCTCGCCGCACCCCTGATGGATGTACACGCGGTCTCCGGACTTCACCGCGCGCAGCGCGTCATCGGCGGTGGCAAGCTTGGACCGGTAGTAATCCATCCAGTTCATTGGGATGTGTCAGCCTTCGCCCGCAGCTTTCCTGCCCAGCAACTCCTCGAGGCGCCGGTACGGGACGCCGAGCGTCTCCGCCAGGCCGGGCCGCACGCAGAACCCGCGGTAGGTGTAAGTTCCGCGAGCCAGAGCGGAGGAGGAGAGCAGGGCCCCCACGATCCCGGCCTCGCAGAGGCTCTGAAGGTAGGGGAGCAGCGCCTGGGCGAGAGCGATGCTGGTGGAACGGGCCATGTCGGCGGTGAGGTTGGGCACGCAGTAATGGAGAACGCCGTTGTGGACGAAGACCGGCTCGGCCAGGGTCGTCGGCCGGCTCGTTTCAACGCAGCCGCCCTGATCGATGGCGACGTCGATGATCACCGAACCCGTCTTCATGCGCGAGACCATTTGCCGGGTGACGACGTGAGGCGTGACGCGCCCGGCAACGAGGACGGCGCCGATCAGCACGTCGGCTTCGGCGACCGCGCAGGCGACCGTGTCCGGATCGGCCAGGCCGGTGGAGACCGCCGGAACGTGTTCCATGAGCCGGCGCAGTTTCTCGGTCTCAATGTCGAGCACGGTGACCCGCGCTCCCGCCGCCGAGGCGGCTTTCGCTGCCCACGTGCCCACCGCGCCGGCGCCGAGAACCAGCACGTGGGCCGGCGGCACACCGGGGCTGCCTCCGAGCATGATCCCACGCCCCCCGGAACTGGAGCGCAGAAGGTGCATCGCCAGCGGCACCGTCATCTGGCCGGCGATTTCGCTGATGGCGCTCAGCACCGGCAGGCGGCCGTCATCTGTTTCGATGATCTCGCCGCCGATGGCGGTGATGGACCGCTCCAGCAACCGCTCGCAGAGACGCCGCGAGGCGACCGCCATGTGATAGAAGGCCATCAACGCCGTGCCCTCGGGGCATGCGTTGATCTCTTCGAGGGTCGGAGCCGCCACTTTGACCAGCAGCTCGCAGCGGTGAAACACTTCGCCGGGGGTATAGGCGATCTGCGCGCCGGCGCGGATGTAATCGTCGTCGCGGAACATCGCGCCTTCGCCGGCCCCGCCTTCGAGCCACACCGTGTTGCCGTGCCCGACAAGCTGGCGCACCACCGACGGCGTCAGCGCGACGCGCCGCTCGAGCGGGCCGCGCTCGCGGATCACACCGATGTTCATGGCCGCACCAAGATTCCAGTGTAACCGTGGAACGGCCAGATTCAAGCCGCCGGCGCGAAGCCCGGCGGGTGCTATTCTGTTCGATAGACCTGGGCGGGAACGATGCGCTTCGATGAACTGATCCGCGGCAGCATGACGGTGCGCGACGTGCGTGCCCGTTACCCTCGGACCGCCGCTGTGTTCGAGAGCCTCGGCTTCCGCGAATCGTGCGACGATTGCGCGCTCGACGTGGTGGCGCGCAAGTACGGACTGCGGCTGCCGGACGTGCTGGCGGCGCTGAACGAGGCCGCCTTCGGCCCGCTTTCGGGAACTGCGCCGGGCCAGCGGGTGCAGTAGCCAACTCCGTCTCTGCACGTCCCTACTGCCGTTTCCCGCGTTGGATACCCTGACCGGGGGATAGGCCCCGGCCTGGCTCGCCCGTAGGCTGGTGAGAGAGGTATCCCGAGGTGGCCGACTTCTACCAGACCGGTGTTGTCACGACTCTCCACCGGCTGAAGCCGAACCAGATCGAGCGCCTGGAGGCCGATCTGGAACGCTTCGGACGAAACCGGCCGATCGGGCTGGTGTTGCCCGCCCTCTACTCGGAATTCGAGGGGCCCGCGATGCACGTGATCGTTTCCGAGTTGAGCAAGGTCAGGTACCTCCAGCGGATCGTCCTCGCCCTGGGACAGGCGACGCGGGAGCAGTATTTCCGCGCCCGCAGGTTCTTCGAGGGTTTCTACACCCCGGTCAACATTCTGTGGGTCGACGGCGAACGCATCCAGGGACTCCTTCAGTTGCTCGAGGAGCGCGGCCTGCCGGCGGGCCGGGACGGAAAGGGACGCTCGTGCTGGCTGGCGTACGGCTTCCTGCTCGCGATGCGCGACTGCGACGTGATCGCGCTGCACGATTGCGACATCGTTAACTACGACCGGCAGATGCTCGGGCGGCTTTGCTATCCGGTCGCCCATCCGCACTTGGGATTCGAGTTCTGCAAGGGGTATTACGCCCGGGTGACGGACCGCATGCACGGGCGCGTGACGCGTCTCTTCTTGACGCCGTTGATCCGCTCGCTCGAAGAAATGGCGCCCGGCGCTCCGTTCCTGCGGTATCTGGACAGTTTCCGTTACGCGCTGGCCGGGGAGTTCGCCATGGACGCCAACCTGGCGCGGGTCAACCGCATCCCCGCCGACTGGGGTCTCGAGGTCGGGGTTCTCGCGGAGGTCTTCCGCAACTGCGCCGTGTCGCGCACCTGCCAGGTCGACCTGGCCGATTGTTACGAGCACAAGCACCAGTCGCTCTCGGCCGACAATCCGTCGCAAGGGCTCGCCGGGATGTCGGTAGACATCGCGAAATCGCTGTTCCGCACGCTGGCGGCCGAAGGGATGGTTTTCACCGCGGACCACTTCCGCAGCCTCGAGGTGCGCTACGAACGGATGGCCCAGGACACCATCGCGCGCTACTACGCCGACGCGATGCTCAACGGCCTGAAGTTCGACCGGCACGCGGAGGAAGCGGCTGTTGCGGTGTTCGCCAGGGGCCTCCGGCGGGCCGCCGAAGAATTCCTCGCCGATCCGCTCGGCCTTCCCCTGATCCCCAACTGGAACCGGGTCCTGGCGGCCATCCCCGAGTTCTTCGATCTGCTGAGGGATGCGGTGGAGAAGGAGATCCGCGGCTCGCTGGCCAAGAGCGCGTAGGGAGGCCTTGTGCGGGTAACCTCCTTGCCGCCGGAAGCGGAGCGGGCCATCGAGTTCATCCGCCAGGCCGACATCGTCATCGGCATTCCCAGCTACAACAACGAGCGGACGATCGGCCACGTAGTACGGGCCGCCAACGCCGGCCTGGCGAAGTACTTTCCGCAGCTCACCGCGGTGGTGATCAACTCGGACGGCGGGTCCGTCGACCAAACGCGGGAGGCGGTCTTGAACGTGAGAACCGAGGAAAGCCGCCTGCTGCTGCTCGCCACGCCGCTCGCTCCCGCTCACCGGCTCTCTTTTCCGTATCACGGGATTCCGGGAAAAGGGAGCGCGTTCCGCCTCGTGTTTCAGATGGCGGAACGGCTTCAGGCGAGGGCCTGCGCGGCCGTCGATTCCGATCTGCGCTCCATCACGCCCGAATGGATTGACCTGCTGCTGCGCCCGGTCCTCTTTGCCGGCTACGATTTCGTTGCGCCTTACTATCACCGCCACAAGTACGACGGCACGATCACCAACAGCATCGTCTATCCCCTGACCCGGGCGCTCTACGGGCTGCGTGTCCGGCAGCCGATCGGAGGCGAGTTCGGGATGTCGGCGCGGCTGATCCGGCGGTATCTCGAGCGCGACGACTGGGAGACAGACGTCGCCCGCTACGGCATCGACATCTGGATGACCACGGTGGCCATCGCCGAAGGGTACCGGGTCTGCCAGAGCTTTCTGGGCGCTAAGCTTCACGACGCCAAAGATCCAGGTTCGGATCTTACCGCCATGCTCCAGCAGGTGGTCGGCAGCGTCTTCATGCTGATGCAGGAATACGAGCCGGTCTGGCGGACCTGCCATGGCAGCCAGCCGGTGGAGATCTTCGGCTTCCGATTCGACGTGGGTCTCGATCCGGTCGTAGTGAACGTCGAGCGAATGAAGGAGGCCTTCCGCCGCGGATGCAGGGAGCTGGGCGAGATCTGGGAACTCGCCCTCCGGCCGCAGACGCTGGCCGATGTCCGCAGGCTGGGCGCATGCGATGGCGCGACGGATTTTCATCTCGACGACCAGTTGTGGGCGCGCGTTCTGCTGGAATTCGCCTGCACTTATCGGAGGCACCCGCTATCGCGCGGGCACCTCTTGCGGTCGCTCACGCCCCTTTACCTGGCCCGCGTCGCTTCGTTCGTGCGCGAAACCGAGAGTCTCGTCTCCGGGCAGGTCGAAGAGAGGATCGAGCAGCTCTGTCTTACGTTCGAATCGCTCAAGCCGTACCTGCTGAACTTATGGGACGGCGGCACTGTGCCCGAAGCGCGAGCGGAAAGCCGCGAAGAAGGGCGCAGGGAGAGAACTTCAATGGAGGTTTAACGCAATGGCGGCAACACTTCAAAGCGTGTTGCATGGAGTTCTGGAGCGCTTGCAGCAACAAGTCTCCACTTACTTACCGCCGCTGCTGGCGGCCTTGATTCTACTCGCAGCGGCATGGTTGACGGCGGCGGCCGTGCGCTGGGTCGTGTATCGCGTGTTCAAAGGGCTGTCGATCGACCGCTTCCTTCGCCAGAGCGGTCTGGCGTTCATGCTCGATCGCTCCGGACGGCTGAGGGCAACACGGCTCGTCGCGGAAACGGTCTACTGGGGCATTCTGCTGTGCGGGCTGCTGATGGGATTGAGCGTCTTTAATACCGACATCACCTCCCGGCTCGTCCAGGGCTTCGTGTTTCTGCTGCCGAAGCTCATCGTGGCCGGCCTGATTCTGGTGGCTGGCGCCTGGCTGGGCCAGTACCTGGGCCGGAGCATGCTGGTGTGGGCGGTGAACGAGGGGCTGCCTTGGCCCCGCCGGCTCGCGACCGGCGTCCGGCTGTTGGTGATGTTCGTGGCCGTCGTAGTGGCGGCTGACCAATTGAACTTTGCCCGCAACGTGTTCCTGGCCGCCTTCATCATCCTTGTGGGCGGCGCCGTCTTGGCCGCCTGCCTCGCCGTGGGCATCGGCGCGAGCGGCGGCTTGCGGCGGTTCCTGGAGGCAAAGAAGAGCGAACGCGCCGAGTCTGAAGAACGCTCCCTGTGGAGTCACTTGTGACTGCGGGGCGAAAGATAAAGATGGCGGTCTCGGACGGGTCCCAAGGTCACCCGCCTCGGAAGTGACAAGATGGAGTCTTATCCTACGCCGACGTGGGGTAAGTCTCCTCCTGACTTGCCTGCGATGCTAGCCTTGCACAAGCGCCGACACGGCCTCGTTCCAGCCCGCGGGACCCGGGCGGCGGGTGACCAGCCCGTTTCGTATCCTGGCCTTGAGCCCAGCGACATGACGGGAGCGGACCAGGACTGGCACATCAACGACGCCGAGGAAGGCGGCGTCGTTGAGGCTGTCTCCCAGGCCGATGGTGACAACCTTGCCATTGGCTCGCTCGTACAAGTTGCGCAGCGCCACCACCGCCACTGCTTTGTCGCACCGCCCCGCGATGTGCCAGAAACGGCCGCCGCGGGTCCAGCTCAGGCCCTGTTCCTCAATCGCGGCCAGCAGGCGTCCGGCGCGGCCCGGCTGAAGGATCAAAAACGGCTCATCGTACTCGCGCTGCCTGGCGAGCGCCGCCTGTTCCAGCGGAAGATCGCACACCTCCGCAACCTCCCGCGCGTCCATCTGATGAAAACCGCGGATCCCGCACCTGCTCTCGCGCGCGGCGCTCTGGAGCGCGGAGACCAGTTTGTCGTACGGCACGCCCCACTCCAGCACCTGGTAGCCGTTCCGTCCGGAGGCGCCGTGAATCGCCCACTCGAAGTAGCCGCTGGGGAGAAAAGCGGCTCCACCGTTCTCCACCACGAAGGGGTGCTCATTGCCGACAATCGCCCGCCAGTGCTCCACTTCGGCGCGCGTCTTGCTCGTGGCGAAGATCCAGGGAATGTTTCGCCGCCGAAGCGTCTCGATGGCCGGCTTGGCTGCTTCCCAAGAGTAGTCCGAGTGGTCGAGCAGTGTGCCGTCGAGATCCGTGAACACAATCCGCATGGCGCTCACTTTCCAGGATAGGGCTAGCTTCGCTCGCTTCTGGATCACCTGGACAGGGGATGGGACGGCGAAAATGACGGTAGAAGGATAAGCGCCCGATGAAGACCCGCTCCTGGCTTGTGATGATCTTCGGTTTCGGCGCGCTGATCGCGCTCATCGGGTTGCTGGGGATCGGCGCCCTGCGACGGACCCGGACAATTCACAATGACATGATCACCGCGCACCAGGCGTATCTTGACGCCGATTCTTTCCTCCGCGCCATCCCAACGGAACTCTACCTCGCCGACGTGCTCATGCGGGACTACTTGCTGGACCCGAATCCCTTGACGGCGCCCCTGCACCGACGGCAACTCTTGGAAGTGCGGGCGTCTCTGGACGAGCGGCTGGATGCGCTCCGGCAGCGTCTCAAGCGAGAAAACGCTGCAGCCGAATTGCTCGCGGCCGAAGTGCAGTCCTACTGGGACTCCGTAGAGCCGATCTTCAAGTGGACGCACCAGCAGAAAGCCATCTTCGGGCCGATCTTCCTGCGGCAGCAGGTACTGCCGCGCCGGCAGGCGGCCACTGCGCTGGCGCGTGAGATCAGAGGCTTGAACGAGTCGTCGCTGCGCCGCGAGCGCCAGCGCCTTCAGGACAGCCAAGAAGCCCTCGAGAGCTTCCTCCTGAAAATGCTCATCTTCTCGATGGCGGTCGGGGTCGTGGTGGCGTTGGCGAGCACGTACCGCGTCTCGATCCTGGAATGGCGCACGGCCATGGAGAGGGACCGCGCCGAGCGAGCCGAACGGGAACTCCGCCGCTTATCGCAGAAGCTGGTGCAGGCACAGGAAGACGAAAGGAGGTCACTCTCGCGGGAACTGCACGATATGGTCGGCCAGATGCTGACCGGCATTCGGATGGAACTGGCCAACCTGGCCTCCTGGCGCAGCGGCCCGCCCGAGAAATTCTCCGAGCCGCTGGAAGAGGCCAAGCGCCTGACGGAGCGCGCGCTGCACGAGGTGCGCGATCTGGCCATGGGCTTGCGGCCGTCCATGCTCGACGACCTCGGGCTGGGGCCGGCGCTGGAGTGGCAGGGGCGCGAGTTTGCGCGCCGCAGCGGCGTGCCGGTGACCGTCCAGGTGGACGGGGCGCTGGAGAATCTGCCCGACTCCCATCGCACCTGCATCTTCCGGGTGGTGCAAGAGGCGCTCACCAACTGCGCCCGCCACGCGCACGCCAGGAACATTCGTGTCTCGGTCCACGGCCGCTCGGACATGGTCAGCCTCACCGTGCAGGACGACGGCGTCGGCTTCGACCCGAAAGAGGCAGCCGGCCGGGGCCTCGGCTTGATCGGCCTCGAGGAGCGGGTGCGAGAATTGGACGGAGTGATGAGCATCGTCTCGCAGCCTCACAAGGGGACCGTGCTCCGGGCGGAAATCCCGGTTCGGGGAGGCGGATGAGCAAGGTTCGAATCCTGGTCGCGGATGATCACGGCGTCGTCCGCCGCGGTTTGCGACTGCAACTGGAGCAACACGAGGACTTCGAGGTCGCCGGCGAGGCGGCCGACGGGCGTGAGGCGGTTCGGCTGGCGGAAGATGTCCAACCGGATGTCGTGATCATGGATATCGCCATGCCGAACCTGAACGGCATCGAGGCCACCGCGCAGATCGTGAAGCGCAACCCGAAGACCGGCGTCATCATCCTGAGCATGCATTCCGACGAGACCTATATCGTGCGCACCCTGGCCGCTGGCGCCAAAGGTTATCTGCTGAAAGACACCGCCGAGGCCGATCTCCAGCGTGCGGTGCGGGCCGTCGCACAGGGCAAGCCGTTCTTCAG
>CAYZJD010000140.1:0-10611 GCA_964478455.1 uncultured Solibacteraceae bacterium | reverse complement strand
GCCGAGGTCAGCGAATACGCCAGGAATTACACGCGCCGCCTCCCGGACTTCATCTGCACGCAGGTGACGCGGCGCTACGTCGATCCGACCGGGATGGAGTTCTGGCAGCGTCAGGATGTGGTCACCGCCCGACTCTCCTACTTCGATCAGAAGGAAGAGTACAAGATGATCCTGGTGAACGGCGTGATGACGGACAAGCCGATGGACGCCCTCGGCGGCGCTACCTCGACCGGCGAATTCGGGAGCATGATGAAGGAGATCTTCGATCCCGAGACCCAGACCGACTTCCGTTTCGAGCGCTGGGCGACGCTCCGCGGCAAGCGCGCTTACGTCTTCTCCTATCGCGTGGCCCAGCCGCGCTCGAAGTGGAGCATCGACTACCGGCGCACCATGCAGATTACGCCCGCCTATCGCGGCCTGATCTACGTGGACCGGGACACGCTCATGGTGATGCGCATCACGCTCGATGCGGAGGACATTCCCCCTTCGTTCCCCATCCAGCAGGCCTCGAACGTGCTCGACTACGACTACGTCACCATCAGCGACCACGAGTACATGGTGCCGCTGAAGGCGGTGATGCGCCTCCGCGAAGGCAAGCTCCTTGCCAAGAACGAGGTCGAGTTTCGCATGTACCGCAAGTTCGCCGCCGAGGCAACCATCACCTTCGACACCCCCGAGCCGCTGCCCGAGGAGAAGACCACCGAGCAGCCGCCCAAGCCCTGAGGCCTTGCGGCATGCCGGAGCCGGCCACGGACTGCAAGTTCTGCGAGATCGTCGCGGGCACCCGGCCGGCCCACGTCGTCTTTGAGAACGACGTATCGCTCACCTTTCTCGACCACCGGCCGCTCTTCCCGGGCCATTGCCTGCTCGTGCCGAAGCGGCACTTCGAGACGCTGGCCGACTTGCCGGAGGATCTGGCCGGGCCGCTGTTCGCCACGGTGCGGGACCTCGCGCGGGCCGTCGAGGCGGCGATGCAGGCTGACGGCAGCTTCGTGGCCGTCAACAACCGCGTCAGCCAGAGCGTGCCGCATCTGCACGTGCACGTCGTCCCGCGCCGGCGCAAGGACGGGCTCCGCGGCTTCTTTTGGCCGCGCCAGAAATACGAGAGCCCCGAGGTCATGACCCGGGTCCGCGACGCCATCCGCTCGGCCCTCGGGCTTCAGGAATCCTGAAATCCGCCGATAGTCTATAGGCCGCGGAGCCGGCTGCACGGTGAACTACTACGAGGAACTCGGCCTCACGCCACGCGCATCGGCCGAGGAGATTCGCGAGGCCTACCGTGGCCTGGCCCGCCTCCTGCATCCCGATCAGCAGCAGGACGAGCGGCTGCGCCGCCTGGCGAACAGCCAGATGAAGCGCTTGAACGAACTTCACGCCGTGCTGGCGGACCCGCAGCGGCGCAGCCTCTACGATCTCGGCCTGGCAACGGAGCCGGACCAGCCGCCGGCGCTGGTGGCGGCCCCCGAGGGCTTTGCGTTCCGGCTGCGACGAGGGCTTTGGGAAGGCCGCGGATTCTGGCTGCTCCTCGCGGCCATGGGACTCGCAGCCCTGGGCTGGACTCTGGCCTCACCACCCGGGCGCAAGGAGCCGCTTCCGGTCGCGGTCGTCGACGCCGCCGCGCCAACGACCTCAAAGCCTTCGGCCGCCGCTGTCGAAGCCGGACGGGAAGTGCCGCTTCAGATCAGCAGCCTGCGCAAGGCGATTGAGCAGTTGCGGCGGGAACTGGCCCGGTTGCGGCGAGAGCCGGTCGAGGAAGCGCCACAGCCCCAGCCGTTCGCCGGGCACGGTGTGATGCCGGCAGCCGCGCCGCCTGGGGATCCGCGGCCAGAGGCGGACGTGCAGCCCGCCGCGTCCCCACCGCCGGTCCAGCCGGTCGAGCCGGTAGCGCTCGCCCGCGAAAGCCCGCTCTCCGGCGCTTGGGTCTACGTGCCGCCCAAAGTGCCGGCCGCCTCGAAGTCGCTCTATCCGCCGGAGTTCATCGAGGCGGTCATCGCCGAGGAAAACGGCGTGCTGCGCGGCCGCTACCGCGCCCGCTATCGGGTCGCCGACCGGCCGATCTCACCGGAGGTGCGGTTCCACTTCGAGGGCGACGCGGGAGACGGCGGCGCCACTCTTCCCTGGACCGGTCCCGGCGGCGCGGCCGGCGAGGTCAGCCTCAAGCTGGTTAGTAACAATGCGCTCGAAGTTAGTTGGGTCGCCACCGAACTCGGCTCCCAGATGGACCTGGTCTCCGGCAAGGCCGTGCTGGTCCGGCGCCGCTGACCTTACTCCACCACCGCCGGCGCGTCCGCGGCCAGCCTCGGCACTGCCCGCACAATCTCCACGCGGCGGAGTTCGGCCCGCTCCAGGGCCGCGCCGCGAAACGTGACCTCCGCCAGCGCGCCGACCTGCGTGTCCTTGCGGTGGAACTGGTCGAACACGAGGTTCCCGAGCGAGTAGAAGATCACCCCGCCCAGGTAACGCTCCGCCGGCTGGACGACGTGCGGGTGATGTCCGGCCACCACGCGGGCCCCGGCTTCGATGGCCGCGCGCGCGAACTCCACTTGCTCCCGGCCGGGTCGCGCCCGGTACTCTTCTCCCGCGTGCATCGAGACCACCACCACCTCGGCGCGGCTCCGCATGCGCTCCACGTCCTCCCGCATCTTCTCCGCGTCCAGCATCGCCACCCGCGGGTCGCGGTCTTTGTGGTTGCCGTTCGACTGGTCGTAGGTGTAGGCGAGGAAGCCGAAGCGCAGGCCGTTCCGCTCGAGCACCGCGCCCGCGCGGGCCGCCTGCTCATCGACGCCGGTGCCCGCCGCCCGGATGCCGTGTTCGCCGAGCCAGCGCAGCGTGTACTCCAGGCCGTAAGCGCCGCAGTCCCGCGCGTGGTTGTTGGCGGTCGAGACGACGTCGATGCCGGCGAGGCGCAAGCCTTCGATCGTTGCCGGCTCGGCCTTGAACACCATGCCCCTTTCCACGAGGCGACCGCGATCGCTGAACGGCGATTCCAGGTTGACGAAGGCGACGTCCGCGGCAGCCAGGTAGCCGGCCACATCGCGGAAGGGCCATGCCGGATCGTTCCGCCGGCGGGCAAGCCGGCCGACGTGGCGCGAGAGCATCACGTCCCCGCCGAGCACCAGGCGCGTCACCGGCGCGGCGGCCAGCACGCCGAGCGGCAACGCCAGGAACTCCCTCCGCGTACTCACCTCCGTCCAGCCTAGAAAACCGGTGACAGGCGACGCAATCCCCGTTCACCGCGCGGGCGGATGCGACGCGCCTGGCCGTGCTTGACCGCAGCCCACTTGACCGCACCCCCGGTTGCATGGCGTCCCTCGAAACGGTAGGATTGTAGTTCCCCTCCACGTTCAGCACTCATCGAGCAAACTGGAGCCGACTCGAAGCCTCTTATCGCTGGCCCTATGCGGAAAGACGCCAACAAGAGAATACTGGCCGTTGTCACGGACCTGTTCTTCACTGTCAAGATCAGCGACGCCGCCAAGCGCGCGGGAATGCAAGTGGAGTTCGTAAAGGACGAGGCGACCGTCCTTGAGAAGGCGCGCGCCAAGCCTTCGGTGATCATCCTCGACCTGAATGCTGCCGCCGTCCAACCCATCGAGCTGATCTCGAAGCTGAAGTCCGACCCGGAGCTGAACAGAATCAGCCTCATCGGCTACGTCTCGCACGTCCAGGGCGAACTGAAGCAGAGCGCTCACGAGGCGGGCTGCGACATCGTCATGGCCCGCTCAGCCTTCTCGCAGAACCTCCCGAACATCCTCAAGCGCCACTCCGGCGCCCTGTAGCCTCAAGGCGCGCCCCGCGCCCTCTCACTCCGCTTGTGAGAGAATTCCGGACATGAACCGCACGTTGTTGCCCGTCATCGCATTGCCATGGCTGCTTTGCTCCTGTGCTCCGGCGGGCCGGGAGATCCGCGTGGATAACAAGGAGATCGCCGTCGAGTTCAACCAGCAGCTTCACAGCCGCGTCGCCATCAAGGGCGGCGGGGACGAGGCGGCGCTGGGCCCGTTCGCTCCGAGCGAGTTCCTTACGGTCGCCGGGTCGGACATCCGGGACTTCCGGCTGACGGAACAGAAGCAGGAAGGCGGCCGGTCCCTGTTCACGGGTGAAGCCGCTTCGGTACGCAAACAGGTGGCCGTGACGACTGATGCGGCCTTCCCCGCCACGCTGGTCTTCGAAGTCACCTACACCAACACCGGGAATGCAGATCTCAAGGTGGACCGCTGGACGAGCCACAACTACTCGATCAACACGGCGGCCGAAAAGACCGACCCACCGTTCTGGTCCTACCAGAGCGGCTCTTACGAGCACCGCCCGGACTGGGTGGTTCCGTTGAAGACCGGCTTCCACCAGGAGAACTACCTCGGGATGAACGGCACGGATTACGGCGGCGGCACGCCGGTGGTGGACGTATGGCGCAGGGACGCCGGCGTCGGAGTGGGCCACCTCGAACTCGCGCCGAAGCTGGTTTCGCTACCGGTCGCCATGCCGGATGCGGGCCACGCCACGGTGGCCGTGACGTACGCGGTGAACCGGACGCTCAAGCCCGGCGAGAGCTTGAAGACCTTCCGCACGTTCGTCACCGCGCATCGCGGCGACTACTTCCTGACGTTGCGCGACTACAGCCGCTTCATGATCCGCCAGGGGATCAAGATCCCGGCCTCGCCGCCGGACGCCTTCGAGCCGATCTGGTGCGCCTGGGGCTACGGGCGCAACTTCACCGAGCAGCAGATCTACGGCACGTTCCCGATGGTGAAGAAGCTCGGCTTTCGCTGGGTGACGCTGGACGACGGCTGGCAGACGGCCGAGGGAGACTGGTACGTGAACCGGAAGAAGTATCCGGGCGGCGACAGCGACATCCGCCGCCTGGTGGACCGCATCCACGCCGACGGCTACAAAGCGCAGCTCTGGTGGGCGCCGATGTCGGTCGATCCGGACACCGATCTCATCCGCAAGCATGCCGACCAGTTGCTGCTGAACGCCGACGGCTCGCGGCAGAAGATCTCGTGGTGGGACGCGTTCTATCTCTGCCCCGCCTATCCGCCGGCCCGCGAGGACGCGCGGCGGTTCACGGTGAAGGCGCTTAAGGAGTGGGGATTCGACGGACTGAAGATCGACGGGCAGTTCCTGAACGCGGTGCCGCCGTGTCACAATCCGGCGCACCGCCACGCGCAACCGGAGGACGCGGTCGAGGGCGTGCCCGGCTTCTTCCAGGCCATTTATGAAGCGGCCCTCGGCGTCAAGCCGGACGCGCTGGTGGAGATCTGCCCGTGCGGCACCTCGTATTCGTTCTTCACCATGCCCTACATGAACATGACGGTGGCCTCCGACCCGCTCAGCTCGTGGCAGGTGCGCACGAAGGGCAAGACGCTGAAGGCGCTGCTCGGCGACAAGCTGGCCTACTTCGGCGACCACGTCGAGCTGAGCGACGGCGGCGAGGACTTCGCCTCGACGGTCGGCGTGGGCGGCGTCGTCGGCACCAACTTCACCTGGCCGGTGGGCGCGGGTAGGGATAAAAAGGTGGAACTAACTCCGGAACGAGAGAAAAACTGGGCAAAGTGGCTCGATATCTATAAGTCAAGGATGCTTACTAAGGGCGAGTATCTAGGCGAGTTATACGACATCGGTTTCGACCGGCCGGAGGCGCACGCGATCCGGAAGAACGGCGTGATGTATTACGGTTTCTTCGCGAAGCAGTACCGCGGGCCGGTGGAGCTGCGCGGCCTCGAGGACCGCCGCTACCAGGTCACCGACTACGTGAACCGGAAGGACCTCGGCGCGGTGCGCGGCCCGGTGGCGCGGCTGGAAGTGGAGTTCGAGCGGCACCTGCTGGTGGAGGTGAAGTAGCCTCATAGATCCTCCAGGCGGAGCTTGACGTCTGGCCTGCTCCAGGCGGCCTCGAATTCTCCGCGGACGAGCGCGGCGGCGTGCGCCTTGTCCTGGGCCTTGAGGCTCTCCATCAGCGCGAACAGGATGCGCCCGTTGCGGGGCGTGCGCCGCAGACCTTCGCGCAGAACCTCCTGGGCCTCGGCGGCGCGGATGGCATCGCCCCAGCGTCCCTGCATCTGCCGCGCCACGGCGACGAACTGGAGATTGTGGATGTAGTAAGCGGCGTAGGCGCTCGCGCTGACGCCGGTCCTCTCCATGTATTCGCGGTCCACCTGGGCGGCGCGCTCGTTGGTCGCCGCGGTCAACTCGTAATCCCCGAGGATGAGCCAGATGTGGCCCGGCATGTGGACGAGGTGGCCGGCCGCGGGCACGACGCCCATCAGCCACTGCGCGCTCGGGATGGCCTGCTCCGGCGACGGCGACATCTCCACCGCGTGGATGTAGAAGTGGTTGGCGCCGGGGTGCTCGGGCAGCCGCCGCATGACCGCCTCGAGCATGTGGATGGCTTCCGCCATTCCCTCCTTCGGAGTGCCGTCGCGCTGGAACCAGCGCCAGCGGTGGGGGATCATGACGCTCTCGGCATAGAAGACCGCGGCGTCCAGATCGTCGGGACAGCGCCGCGCAAGCTCTCTCATTGCGTCCCGGTACTTGCGCTCGTCGTATTCGGGGCACCGGGCGGAGACGGCGTCGATCCAGGCGCGCTCGTATTCCAGCGCTCCCTCGCGCAACGCCAGCCCCTCGCGAACGGCGTCGCAGGAGCCCTTCATATCCAGGTCGCCGTCCACGTCCATGTTAATGTGCGGACCTTGCGCCATGGCCATGCCCCAGCGGGGCATCACCGCCTTCGGGTCCAGTTCCGCCGCTTTGCGGAACGAGCGGAGCGCCTCGTACCGGTTGAACCCGTAGAGCAGCCGCAGCCCTTGATCGAAGAACTTCTGGGCCTCCTCGCTCGATGTGGCGATGGGATGCCGGTAGATGCCCAGGCCGGGAAGCAGGGTCACCGGCTTCTCGGCGGACGGGCCGTAGTGCTGCGCCAGCGCGGCGCAAAGCGGCAGGGCGCAACAGAGCAGCTTGCGCATGGAATCCTCCCAGAACGGTGAGTGTTGGCCTCAGTGTACCACCGGCCAGAACAGAGGAGCGTGTGACCCGGACCTGGGGGACCTCTGCCTGATCCGAATGAGCGAACTCCACCCCCGGCACGTGGTAATCACGGTCGCTAAGGCGCATTTTCGGGTCTACCGGAGGAACCGCCGCGAGGCGATCCCGCTGCTCTGCCCACCGAAGACACGCGGCGCGGGCCGGAGACGACTCTCTCCCAGGGCTTCCGATCCTGGCGATTAGCGAAATTTCCATTCGAACCCAAACACCCGCATGCGTGGGGGATGGCCTCCGCGGGACGCGGACGGCCGAATCCACGGAGGCCGCGTAGTTTCAGACGGTTGCGGGCGCTGCGGGACGCGCAATCACAAGAATGCGGCCGGGGGTGATGTGGTGCTACAATGTGGCACATGAGGAAAACCTCGGTCCGTGAACTCCACATCCACACCTCGGAATTGGTGCGCGAGGCTGCGGAAGGCGGCATCATCGTGATCGAACGCCGCGGCGAGCCGGTCGCGGAGTTGCGCCCCATCACGGCTCCACCGCGCATGGCAGCCGGTAAGAAAGCGCGGCTCTTCACCTCCATGCGGAGAATCTGGGCTCGAATGCCGCAAGTCAGCAACAGCACGAGGATCCTCGAAGAAGATCGTAGCCGCTAGCCGCCGTGTATCTCGACACGTCCTATATCGCGAAGTTCTATTTCAATGAACCTGAATCTCCTCGGGTTCGCGAGCTTGTCCGAAAAGCAGATGTCATCCATTCGTCGCTATGGGCCTTAGCCGAGTTCCACGCGGTACTTCACCGCCGCCTGCGTGAAGGCGCGTCATCGCCCGGTGACGCGCGCGAACTGGCCTCGCGCTTCTCCGAGCACATAGAGGCCGGATTGTGGAACCTCATTCCCGTCAACGAGGCTCTGCTGCGGAGGACGAGTGCGCTGATGGTTTCCGCTCCGCGCGATCTCTTCATACGTACCGCAGACGCCGTGCATCTTACGACGGCGCTCCAAATCGGAGAACGCGACGTGTGGACCAGCGACCGTCACATGCTCGCGGCCGCCGCCTACTTCGGCCTGACAGGCCGGTCCGTCTAGCGGCATTCGGGCAAAGCCAGGCTCCAGCCGCCAACGGTGCCAGACACCTCTTACGGGAACTCAGCCGCGACGACACGCTTTTCGGTCGTGTCGTTTCCACAAGTTGTGCATCCCGGTTCGGCAGCCCCAGGCGGGACACGACCACATCTCCAGCGAATGGTCCCGGCGGCGACTACGACCCGTTTCCTCATTTCAGCGGCAGAAAGATAACCGCGTTCTCCCACTCTTTAGCGTCGGATGCCGCCGATGCCAGCAATAGCTCTTCGATCGCCTGCCCTATGTCGAGCTCTTGCGAGACGATGACGAGGCCTCGGCTGGCTTGCTTCTCAATGAAGCGTCTGAAGTGCCCTGGCATGGTTTGGCGGTCGTGCGAGACCAACACGCGACTCTCGCTGGCCGCTTGAGCGAGGACCTCGGGATCGGGCTTGCCAATCACGCCTCCGTCGCGGGCGCTCCGGAAGTCAATCGCAGGCTCACGACGACGCAGGCCTGCCACAATCTTCTGGTTGAAGTCGGCGTCGGCTTGAAAACGCAGCCTCATCCGCGCGGGGTGACAGTGCCCCCAGGGGCTGCCTCAATCTTGGCGTACAGAGACGGATGATCCCGGCGGGCCTGTTCTCGAAGGCGCGCGAAGTCGGCTTTGCCGGCACGAAGATAGGCATCAATCGTATCGCGGTGGGCCGGGTCGAACGCGATCGCGCCGTGAACTTGCTCGAGATTTGGCGCCGGAAAGGACTCGGTAATTCCGTCCGGCGACTCCCCGCGCAGGAATGCGTAGACAACCGAGTCCAGCGAAACACGGCTTCCAGCAACGCGGTAGGCCCCGCCCACATTCTCGACGTAATCCTTCGCCATGCGTCGCCTCCTTGCATCCATGATCTCGTAGTGCAGCAACCCGGTAGAGACACCTCGCTCAGAGCGTAAGAGGGCAGAGCATCCATCCTCCAGGTGAGCCTTGCGCGGTCCAGCGCCGTGACTTGGTGGCAGACGGCAACGCTCGGTTCAGGCAGGCCCACTACACCGCCCGGCATAGCCACGACAACGGGCCCACGTTTGGCCTGCAACGAGGAACTCGACAAAGGCCGCGATCCGGCTCAGCTCCATAGCCGGTCCCAGGAGCGTTCTTTGTCCCATTCGGGGGTCGGCTCGAAGTAGCCGGGTTCGAGCAGGTGCTTCTTGACCACGTCGTCGTTGAGGGTGATGCCGAGGCCGGGGGCGTCGGGCACCTTGATGAAGCCCTTGTTGACGATCGGCTTCTCGATGCCCTGGACCATGTCGTCCCACCACGGCACGTCCACCGAGTGGATTTCCAGCGCGAGGAAATTCTCGGTCGCCGCCGCGCAGTGGACGTTGGCCATGCAGGAGACCGGCGTGCCGGCGAAGTGCATCGCCATCGCCACGCCGTACTCCTGGGCCGCGTCACCGATCTTCTTGGTTTCGAGGATTCCGCCCGAGCTGGCCAGGTCCGGGTGGACGATATCCACCGCGTGGGCGTGGCACAGCTCGATGAACGGCTCCTTGAGGTAGATATCCTCGCCGGTGAGGGTGGGGATGTCCACCGAGTCGGTGATCTTCTTCCAGAGGTCAGTGTACTGCCAGGGGATCATGTCCTCGAGCCAGGCGAGGTTGTACTTCTCGAGCCCCTTGCCGAGGCGGATGCAGGAGTTCAGGCCGATGTGGCCGAAGTGATCGGCCGCCAGCGGAACCTCCATGCCGATGATGTCGCGGATCTGGCCGACATAGTCGGCCATCAGACCGACGCCCTTGTCGGTGAGTTCCATGCCGGTGAAGAAGTGCTGGGTGCCGCGGACGGTCTTTGAGTTCACGCCATCGGGGCGCGTCACCGCGCCAGGGATGTTTTCGATGAGGTCCATGCCCAGGTCCATCTTGAGCCAGGTGAAGCCCTGGTCCCTGCGCTTCTTCAACCGTTCGCCGTAGACCTTTGGGTCGTGCGACTCGGTGGTGTCGGCGTAGCAGCGGATCCGGTCGCGGAATTTGCCGCCCAGCATCTGCCACACAGGCACGCCGTAGGCTTTGCCGGCGAGGTCCCACAGCGCCGTCTCGACGCCGCAGACGCCGCCGGCCTGTCGCGCGTGGAAACCGAACTGCTTGATCTTGCGGAAGACCTTGTCCACGTTGCACGGGTTCTCGCCGAGCAGGCGGCTCTTGAGAATCAGCGCGTAAGTCTTGCTGGCCCCGTCGCGCACTTCGCCAAGGCCGTAAATGCCCTGGTTGGTGTCGATGCGGATGAGCGGGCAGGTCATCGGCGCGCCGGTAACGACGGCTACCCTCAGGTCGGTGATCTTTAGGTCCGACGGCTTGGACGCCGTGCGGATGTTTTGCTGGTACGCCTCCAGCGTCTCGTCGGCCCAGAACGAGGCGGCGAATGCCCCGGCGGCGGAGCGCAGGAATGACCTGCGTCCCGCGAGGCGGCTCATCGATGGTTTCATGTTGCCAGTTCCCTCCTGAAACGGCCCATTGTATTTGGGTGGCGGCAGGTGAGGCAAACGTGAGGGGAGCGAGGGAGGAGAGATGGGGAG